>CACZQM010000033.1 GCA_902783285.1 uncultured Desulfovibrio sp. | reverse complement strand
TTCTACTCTTCGCTGCCTGCGGAACGGCCGGTGGCAGGCTGCCGCGAACGTGCGCACAGGACGGCCTATGTGGACGCCGACGGCCTGCTTTCCCCCTGTGTCTATCTCAATGTCCCGGCTGAACGGCAGGGGCTTCCGCGGGTCGTCTTTGGCAGCGTTTTGGAGAAGGACCCCCTGGAGATCCTCAACGGGACCGGATGCCGGGCTTTCCGTGAGGCGGTCCAGGGGGCGCATCCGCCGGAGGCGTGCCAGGCGTGTCCGAAGCGCTTTGAGGAATTCGGCGCCTGAAGGCTGCGGCCGCAGCCTGGCCTGCATAACGGGAAAGCGTGTGCTGCGCAGGCAGACCGCATGGGCGTGCAGCAGGTCATGCCGTACGATCTGTGCGCGTGACGGAACAGCCTGATCGGTACCTGGTAAAATAATAAAAAAACAGCCCCACAACGAGTTATGTTACGTTATGGGGCTTGGTGGAGTTATAGTTTGGTGGGCGGTAAGGGACTCGAACCCCTGACAGTCGGTGTGTAAGACCGATACTCTACCAGCTGAGCTAACCGCCCGTGCGCTTTGTCTTTAGAAGATTGTCAACATGCTGTCAAGCAAGGGTCATTCACCGCGGCTGGCAGCGTCAAATTCGTCGATGATCTCCTTTTCCGGCGCGGGCGTCAGCAGGCTGACGACGACGATGGCCGCGCTGGCCACGAGGAACCCGGGGAGCAGCTCATAGATGTTCCAGGCGCCGCCCAGCGGGCGCACAAGGAATTTCCACACGAAGATCATGACGCCGCCGCTGAACATGCCGGCAAGGGCGCCCCATTTGTTGCAGCGCTTCCAGAACAGGGCAAACAGCATCACGGGGCCGAACGCGGCGCCGAATCCCGCCCAGGCGAAGGAAACGATGCGGAACACGGAGCTCGCGGGATCGCGTGCGATGAACACGCCGATGATGGCGATGCCGAGCACGGTGATGCGGGCGGTGAGCAGGGTCATCTTTTCGGAGAGCCGGATGCCGAACACGCCCTTCATGATGTTTTCGGAGACGCTGGACGCGGCGGCGAGGAGCTGGGAGTCCGCGGTGGACATGGTGCAGGCGAGGATGCCCGCGAGCACGAGGCCGGCGATGAAGGCGGCGACCACGTTGTACTGGCTGAGCAGGCCGCTCAGCTTGATGATCAGGTACTCGGCGTCGGAAGAGGATGAGAACATGGGCAGGACGCCGGCCTTGACGATGGCGTAGCCGATGACGCCGATGAGGATGGCCGTGCCCATGGCGATGACCACCCATATGGTGGCGATGCGCCGCGAGAAGGCGATGCGCCTGGGTTCTTCGATGGCCATGAAGCGCAGCAGGATGTGCGGCATGCCGAAGTAGCCCAGGCCCCAGGCCATGGTGGAAACGACGGTGATGAATCCGTAGTCGCTGACCTTGAGCGTGCTGATGTCCGTCATGCTGGTCAGGCTGATGTAGCCGTCGATGCTGGCGGCGGATTCCACGGCCCCCCAGCCGCCTGCGAGCTCGATGCCGAAGAAGACGATGATGACCAGCGCCAGGCTCATGATGATGGACTGGATGAGGTCGCTCGTCGATGCCGCAAGGAAGCCGCCCATGGCGGTGTAGGCCACGATGACCACCGAACCGATCATCATGCCCGTGATGTAGCTGATGCCGAAGAGCGAGGAGAACAGCTTGCCGCACGCGGCAAATCCCGAAGCGGTGTAGGGGATGAAGAAGATGATGATGACCAGCGCGGCGATCCCGAGGAGGGCGTTGCTTTTGTCGTGGAAGCGGCGGGCAAAGAAGTCGGGAATGGTGATGGCGCCGATGTTCTCGCTGTAGCGGCGCAGGCGGCCGGCGACGAAGAGCCAGTTGAGGTAGGTGCCGATGGCGAGCCCGAAGGCGGTCCAGAACGTGTCGGCGATGCCCGTGAACAGCGTGAGCCCGGGGATGCCCAGGAGCAGCCAGGACGACATGTCGGAGGCCTCGGCGCTCATGGCCGCCACGACGGGGCCGAGGCGGCGTCCGCCAAGGTAGAAGTCGCCGGCGTTCTCATTCTGCTTGGAGCAGTAATAGCCTATGTACAGGACCAGCGCCATGTAGGCGATGATGGCAAAGTAAACGAAAGCCTGATTTGTATCCATGAGGGTCTCTCTGAAAGGGTCATGATGAGGGGATGGGAAGGGGAGCCCGTGCGGGCCGGGGCGTCAGCAGCAGCGGTCCTCCCGCCATGGCGGGAACAGACCAGCGGTGGCTGTATGGGCGGAAGATGGTTTCATGGGATGCTCCAGTCGTCAGTACGCATAGGCGCCTGCCTGTTGATTTTAGCTGCCAGTGAAAAAAAAGAAACAATAAACTGCAGTTTGAGAATTTTTTACCATGATAGGGTGGCAGGCGCATCCAGCGCATCACGGCTTCGATACGCTTTTTTCAATGCTGGCGAACGCATTGTGCCCATGGATGGATTCTTCGCTTTCCACTTCGACCCGGTACCAGGTGACATTGCCGCAGGCTTCCAGCTTTTCCGCTGCGCGCCGCACGGCATCCTCCACGAAAACGGCGTTTTCGTAGGCGTGTTCCGTGACGAATTTTTCATCAGGCCGCTTAAGGAGCGTATAGATGGGGGAAGAACCTGAACGTTCGGCGATCTCGATGAATCCTTCGAGCCATTCAAAGCGCTTCATCCTCACGGCGATGCGTATGGCAGCCCGCTGTCCGTGCGCTCCCGAAACGCTGATGGCTTTCGAGCACGGGCAGACGGTGGTCACGGGGACGTCGATCTCCAGCAGGAATCGTGGGGACGGGCTTCCTTCCTCCATCTCTCCGGTCAGCCTGCACTGGTAGCATACGGGTGCCGGAAGGTGCGTGGCGGGCGCCGGGCGCGTGATGAAGTAGGGAAAGCTGAAACGCGCCCGGGCTTTCCGGGCGTGCAGGCGAGAGAGCACGTCCGAGAGGAGCCTCTTCATGGAAGCGTAATCGAGCTCTTCCCCGCTCCTTTCCCTCCAACTTTCCAGGGATTCGACGAAGCGGCTCATGTGCGTCCCCTTGAATCGCGAGGGAAGGTCCACGGCCATGTCCACAGTGGCGACGGTATGCTGGCGCCCCTGGGCCCTGTCCTTCACCACAAGGGGGAGGCGGATGTTCTTCACGCCGACGTGGTCGATGTCCAGGGCGACTTCGGAAGGCCCGCTCTGTACGTCTTTCAGCGCTTCTTCCATCAATCCTGTCCCTTGTGGGAATGATGGTGGGCATGGCCATGCGACTCCACGGAATCGATCGTGGTGAGCGAGCAGGAGCTTTGCAGCACGCCCCGGGACGAGCGCAGCCTGTCGGCGAGCTGCGATACTTCCTCTGCCGTGCCCCGCAGGGCCATGGTCTCAAGGCACCGGTGCTCATCGAGATGCACGTGCATGGTGGCAATGACCATGTCGTGCGCCTCATGCTGGAGCGACGTCAGGCGGCCGGGCAGATCGCTGTCGTGGTGGTCGAACATCAGCGTGAGGACGCCTGCCACGGGGACCTTCGGGTCTGCAAGCATTTCCCAGGAAAGTTCCCGGCGTATGCACTGGCGGAGCGCTTCCGAGCGCTTTACCCCGCGGCGTGTGCAAAGGGAGTCAAAAGCTTCCAGAAGATCCTGTTCGAGGGACACCCCGAAGCGTGCGAGATCGCCCATGCCGTCACCTCCTGTGGCGCTCAATAGCGGTACATCTCATTCTTGTAGGGGCCTTCGACAGGGACGCCGATGTAGTCGGCCTGCTTTTGGGTCAGCCTGGTGAGCCTGGCGCCGAGGCGTCCGAGGTGGAGGCGTGCGACTTCTTCGTCGAGCTTTTTGGGGAGCGTGTAGACCTTGGGCTCATGCGGGTTGCCTGCCAGTTCGATCTGCGCCAGCACCTGGTTGGTGAAGGAATTGGACATGACGAAGCTGGCGTGGCCGGTGGCGCATCCCAGGTTGACCAGGCGGCCTTCGGCCAGCACGATGATGGACCGCCCGGAAGGCAGGGTCCATTTGTCCACCTGAGGCTTGATCTCCATTTTGACGCAGCCGGCAGTGGATTCCAGCCAGGACATCTGGATCTCGCTGTCGAAATGACCGATGTTGCAGACGATGGCTTCGTCTTTCATGCCCATCATGTGCTGCCCGGTTATCACGTCGCAGTTCCCCGTGCAGGTGACGTAGATATCGCCTTCGGGAAGGGCATCCTCCATGGTGACGACCTGGTAGCCTTCCATGGCGGCCTGCAATGCGCAGATGGGGTCTATCTCGGTGATGAGCACGCGCGCGCCGAACCCCCGCATGGATGCCGCGCAGCCCTTGCCTACGTCGCCGAATCCGCAGATGACCACGGTCTTGCCCGCGACCATGACGTCGGTGGCGCGCTTGATGCCGTCTGCCAGGGATTCCCTGCAGCCATAGAGATTGTCGAATTTGGACTTGGTGACCGAGTCATTGACGTTGATGGCAGGGAAGAGCAGCTTGCCGTCGCGCTCCATCTGATAGAGGCGGTGCACGCCGGTCGTGGTCTCTTCGGAAACGCCGCGCACCTTGGACGCGATCCTGGACCAGCGCCCGGGACGCTTTTCCAGGGAAAGGGCTATGCGCTCCATGATGATCGCCTCTTCCCTGCAGGAAGGGGGACGCTTCAGGCTGGAGGGGTCCCGTTCGGCTTCAACGCCCCGGTGGATGAGCAGCGTGGCGTCGCCGCCGTCGTCGACGATCAGGTCCGGACCGGAGCCGTCCGGCCAGGTGAGCGCCATTTCCGTGCACCACCAGTAGTCCTCCAGGCTTTCGCCCTTCCAGGCGAAGACGCTGGCCATCCCCTGGGCGGCAATGGCTGCGGCGGCATGGTCCTGCGTGGAGAAAATGTTGCATGAGGCCCAGCGCAGGTCGGCGCCCAGAGCATGCAGCGTACGGATGAGCATCGCGGTCTGTATGGTCATGTGCAGGGAGCCGCTGATCTTCATGCCCTGCAGGGGCTTGCTGCCGCCATAGCGCCGGATGAGCTCCATGAGCCCCGGCATCTCCCGTTCGGAAAGCTGCATTTCTTTTTTGCCGAAATCGGCAAGCCCGATGTCGGCCACTTTATGGCTGAGTGAAAGGTCAAGGTCTTTTGCTGGCATATTCTTTCCTTTGTGCGGTGGGATCACGCTGGGCAGTTGACGGATGATGCGGTGCTGCTTCCTGGCATGGTGCGCCCCGGCGTCGGTCCGGCCGGGACCTCCGGGAAGCAGGGCCGCGCTGCTTCCTGCTTTCCGTCCAGGCTGAGCAGGCGGCATATGCCTTTTGCGGCAGCCGCACCCAGCCCCGGAACTATATTAATGGATCCCGATATAGTCAAGCAGGCCTGCAGGATGCGTGCGCCGGGGCCATGGCACGGAGGATGCTAGTTCTCCTGAAGGGCGCGCCATTGCCAGGGCGGGACCGGCGCCGGATTTTTCCAGAGCCCGATCCTGCGTGTCTTGGCCATGGCTTCCTCGAATTTCCACGTGTTGCATTCCTGGCTCGTGCAGAAGAAATCGTACACCCATGCCATGCCGTCCTGGATCTGCCGCTCGTTGAGAGAGAGCGCATCTATCCTGTTGTTGTCGCAAAGGTAGACGATGGCGACGGCACGCTGGAAATTATCCGTATAGAGGCGCTTGATCCTGACCTTCCTGCCTTTTGCGATGCGCTGCATGTTGGCGCGCGATTCGTTCCCGAAGGATTGCCGTCCTTCGGGCGCGTCTATGCCGTACAGCCTGACGCGCAGCGTCCCGCCCCGGGGATCACGCAGTTCAAGGGTGTCGCCGTCGGCAACGCGGGAAACGGTATATTCTTCGCGGGAAACAGGTGCTGCAGCCGTGGCCGGGGAGGGGGCAGCTTCCTTTTTCTCCGGAGCATCCTTCCGCCGCGCCGCCGCTGCCTGATCCGGTTTTGCGTTTTTGGGCTGGACGGTCGTGGCAAGGCGGGATTCCTGACGGGGCGCAGGCGCTTTGCGCTGTTCCGCTTTTTTGGCCGGTGCCGATGCGGAGCGCTGCGTCTGCCCGGAACCGCTGTGCCATGCCGAGACCGCCACGGCGAGAAGGGCGCAGAGGGCGAGGATCTCCAGCCAGTACCAGCCGCTGCCCAGGCGCTTCTTGGCTTTCGCCCGTTTTTTCATGCTTCCGTTCCTTTTGTTTCTGTATGTGCGGCGAGCTCTTCAAGCGCCCTGGCGATGCCAGTGATGTTGATGCCTATGTCGGCGCGCAGGCGCCGTACGGGGCCGTGCGTGATGAAGCGGTCGGGGATGCCGAGGCGCCGGATGGTCAGGCCGGCAAGGGCATCGTTGTCGGCAAGGAGTTCGAGGACGGCCGAAGAGAATCCGCCGGCAAGGGCATTGTCTTCCACCATGAGGATGGCGCTGTGGCTGCGCGCAAGGTCCAGGATCTCTCCGGAAGGAAGCGGTTTGACCCAGCGCACATCGAAGACAGATGGCATGGATCCTGTTTTTTCTGCAACGAGCAGGGCGGCTTCGACGCAGGGGAAGACGCGCTGTCCTGCAGCAAGGACCAGGATGCGGGAGTCGCCGCGGAGCAGCATGTCCCCATGCTGGAGGACAGGCCGGCCTGGCTCCAGTGCAGCCGGACTGATCCGGGGGGCGAACGCCTGGAAGCGTTCCATGTCGAGCCTGCGGCCGGAACCGCGGGGGTAGCGCAGGGCAACAGGTCCGGAAAGGGTGAATGCGGTTTCGAGATCCTGCTTCAGCGTGGCTTCGTCGCGCGGGGCCAGGATGGAGATGTTGGGGACGGCGCGCAGCCAGGAAAGGTCAAAGGCGCCATGATGGGTCGGACCGTCTTCGCCAACGAGACCGGCCCTGTCCAGGCAGAAGACGACGGGGAGGTCCTGGAGGCAGACATCGTGGATGATCTGGTCGAAAGAACGCTGAAGGAAGGTGGAGTATATGGCGACGACAGGGTGGAACCCCCTGGCCGCCAGGCCCGCAGCAAAGGTGACGGCGTGCTCCTCGCAGATGCCTACGTCGGCAAAGCGCTCTGGAAAACGTTCGTGGAAGGGCTGAAGCCCGGTGCCGTCAGGCATGGCCGCGGTGATGGCGAAGACTTTCGGGTCGCGCTCTGCGATCTGGCACAGTGCTTCGCCAAAGGCTCGGCTGAAACCGTTCCCGGTGGTGGTCCCCTGGCCGAGGGGCGAAGGGATCTCTATCTCATCGGGAACGGCAGCCGCAACGCCATGGAACTGTGAAGGGTTGTCTTCGGCCGGCACGTATCCTTTGCCTTTCCGCGTGCGCACATGCAGCAGCACGGGAGTGTCCAGGAGCTTGGCGGCCTCGATGTGCCGTTCCAGCTGCTGGATGTCGTGCCCGTTGATCGGGCCGATATAGTTGAACTGGAACGCTTCGAAGAGGACGCCGGGGGTGAAGAAGGATTTGAAGCTGATCTCTCCCTTGCGGAGGATGTCCACGATGGAATCGCCCTTGGGCAGGCGCGAGAGCACCCGTGAAACATGCTGCTTGAAGTGCATCAGGGTCTGATGGGAAAGGCTGCGGCTCAAAAAGCGGGAGAGGGCGCCCGTATTTTCCGAGATGGACATCTTGTTGTCGTTGAGGATGACGATGAGCCGCCGCCCCAGGCCGCCGGCCTGGTTCAGCGCTTCGAGCGCCATGCCTCCGCCAAGGGCGCCGTCGCCGATGACAGCCACGATGTGTCCGGAGCTTCCTTCGACGTCGCGGGCCATGGCCATGCCCAGGGCCGCGGAAATGGATGTTGACGCATGCCCTACGCCAAAGCAGTCAAAGGGGCTCTCAGCGCGGTTGGGGAATCCGGATATGCCGCCGTAACGGCGCAGCGTGCCGAATCCGTCACGCCTGCCGGTGAGGATCTTCCATGGGTAGCACTGGTGCCCGACATCCCAGATGATGCTGTCCCGCGGCGGATCGAAACAGGAAAGGAGCGCGATGGTCAGCTCAACGACACCCAGTGACGCTGCCAGATGCCCCCCGTTGTTCAGTGAAACACTGATGATGGCATCGCGCAGTTCCTGGGCGAGTTCATGCTTTTGCTGCAACGGGAGGGTGCGGATGCCGCCTGGGAGGTCAAGGGAAGACAGTATGGGTGCTTTCATGTGATGCCTTAGTGCGTGCGGTCGGCCAGGCTTTGCGCAGCTGCACGGAGGAGGTCCGCGTCCCGGCCCGGAGGAAATGCGCCGTCGAGCGCAGCGGCAGCATTGCTGCAGTGCGCTATCGCCAGCCTGCGCGCTTCTTCCAGCCCGAGGAGCGAAGGCCATGTCGCCTTGCCGCTTTCGGCGTCATGGCGGACTTCCTTGCCTACGGTCTCTGCATCTCCAGTGACGTCCAGTATATCATCAGTGATTTGAAAGGCAATGCCAAATTCGCTGCCGAAAATCCGCGAGGCCTCTCTCTGTGCGGACGTGCCGCCGCCAAGAAGCACGCCGCATTCGCAGGAGCAGCGGAGCAGGGCGCCTGTCTTTTTGGCATTGAGCACGATAAGCTCTTCGAGCGGGATCCGTTTCCCCTCTGCTTCCAGGTCAAGTTCCTGCCCGCCAGCCATCCCTGCGGATCCGGCGGCGTCAGCGAAGCTATGCAGCGCGCGCAGAAGATCCTCTGCCGGGGCTGCGGCCCGCGCCATGAAGCCGAAGGCGTCCGTAAGAAGGGCATCGCCGGCGAGGATGGCCGTCGCTTCGCCAAAGGCCCTGTGGCAGGTGGGGCGTCCGCGGCGCAGGTCGTCATCGTCCATGGCGGGCAGGTCATCGTGGATCAGCGAATAGGTGTGGACCATCTCGATCCCGGCGGCAAAGGGCATGAGGTCCCCGGTGACCTTTTCAGCCTTTTCCGGTGCGCATGCACGGGCAAAGCGGAGGAACAGCGCGGGGCGCAGGCGTTTCCCGCCGGCCAGGAGGCTGTAGCGCATGGCCTCGGAAAGGCGGGGGGGGATGCCGCCGTCAAGGAAGGTTTGCTCAAGGTATGCATTGATCTGGTCACGCAGGAGATCTGCCATGTCATCCTCCTGTCCGCGCAGGATTAAAAGTCCGGTTTTTCTTCTTCCGGGCCGCCGGCATCCTCTGCTGAAGCTCCTGCATCCCCTTCCTCGAAGGGGAGCAGCCCTGCCTCCGTGCAGATCTTGATGTCGTGCCTGGTCTGTTCCAGCTGCCTGCGGCACGCTGCAGCATGCTCAAGCCCTTCCTTGTACAGGGAAACGCTTTCCTCAAGGGGGCTGCTTCCGCTTTCAAGGATCTTGACGATCTCCTGAAGGCGTTCGATGCGCTCCTCAAAGGTCGGGCCCTTCGCCTTTTTCATTTTTTTCTCCTCGATGTTTTCTGGGGCGTCCTGCCTTTTTCAGCGATGCTGCGGGATGGACCGCCGGTGACGGCAGGAGGAAAGGAAAGCAGGGGCATGGCATCAACAGATACGCCCTGCACGATGAATCCGAAATGCAGATGGGCGCCGGTGACGCGTCCCGTGGAACCGGATCGTGCGATGACCTGCCCGCGCGCGACATGCTCACCCATGGCGACAGACGCCTGGAGGAGATGGCAGTACACGCTGAAGACCCCCTGCCCGTGATCCAGGTAGATGGTGATGCCGCCATAATACTGGTCCTCAACAAGGACGGCGGTCCCGTCTGCGGCGGCACGCACGGGTGCGCCTTCCGGGCTGCGCAGGTCCGTTCCCTTATGCGGGGCGCGCGGCTGGCCGTTGAACACGCGCCGGCCTCCGAACGGACTTGTTATCCCGCCCGGGACCGGCCGGTGCAAAGGCAGGGTCCAGCGCCTGTCGGTGCGCAGGGCCAGGGCTTTGCGGCTATGCTCCCTGTCGCGCGCGATCTTTTCCTGCACATCTTCGGGCGGCTGCACATAGCGGGGCGGGACCTTGAGGATGCTTTGCGGCCATGCGACGCGCAATGTGCGTATGCTGAAGTTTTCTGTTTCGCCGCCGACGCGCACCGCGAGGGGCAGATCTCCTTTGGCGTCCAGCGGGACAGCCAGGAGGATCTCGGCTTTCCATGACGGCTTTCCGTCTTTTGCCGCGGCAGGTTCGGCGTTGACAGCCAGTTCGCCATCCAGCCAGGAGAAGACGGCAGCGAACGGTGCGCTGCTTTCGGCAGATACGGGGAATGCGTGTCCCTGGCTGACCCGTTCCGGAACATTCCAGCGAAGCGGATCTGCCCATGCAGGAGAAGCCAGGGCTGCCAGAAGGACGATAAGGGCGGAGGTGAGGAGTTTCCGTGCCGTCATGCTTTGGGCTCCATGGTCTCGACCCTGGCGTGGATGCGTCCGTCGCCGACCTGGACCGAGATCCGGTCTCCTGCACGGACCTGGGAAAGGGAACGCAGGCAGGAACCGTCTCCGGTGAGGGCGAGGGCATAGCCGCGCTTCAGGGGGGCGAAGGGGTCCAGGGCGAAAAGGCGGGCAGCAAGGGTCTCGCACTGCCTGTCCTGAAGATCACCGATGTGCCGGCCCAGCGCGGCCAGCGCGTGCTCAGCCTGTCCGCTTTCCTGTCCGGCGCCATCCAGGATGGAATCTCCCGCGCGGCAAAGGCGGTATCCCATGTCCTGAAGGGCGGGGAAGCGCCGTTCTGTCACGATGCTCCCTGCGTGTGCAAGGGATGTCCACACCCGGTCCAGCGCCTGGGCGCTCTGTGAGAATCTCGCCTTGAACGCCGCATCCATGCGGCGCGCGGCGTTCTCATGGGCGAGCCTCTTTTCTTCCAGCCGCACCGCAGGAGAAAGCAGCCTGAGCATATGTTCCCTGTGCGATACCGCACGCTGATATTCGTCCAGGGCATGGTCCATGGCCTGGAACAGAGCCTGCTCCAGACGTTCTGCCTGCATGAAGAACTGCGTGCGGTCCGGCCAGAGCAGCTGGGCCGTGTGGCTGGGCGTCGCAGCGGAGAGATCTGCTGCCATATCGGTGATGCTCAGGTCGATCTCATGGCCGATGCCGGTGAGCACCGGTATGGGAGAGGAGCGTGCGGCCCTGGCAACGCGTTCATCATTGAAGGCCCAGAGATCCTGCATCGAGCCTCCGCCGCGGATGAGCACGATGACGTCGGGGGTCCAGGATCCATCCGCATCCTGGATCCCACGTGCGGCGCGGCGCAGCGCATCCACTATGAGCGGAGGGGCGTCGTCGTCCTGCACGGGCGTGGGAAAGATGCGGATCTCCGCACTCCCTGTGCCGCGTTCTCCGGCGATGCGGAGGAAGTCGCGTACCGCCGCCCCCGCGGGCGCGGTGACAACGGCAACGCGTTTCGGGTTTGAAGGGATGGGGCGCTTGGCCGCGGCATCGAACAGCCCTTCGGCGGAAAGCTTTTTCTTGAGCGCTTCAAATTCCCTGTGCCATGCGCCCATGCCGTAGGGGATGGCGTGCTCCACGATGAGCTGGTACTGGCTGCGTGCGGAGTAGGCACGCAGCGAGCCGGCGCAAAGCAGGGTCTGCCCCGTCTCCATGACAGACGCAAGGCAGGAACGCGGGCCGTCATCCCAGACTTCACCTGTCAGGGGGTCGAAACGTTCGTCTTTCTGCCTTCCCCTGAACCAGACGCAGTTGAGCAGGCATTCGTCTTCCTTGAGGCTGAAATAGACATGGCCGGAGGCGGGGCGGGAAAGATTCGTCACCTCGCCCTGGACCCATACGTAGGGAAAGCCTTTTTCCAGCGTGCGGCCGAGTTGCTCTGTCAGCTGCCGCACTGTGAGCACGGAGCTCATGCTTCTACTGCCGCTCCGCCTGGTTTTTCCAGCCTTCGAGCACGCCATCGTACCATGCGGCGAACTCATGGCGGAAGCCTTCGGCTGAAAGCGCTGCTTTTTCGCCTGTGCGGCGGTCCTTGACTTCGACGATGCCTTTGCCCAGCCCTTTCCCCCCTACGGTGACCTGGGCAGGGATGCCCAGGAGGTCCGCATCCTTGAATTTCACGCCCGGGCGTTCGTCACGGTCATCATAGAGCGTCTCCAGCCCCTGTTCCGCGAGGAAGGCATCGATCTCATCACATTTAGCCGAGACGGCGGGGTCTGCGGGGTCGAGGCAGAGGATGTGCACGTCGAAGGGCGCCAGCTGGGGCGGGAACTTGATGCCGTCTGCGTCGAAATTCTGCTCGATGGCGGCGGCCACGACCCGGGAAACGCCTATGCCGTAGCATCCCATGATCATGAACTGTTCCCTGCCGTTCTCATCGAGGAAGACGGCGCGCATGGCTTCGCTGTACTTCGTGCCCAGCTTGAAGATATGCCCGACTTCGATCCCGCGCTTGAGCTCCAGGGGATTGCCGCAGCAAGGGCACGGGTCGCCGGCGACCGCGTTGCGCAGGTCCGCCCACTGGACAGGCAGGGTGACATCGCGGGACAGATCGAGGTGCCGGACATGGGTGTCTGTGCGGTTTGCGCCTGCGACCCAGTCCGTGGCGCCCCGCAGTTCGTGATCAGCGTAGATCTTTTCCACCCCGGTGAGCCCTGCCGGACCGGCAAAACCGGGTTCGGCGCCCGTCATGGACAAGACCTGCTCTGGCGAGGCGAACATGACGTCGTCGGCATCCAGCAGATGCGCCAGCTTGATCTCGTTCAGTTCCCTGTCACCGCGCAGCAGGACGGCGGCGGGTTTTCCGTCCGCTATGAACAGAAGGGTCTTGATGGTCCTGTCTGCGGGAACGTCCAGGAATGCGCAGACCTCCTCGATGCTGTGCTGGCCGGGTGTGGGGACGTATTCCATAGCGGGGCAGGGCGCATCGCATGGTGAGGCCGGCGCTTTGAGCGGCGCCCGCTCCACGTTGGCTGCCCA
>CACZQM010000032.1 GCA_902783285.1 uncultured Desulfovibrio sp. | reverse complement strand
TTTTTTGACCGCAAATCACGGCGGGGCGGCTCCATTCCCTTGACACCCGCGGCACTATGGGGAATTATTGCGCCAGAGTTGATTGGCGTTTTTGCATTTTCAACCTGGGAGCGGTGGAGGCTGCGAGGAGAGCGCCGCCGCACATGCCCGACCTGCCTTGTCCCTCAAAGGCGGGAAAACCAACGGAGGATCCATGAAATCTCGCATCAGCCTGCCTACCTGGATGGCAATAGGCATGGCGCTCGGCATCGTGGCAGGCATCGTCCTGCCTGATCTGCAGGGTGTGTACAAACCCCTTGGCGACCTGTTCATCAAGCTCATCCGCATGGTCGTCGTGCCCTTGGTGCTCTGCACCATCATCGCCGGCGCCGCCAGCGTGGGCGACCTGACCAAGCTGGGCCGCGTGGCCACCAAGACCCTGGTCTATTACCTGTGCACCACCGCTATCGCTGTGGTCATCGGCCTTGTGTTCGCCAACCTCATCGACCCTGGTCAGGGGCTCGATATCGCCACCGAAGGCCTGAAGGCCAAGGCCAAGGAAGCGCCGCCGCTCATCCAGGTCTTCCTTGACATCGTGCCGCTCAACCCCGTCGACGGGCTGGCCAAGGGCAATATGCTCCAGGTCATCTTCTTCGCGCTCATCTTCGGCTTCGGCCTTTCCGCCATCGGCGAAAAGGGCAAGCCCGTCATCCAGTTCTTTGACATCTGCGGCGATGTCATGATCAAGGTCACCAACATCGTCATGTACTACGCCCCCATCGGCGTGTTCGGCCTCATCGCCGTGACCACCGCCAAGCACGGGCTCAATATCCTCCTGCCGCTGATCAAGGTCATCGGCGTCATGTACCTGGCCGCTGTTGTGCATGCCTGCGTCACCTACCTGCCGCTGGTCAGGGTTTCCGGCGTGAGCCTGGGGCTCTTCTTCAAGATCCTCTCTGCTCCGCTGCTCATCGCCTTCACCACCTGCTCCAGCGCGGCCGCCCTCTCCACCAACCTCATCTCGGTGCAGAAACTTGGTGCTTCCAAGCCGGTGGCCTCCTTCTCCATCCCGCTGGGCAACACCATCAACATGGACGGCACCGCCGTTTACCTGGGCGTCGTGGCCATCTTCGTGGCTGAGATCTACGGCATCGCCATGCCCATGGACAAGCAGCTGCAGGTCCTCGCCATGGGCGTGCTTGCCTCCATCGGTTCCGTGGGCGTCCCGGGCGCCGGCCTCATCATGAGCACCATCGTGTTCACCCAGGTGGGCATCCCGCTTGAAGGCATCGCCATCATCGCCGGCATCGACCGCGTGATGGACATGGCCCGCACCACCCTGAACGTCCTTGGCGACGCCACCGGCGCCATCGTGGTGTCCAGATGGGAAGGCGACCTCGACAAGGAGCGCGGCGAGCAGTTCGCCCGCGAGCAGGAAGCCGCATAATCCCTTTCCCCTTTCGACGCTTTGCAGGCCGCCGGTCCCCGGCGGCCTTTTTTTTTACGTCCCCTGAACCGCTGCAGCACATCCCCTCAAACGATTTTCCCCCTTGCGGAATGCACGGCAGCGGTTGCGTTTTTCCCGCATGCTCCTATGATGCCGCCATGAACATCCCGTACCAGCACTCTGCAGGCCGCCAGGCATGGACGGCCTTCACCATCTGCACCGTCATCTATCTTTTCACCTTCCTCTACCGCATGGCCCCGGCTACCATGGCCCTGGATATCGCATCCGACCTGGGCATCGGGCTGGCGGACATGTCCATCGTCGGCTCGGCCACCATCCTTGGCTTTGGCATCATGCAGCTGCCCTGCGGGCTGCTCTCGGACCGCATAGGCGGCAAAAGGACCCTGGTTTTGCTCACGCTGCTTGCCGGCGCATCCACCCTGTGGCTCGGCATGGCGCAGTCGCTCGGATCCGTGGCCATGTCACGCTTCCTCACCGGGGCGGGAGCTTCGGCCACCATCCCCTGCATCGCCATACTGGCGCGGCAATTCTCGCCAGAGATGTTCGCCCGCGTCTCCACCACGATGTACGGCTGCGGCACGCTGGGCACCATAGCCGCTGCAGCACCGCTGGCATGGGCCTGCGCGCACATAGGATGGCGCGGCTCCATGCTGGCCTGCGGAGCGTTGTCTCTGCTCATGGCCACCCTGCTGCTTTTGCTCGTGCGCGAACGCCCCCCTGCTGCGCTTGCCGCTGCTTCGCCGGCGCATCAGCAGCCTCCCCTGTCGGCCTGCCTTGCCAAGGTGCTCAGCTCGCGACCGTTCTGGATGATATGCATCGTTTACAGCGGCGTCATGATCGCTTTTTTCGGCTTTTACGGACTCTGGTTCGGCCCCTATCTGGTGCAGGCCTGCGGCCTGAGCAAGATCGAGGCTGGAACGGTGCTTTCGGCCGGAGCCTTTGCAGGCTTCATCGGCATGCCCGGGGCCGGGTTCCTCTCCGACATCCTGCGCTCGCGCAAAAAAGTGCTCATACCCCTGACCTGCACTTCTGCAGCCTGCATCGCCGTGCTGGCCGTCTTTGCCGGCTCGCTCCCTGTCTGGGGGCTCACAGTCCTTGCCGCGGTCTTTGTCTTTTGCAACGGATCCGCTGGCTTATGCTTCACATGCTGCAAAGAGTTGTTCCCCCTGTCCATGCTGGGAGCGGCCACCGGGTGCTTCAACACCCTGCCGCCGCTGCTCGGAGCCGCCAGCCAGCAGATGTTCGGCATCCTGCTGGAAACCGCGCAGCATTCCGGGCTGGACACGCCCTCTGCCTACAGCCTGTGCATGCTCTTATACGCGGGAGTCATGGTGCTTGCAGCCGCCGCATCCTTCTTCACTCTCGAAACGCATCCTGCCGTATACAGTGCGGAAGAACAGCCCCCGGCGGACCGGGACTAAAAATACGCGGCATCATCGGTCCGTCCAGGCGCCGCTTGCCATTTGCCTGCGGAGCCGTGCCGCAGCTTCTTCCTGAGCGCCATGGCCCGGTCGAGGGCAGCCCTGAATCCGAGCAGTGAAAAACGCACGATCAGCCCGCGGCCGTCCACTTCCTGCATCTTGACCCGCAGCCAGCGCCCGCGCATGGACTGCCTCAAAAACACTTCGTCCAGGCCGGATCCCAGGGTGAACCACAGGTCATCGGCAGTATCGCTGATCTTGCCCTGGCTATGGAACACGGGATACTTGTCCACGCGCACCTGCATGGCAAAGTCCCTTGCGTCGGGGATGTAGGCCTGCCCGCAGGCTTCCTGGGGCTTTTTGACCATGATCCGGGCGAGATACCGCCCATCAGCGTCGAAATCCAGCATCATGAAGGCATCGCCGTCGCTCTGCGCCTGGCTGACGATGCGGGCTCTGGGCACGCCCCCGTCATCCGCCACCAGGGAAGACCAGTCCCGGTGCCGCATGCTTTCCGCAGCAGGGCACTGCCCTGCAAACAGGCTGAACAGCAACAGTCCCGCCGTCAGCGCCCATGCCCGCGCTTTCATGTGATGCCTCCCCATGCGGCAATGTGCCCCCGCGCTGCCTAGAAATACATGGCGTCGTCCTGCGGTGCTTCCGGCCGAGGCGCGCTTTCCTGCCCCCTGCGCCGGGGGGAAGGCTGGCGGAAATAGGACCTGTCGTCCCCGCTGCCGTACCGCAGCCTCTCCAGCAGGGACATGCCCCGGGTGTAAGCCGACGTGAAGCCTCTGAGGGAGTAGCGCGGCACGCCTTCCTCTGCGTCAAACACCATGATGCGCAGGTTATCGCCACGCTTGAGCTGGTCCACAAAAAACGGGTCGATATTCCCGGCGCCGATGTTCACATACACGCAGTCAGCGTCTTCGCTGACATGGGCGCGCGCATGGTAGATGTCACGCCTGTCGATGCGCAGCTGCACTTCCCGGTCATACGGGCCATGTTTCAGGATGCGCTCACCCCAGGCCTCGCGCTTTCCGATGAAGATGGTCATGGCACAGCCGCCGTCGGGCAAAAAATCCAGTCCGAGGCTGACTTCCCTGTCGTTCTGGGCCATGCTGTACAGCCTGACGAACGATTCCTCTCCTGCCGTAATGACGCAGGATGTCCACGCCTGATGCCTTTGCGCCGCAGAGACGCGGCCCTGCCCGGCAAAAACGGGAACGGCGCCCAAGACCAGGGCAAGAATCATCGCGGCCCATATGCGCAGCAGCTTCATCACTGACCCCTTGATAAAACACCTGTCTGCCATCACCATAATCACGGCAGGTCCTTTATTCAAGAAGTATCTGCGCGGCTGGCAACACCAGCTTGTGCAAAAAATATCAAAACCTGTCCCTCAAAAAAATGATTGCCATCCCTCGCGTGTGCGGTTACGTTGCCCACGTGGGAGGCAGGTGATCAGTCCTGCTGCCACTACACAATCAGGGCCTTTGCACTTTCGCTGGTTAACGGAATTGTGAAGGCTTTGGCATTTCCGCCGAGGAGAATACCATGAGCATGTCAGAAGCCAGTAAACGTTGCAAGGAAGCCTACCAGACCGGTTACTTCGGTCCCTACGGCGGACAGTATGTGCCGGAGCCGCTGAAAAAGCGGCTCGATGAAGTCGCTGAAGCCTTTGTCCGCTACAGCGCAGACCCGGCCTTCAACGCCGAGCTTGCCGAACTCTACCGCCGTTTCTGCGGCCGCCCCTCTCCCATCTACCACTGCCTCAACCTGAGCCGCGAATTGGGCGGGGCGCAGATCTGGCTCAAGCGGGAAGATCTCAACCACCTGGGTGCGCATAAGCTCAACAATACCCTGGGGCAGGTGCTCCTGGCCCAGCGCATGGGCAAAAAACGCGTGATCGCCGAGACCGGCGCCGGCCAGCACGGCGTGGCCACGGCAGCCACGGCGGCCCTGTTCGGCATGGAATGCATCGTCTTCATGGGCGAAGAGGACATGAAGCGCCAGGCCCTGAACGTGGTGCGCATGCGCATGATGGGCACGGAAGTGCGCGCCGCCATGAGCGGCCAGCGCACCCTCAAAGAAGCCGTGGACGAAGCCCTGGAATACTACGTGTCCAACCCGGACGTCTTCTACGTCCTGGGCTCCGCCGTAGGCCCCCATCCCTACCCCGTGATGGTGCGCCACTTCCAGTCGGTCATCGGCACCGAAGCGCGCGGGCAGATCCTGCGCGAAGCCGGACGCCTGCCCGACGCCGTGGTGGCCTGCGTGGGCGGCGGCTCCAACGCCGCAGGCATCTTCGCCGGATTCCTTGACGACGAAGACGTGCAGCTCATCGGGGCCGAGCCCGGCGGACGCGGAGACGGCTACGGCGACAACGCCGCCAGCCTGAGCCTGGGAAAGCCCGGCACCATCCACGGGTTCCGCTGCTACGTGCTGCAGGATGAAAACGGGGATGCCGCACCGGTGTACTCCATTTCCGCCGGGCTCGACTATCCGGGCGCCGGTCCGGAGCACAGCCTGCTCAAAGACATGGGGCGCGCCCAGTATGTCACCGTTTCGGACGATGAAGCCGTGCAGGCCCTGCTCGCCCTCTCCCGCAGGGAAGGCATCATCCCCGCCCTGGAGTCTTCCCACGCCCTGGCGCACGCCATGCGCATGGCTCCTGGCATGGACAAGGAGCGCATCATCCTTGTCAACCTTTCCGGGAGGGGCGACAAAGACGTGGACCAGGTAGCCCGGCGCATCGGCATGATGTAGGTCTGGATCCAAAAAAAATGGCAGCGGCGCCGCTGCAGGGACGCATGGCCATGGACCATGCGATGCCTGCCCGCGGCGCCGCTTCTTCTTATTGCTCATCCGACATCGGCACAGGCCGCAGCTCCGGCCACTTGGCAGCGCATCCCCTGCTGCCCTGCCCTGCCGCTTTCTTCCACCAGGCTGCCGGAGAACGCGCCTCCATCAGAAAGATCCGCCTTTCCCCTTGACGCCCTGGCGGATCATGATTAAATGCTCATTTGAGCAAAACAAAGGACTGCCCATGCCGAGACCCTGCAAATGCCGCCGCGTACGCGGACTGCCCGGCGCCAGCTACTTCAAGCCCATTGGGATCCCCCTGGTGGAGCTTGAAGAATGCGTCCTTTCCGTGGAAGGCTTTGAAGCCCTGCGGCTTGCCGACGGGGAAGGGCTGGGCATGGACGAGGCGGCGCAGCGCATGGGCGTTTCACGCCACACCTTTGGGCGCATCCTGCGCAAGGCACGCCATGCGGTGGCCGAGGCGCTGGTCCTGGGCCGCGCCCTGCGCGTCGAAGGCGGCACCTACAGCCTCGATAGGCAGGACGCCCAGGATGCATCGGTACAAAATGAAATCTTTTAATCCTTTCGGAGGCAAAACCATGGCAGATCCCCTACTCGTAGCCGTACCATCCAACGCTCCCGGCGGGCTCGATGCCGCGCCCAGCGCCCATTTCGGGCATTGTGACGCCTATACCGTTGCACGCATCAGTGATGGAAAGATCCTTGATGTCACTGTTGAGCCCAACCAGGGGCATGAACACGGCGGCTGCGTCGTTCCCGTTCGCGCCCTTGCGGGCATGGGCGTCAAGGCACTCATCGCCGGCGGCATGGGAATGAACCCGCTGAACGCCATGCACCAGATGGGGCTGAGCGTCTATTATGCAACGGGATTCGCCACGGTGCGCGACACGCTGCAGGCTTTCATCGACGGCAAGCTGCCGGAGTTCGGGACCAACGACCTCTGCCGCGGAGGCTGCGGCCACCACGGCTGATCCGTCTCAATGCCGGCAGGAAGGGCCGCCCTCTGTACGAGAGGCGGCCCTTTTGCTTTTTGCAGGTGGGCACGGCGTCAGGTCAGGCCCAGGGACGCAACGCCTCCATCAGGAAGGACGCGCCGCGCTCCCGGAACATGCCAGCTGCATCGGGATGCCAGGCTCCGGAAAACTCATGGTTCTCGCCGGCATGGGGGATCCTGCCCCAAGGCCGGCCTATGCGCGCTATGTTGTTCTGCCGGCTCCAGCATGCCCGGCTGTAGTCCACATAGACATTGCACCAGCGGCGCACCTGCGGCAACGGCAGGGGCGGGCGCATGCCCACCGGATCCAGCGTGAGCAGCGCAGCCACGGGGATGGTGCGGACAAAGGGCCTGGCAAGGACGTCACAGACGCACGTGCTGCCGCCCCAGCTGTGTCCGATGACGAACACCGGACGGCGGGCGGCGCCATACGCCAGGACAAGGCGGCGGGCAGCGGCATCCTCGTCATGCTCGCGGTAATAGACATCGAAATCGTGCAGGATCGGGGAGGGGAGGAGCGGCAGGATGCCATAGGCCTTGCCCAGGATGCCGTCCATGAAGCCGCCCATGACGAGGCAGAGCCCTTTGAGCTTTTCGTGCATGCCCCCCAGCCGGGCAAGGAAGCGCTCTTCCGCATCCCGCGAACGGACGCAGTCCCCCATGCCCAAGATGCGCAGGAGCCTGGGCGGGTTCCTCTGCCATCCATAGGAAAAGACAAGCGGCATGGACGCCCCCGTGATGCTTGTGATGAAAGCAGCTGCAAGGCCATTCGGGATCCCTGCAGGAAGACAATGCCATGCCGGAGACGGATGGGCAAGGGCTTGTTCGCCGGCCCCCGGCATACCGGGCGCCCATTGTGGAAGCAGGCAGGTTAAACGCGAAAGCCCCGCAGAGCGGGGCTTTGGCAAAGATCCCTTGGCACCGGCCTACTTTCCCACGTATGAGTGCG
>CACZQM010000031.1 GCA_902783285.1 uncultured Desulfovibrio sp. | reverse complement strand
CAGGTTCAGCATATCCACATCAGACGTGGTGTAGTTCAGGGTAGTGTCAGCCGCACCTCCGGCAGCGACGGCGGAAAAAGTCCCGCGCAGGCTGCCGCCGCCGGAAAAAGAGGCCTGGAAGGGGGCGCTGAGGCGTCCGTTTTTCATGTCGACATTCATGTTCGCACTCTTGAGCGTCGTCGAATAGATGCGCAGCTTCCTGGCCTGGAACTGCAACGCTGCCGTGGAGCCGCTGAGCAAGTCCAGGGGCAGCGGCGTCTTTTTCCCTCGTGACTGCCACTGGCTCAGAGACGAACGCGGCAGGAATGCATCCAGGTCAAGGTCATCGAATACCAGTGAGGCCTGATACGACGGAGACTTGCCCCTGGTGCCGGACATCTGCCCCCTGAAAGAATACCGGTCCAAGGTCCCCTCGAGGTTTTCAAGCTTGAACTGATGCGGAGAAATGCTGAACGCACCTTTCAGTGCCCCTTTTGGCACCTCGTTGCCGGCGATGGAGAGCGGGACGTCCATCCCCAGCAGTTCGAGGACTTTCCTGAGATCCGGCGACGAGGCCTCTGCCTGTCCGGACAGGGAAAAACCGCTGCGCCAGTTTTTCAGTTCAGCACTGCCCATTGCCGTGAACACGGCATGGCTGAGCGTCGCGCCCGAAAATTTGACGATATTTTTATCGATATTGAAGCTGCCCTTGCCTTTCAGTGAGAATTTCTGGCTGGCCAGCTGCTTATATGCGGGATCCTTCAAGGTCAGCTGCACATCACATTTCTGGTTGGCCATGGAGGAGGGGAGCCAGTAGGCGGTGCTGAAATTCAGCAGCGCAGCATCAGACCGCACCCTGCAGGCGTAGCCTTTCGTGTCGAGGGTGATATCCCATGCCCCCTGATAAGGGATGGTGGGGGGCAGCACAGCAGGAACGGCCATTTTGGACGGGGACTGCGCGTTCACGGAAAGCACCATGGACTGGAAGGGGGTCAGTACCGATGTCCGGTTCTTCAGCGTGCCCTTGCCGATGACAGCGCGGGCGTTGACGGAAAGGGTATGGAGCATGCGCATGCCGCTGCCCTGGTCGAATCCGATGTCAAAATGCCCCTGCTGCAGTGTTCCGCTGACGGGTTCGAATCCGGTGAGTGCTGCTGACGCGCGCCGCAGGTCGACCCCTTTGAGATCAGCCGTGATCTTGACCCTGTCCCGGAGATAGACGGAGGCGCGCGCGTCTCCGCCGTAAAGATCGGCGATGCTGATCTTGAGCATGGTCCCCTTGGGGGAGGGCAGGACGTGCACGTCGGTGCCGCGCGGGCTAAGGTTGATGATCCCGGCATCATCAGCACTGATATGGATATCGAATCCGATCTCTTCATCTTCCTGTGAAGATCCGGTTTCGGAAAAGGGGATGGCGGGTGGGGGGAGGTAGGACATGTCGGGCACGTTCCCGTGGAGTTCTGTGAACACCTTGTCCAGGTCGACTTGCGATGCATGGATGTCAATGGCGATGAACGGCTGGCGAAAGTCCTTGCAGCTCCCGGACCCATGGAAATCCATGTCGTAAAGCCGTGCGTGCAGGTGCGGCACGATGATGCCGCGCTGATCCAGCGTCATGTCCTCGAACGATCCCGAAATGGTGTCGAGCGTTTTCTGCAGACCGGCATCCATGCGCCTGCCGAAGCCGAACCAGCGGGTCAGGCTGAACTGCCCGATCTGAGCGCTGCCTCGAAAACAAGGATGCTCCGCATCCAGGTCGATGACGCCGGTCAGTTCTCCATAGTCACGGTCAAAGGCGATCCGCGCTCCTTCAACGCCTATCCCGCGGCTGTCACGCCGGTAGTCAAAGGGCAGGGAGGCAGAGATCGGCGTGTCATGGCCGTTCATGGGGAGAACGGCATCGGCCATGACGGAGCCGCGCACGCTCTCAGGGATCAAGGATGAAGCAAGCTGGAAGATGGCCTCGCACCGCAGGGACAATGGTTCCGGCATGGGGAAATACTGGTACGCCGGACTGATGGCATGACCGATGAATTTCTCGAGCGGATCCATCTGCAAGTGCGAACTACATTTGAGACGCCCCTGCCATCCGTGATCATTCCTATGGTTCAGGTCTTCGACATGCACCTGCGCCGCTTTCCCCTCGACATGGAGCCCGGAAGGGGAATCACAGACGATGCTGCCGATGTCCGCATGGATATTCCCGTGGAAAAACCCGGGAAGGCGGGACGTGACATCGATGTCTTCCAGGGATACCTGCCCCCCGCCGGCCTCATCCGTCAGGACGAACCTGCCATGCTCGATGTACGCATGGGTCCCTATCAGCGAAGAATGCAATTTGAGGAAAGGAGTTCCCGGAGCTGCCTGTGTCCCGCCTACCGGCAGGAGGACTTCACTTCCGCCGGTCACGATCTTCATGACGGGTTCTTCAAGGCGCACGGTGTGCAGAACAGGGCTCAACCGCAGGATCGAAGCCCAGCTGAAGGCGACGGTGACGCGCTTGATAGTCAGTGAGACATGATCCGTGTTTCCCGTGCGCAGCGACAGGTTATCCGCGTACAGGGTAGGGCGCGGAAGAAGGTCGATCGAAAAGGACTCGGCATCGCAGGGAACGGAAAGGTTGGTTTCCAGAAGCGTTTCCAGGGTCCCTGCGATGCGCGAAGGCTGCAGCCAGGCAAGGTAGGCAGCGCTCGCCAGCAGGAGGCTCAACCCCCAGAGGACCACGAGTGCCGTTCCCATGCGCATGCGGAGCATTGACATCGATCTCATGTGACGACTATTAAAAATACGCCTTTATGTACCATAATGTTCCTGCTGGCATTATAGGCAAAGACGCGCGATTACACAAGTGCGTGGATATTCATCGGATTCTAGCTTCCAGGGGAAGAGTATGACGCCATGCGCCCTCGTTACTGCCATTGGTTTTTCCTTGCTGCTCGGATGTGGGCTGATCCTGCCTTTCTTTTCCTTCTGCGACCGTTGGCGCGCCCATGCGGAACGCCGTTCCCTCTTTGATAAAAGCGCCCGCCAGATCGAGCTGCTCCAAACCGTCATCCTTGCGCCTTTAAGTGCGCTTTTATGCGCGGACCTGCTGTGCGCAGGCCGCATTTATGCTGCCATGCAGGGCGTCTGGGCATGGAATTTCCTTGCCCTATGCATCTTCTGCAGCGCAGCAGCCATCCTTTCCTTCCTTGCCCTGTTTGCGCCGAAGCAGGCAGCACGCTGGATCAGCACAGCCACATGCCTCGTTGGCATCCTCCCCCTCGGCTCCGGCCTGGCATGCGCGTCACACTGGCTTGCCGGCGGAGAGGCTTTCGCCCAGCCTGCCTCCACGGCCGTACCGCCCGATCTCATCGGTCTGCTGACGGGTCAGGATGCGGCGCTTTTTCTCTGCATCCTGTCTTTCCTGCTTGCCGCATCGCTTGCTCTGGCAAGCCTGGTCGCGCTCTGCTGGCACATCGTCTGCCGGCTGAAGGCAGACTACGGCAGAGATTTCTACACGCTGATACTCAGCAGGCGGGCACGGCTCGCCTGGAAAACCATCCTTGTGCTCATTGCTGCGTCCGCTCCTCTTCTTTTCATCAGGCCGTCCATTTCTCCGCGTTGGGCTTCCAGCATGCTTTTCGGCTCCGGATCATACGGGGCATATCTTGCTTACGGTTTCCTGGCTTTTCTCCCCCTCGCTGCATTCCTCTGCCATGCCATTTCCGTCCATCCTGTTCCCATGCAGCGAAAATCATTAGCCTTTCTTTCCCTGTTGGCATGGTGTGCCGGCACCGCAGCAGCAGCCATGCATATCTGATGTGCCGCGATATCATCTCCTCCCCCATCCGGAAGAGCTCCGGCACTGGGGGAAGGATCTTGCAGGCGGACGGCCATGCTCAAGAAGAAAGGAAAGGAGCGTTCCGTCCCCTGGTTTTTTCTTGATTTTCGCATGGAAGCCACGTATCAAAAGGGATGGCACCTTTATCAGCATGCTCATGCGTCTGCCTGCGGTATCAGGCACGGCATGCGTCCGGTTGCGTCCATCCATAAAACAAGGAGAAGAGTTATGGCCACTGTCGGTATCGTCGGACTCGGCATCATGGGCACGAAATGTTTCCAGAAGCTCACGGAAAACGGCGTGAGCGTCTGCGGATACGATATTTTTCCTGCAGCAGCCGCGCGCGCAACCGGGCAGGGGATCAAGGTCTGCGCTTCCGCCGCCGAACTTGCTTCTCAGGTGGACATCGTCATCATGTTCATTCCCGGGCCTGCTGACTGCGACGCCGCCTGCTTTGGCGCCGGCGGTATCGCAGAAGGCGCGCATAAGGGACTCATCGTCCTGAACATGAGCACCGTTGATCCCAATACCAATGTGCGCCTTGCCGAAAAATTGGCCCCCCTCGGGGTGATCCTTATGGATGCTCCGATCCTTGGCAGCCCGGCCAATGTCGGAGGATGGGCCATCCCACTGGGTGGCTCAGACGGCAATTACGAGAAAGTCAAAGATATCCTCGTGCTCCTCACCGGCGGGGAAAACAAGATTTTCAAGGCCGGGACCGTAGGCAACGGCAACAAAGTCAAGCTGCTCAACAATATGCTCCTGGGCGCTATCAATGGCTGCGCTTCGGAGATCATGGCCCTTGCAAAGCATATCGGGCTTTCCCAGCAGCTCCTCATCAATGCAGCCATCGCCGCAAACGCGCGTACGTTGAGCAGCGCCTACAAGGAAGTTGCTGAGCGCATCATCGAAGAACGCTATGACCCCCCGACGTTCAGCCTCGACCTGCTGAAAAAAGACAACAAGCTCTGCCTCGACATGGCCAACGACGCAGGCGCCCCCCTCGTCATCGGCAACGCCATCGATTATGTCAACCGCATGGCTTCCTCCCAGGGCTACGGAAAACTCGATCATGCCGTGGCCTGGAAGCCGGTCTATGACAACTGGCAGAAAAAATAGCAGCCTGCCATTCTGATCTGGCATGGGGGCCATGTGGCCCCTTTTTGGTTTCCTGCCAGGGAGGCCGATGTAAATGGCCCATGCCGGTGCCGTATGCGCAAGTTCGCCATATTATTAAAATGTTGACGACTTATCTAAAGGCAATTATGAATCAAAAATGCAAGCGCAAGCAATGAATAAAACGTACGCAGGAGAGCTCTTATGTCCGGCATGACCATAGTTGGTGCGCAATGGGGCGATGAAGGAAAAGGAAAAATCGTTGACTTGCTGTCTTCCGAGGTCGATGTCGTCGTTCGTTTCCAGGGAGGCAACAATGCCGGGCACACGGTGATCGTCGACGGGAAAAAATACGTCCTTCACGTTGTTCCTTCGGGGATCCTCCACGACGGCAAGCTCTGCATCATCGGCAATGGCGTCGTCCTTGACCCGGCTGGGTTCCTGGCCGAGATCGACGCCCTGCAGAGCCTTGGGCTCGATGTCAGCCCCGCACGGCTGAAGATCAGCTACAAGACGCATCTCATCATGCCTTACCACAAGGCGATCGACGCAGCCCGCGAAGGGAAAAGCACCAATAAGATCGGCACGACCGGCAGGGGCATCGGTCCCTGCTACGAGGATAAGAAAGCCCGCACCGGCATCCGCGCCGGAGACTTGACCGACCCTGAGATCCTGAAGGCAAAGATCGTCCGCGCCCTCGAAGAAAAGAATGTCCTCTTCACGCACCTGTACGGCCTGCCGCCGATGGACCCGGAACAGATCTTTGCGGACCTCATGGCCATGGCGGACAGGCTGACCCCTTATCTGGCCGATGCCGCCACACTGATCATGGATGCCGATGCCGCAGGCAAGCGCATCATGTTCGAGGGAGCCCAGGGCGTCATGCTCGACATCGACCACGGGACCTATCCCTTCGTGACCTCATCAAATGTCGTCTGCGACAATGCCTCCATCGGCTCCGGCGTGCATGCGGGGATGATCGGTGAGCGCATCGCCATCATCAAGGCTTACACCACGCGTGTAGGTTCAGGACCTTTCCCCACGGAACTGTTCGACGCCACGGGGGATTTCCTGCGCACGCAGGGTGGTGAGTTCGGTGCCACGACCGGACGGCCCCGCCGTTGCGGCTGGCTGGACATCGTCGTTTTGCGCGAGATGTCCAGGCTTTGCGACCCGACATCCTTTGCCTTTACGAAGGTGGATGTCCTGTGCGGCCTTGACACCGTCAAGATCTGCACTGCCTACGAGCTCGACGGCGAGATCCTTCGCTTCCCGCCGCAGACACCGCGCGGCATGGACAGGGTCAAGCCCGTCTTCGAGACCATGCCCGGCTGGAGCGAGGATCTGTCCCAGTGCGACGGCTGGGACTCCCTGCCGATGAACTGCCGCAGGTACATCGAAAGGGTGGAGGAACTCCTGGGGATACATGCATCGTATATCTCTGTAGGTCCTGACAGGAAGCAAACCTTCAGGCATTGATCGCTGCCGGCATGTCAAAGCCACTGAAACCCTCTTCCAGCGCATCGGCAGAGCAGCCCGTTCCCGGACCGGAAGACGCCAAAAAGATCTATGCAGCTGCCCTTAGCGAAGGCCTCTCATCCGTACGCCTGCAGCTGCATCAGATCCGGCAGCATCCGCCACAGGTGCTGCATCTTGAGGGATGCGACGCATCTTCCCGCGCTTCAATGGCACTGTGGTGGGCTGCCTTGCTCAACTGTGCCTCTCCGGATGCAGGACCGTGCCTCTCCTGCGCTTCCTGCCTGCGCATAGCCGCTGGCATGCATCCGGACATCCTTGTTTTTGACGGGCGCGCAGCTTCCATAAAGATCGCCGAGGTGCGCACCCTCAATCCGCTGCTCGGGGAGAAGCCCCATTTCGCAAGGAAACGCGTCGTCCTTTTTCATGAAGCCCAGTCCCTGGGCATCGAGGCTGCGAATTCCCTCCTGAAGATCCTTGAGGAGCCTTCCCCTGATACGACATTCGTCTTCACCGTGCCCCAGCGGGAACGCCTCCTGCCCACGCTCGTTTCCCGCGGCTGGGTCATCACCCTGCCATGGCAGCCGATGGACCAGATGGACGGCGGAGAGGAACGGTCCGTGGCGGATGACCTGGAAAACTTTCTCGCCCACGGCAAAGACTGGTTTGGACAAGCGCGCCAGCGCTCCGAGCTCGATGCCCTTTCCGTCCAACGCATCATCGGAGCCGTCCAGAAAGCACTCATCGAACGGCATGAAGACTCATGCATGACTCCTCTCGGCAGCATGCTCGCCCCCTTGCCGGAAGAGGAGCTTCTCCGTATCAGTGAACTCTGCCAGGATCATGGTGAGGCCCTTCAGTACCAGGTCAACCCCTCCTATGTGCTCGACGCTTTTGCCGCCGGATTATACCGCATCGTCCACAGACTCGGCTGATCACCCGCTTCTTCCCTTCTCCTTGACAAAAACGCCGCCCGTTCCTACTTGTTGTGAAGTTATCAGGAGGATTGTAGCATGCTGGATAAGGAAAACGACACTGAATATGATGACGCTGCCCTGCAGCCCGAAGACGATGCCATGGGATCGGAGGGGATCGCTGGAACTTCCGCAGAGGAAGAGCAGGCAGTTTCCGAATACAAGGAAAAATTAGCGGCGGCACTGCACGAAGCTGAAGAAGTGAAACTGCGCTGCCTGGCCGAAATGGACAACTACAAGAAACGCCTGCAGCGGGAAAAAGAAGAGCAGGCGGCATACGCCGCCGAAAAGATCCTGACGGACATCCTTCCGACGCTGGACAATTTCGATCTTGCCCTGCAGTACGGTGCGCAGGCCCCGGAAGCCTGCAAAGATATGCTGGTAGGCCTTGAAATGACGCGCGGCATGCTGCTTGACGTCCTGAAAAAGCACGGGCTGTCGCCCGTTGGCGAAGTCGGACAGCCCTTCGATCCCAACGATCACGAAGCTGTCAGCAACGAAACGGACAGTGGGGCAGAGCAGGGGCACATCACCAGGGTGCTTCAGAAAGGCTACCGCCTGGGCAGCCGCCTGCTCCGTCCGGCGCGCGTCATCGTAGCCGCATAGCACGCAGATCCCCATAAGGCCATGCATACTTTTTTTGTCGAACCGCAGGAATGGAACGCGGACATAGCGCTCACCGGTGGCGAAGCACATCATGTGGCGAACGTGCTTCGCCTGTCGCCCGGCGAAAAAGTGTGCCTCCTGGACGGCAAGGGGCGTGAAGGCACTTTTGAGATCCTTTCCCTGACAAAAAAAGCTGTCAGGATCCACCTTCTGCAAGAACGGGTGCTGGAGAGGGACTGCACGGGCGTCACCCTTGCCATAGGCTGGGGCAAGGAAGTCCGGCGAGGATGGCTGCTTGAAAAAAGCGTGGAACTCGGCGCGCATGGCGTGTGGTTCTGGCGAGCCGAGAGGAGCCAGCATCCCCTTCCCCGCACCATCAGCCCTTCATGGACGTCTTCCCTGGTCGCTGGTGCCAAGCAGTGCCGCAACGCCTGGCTCCCTGAGCTGCGGGTCTTCCCGGATGGGATCAACGCACTGATCGAGGAAGCAAAAATCTTCGACCACCTGCATATCCTCTCGGAAAGCAGCCATTCCCCGCGAACATTGCTCACCGATGCATGGCTTTCGCCTTCCGGCAGGACATTATGCGTCATCGGACCGGAAGGCGGCTTTTCGCAGAAAGAACTGGATGCGTTCACTGCGGCCGGCTTCCAGTCGTTCTCCCTCGGAAGCAGGATCCTCCGCTGGGAGACCGCTGCACTGCTCACCCTTGGCCTGCACTGGTGGAAAAAACAGCAGCAGTAGCATGCTTTCCGCCAGGTCCGCAGGTACCATAATCGTCACCAGGAGCCCTTCGATGGCAGACTTTACGCTTTCACAAAACTATACTTCGGAAGATCATCCGCGCCTCTGCTTGCCTTCCCTGCGCTTTTACATGCAGCTTTTCCTCATCATGTACAGGGCTGGCAAGGTGGCGCGCGCGGGAAACTACAGCGGCGACAGGTGGACCTACGACAGCATCTGCGTTGCCAAGGCCATTGAGCATGTCGGCGCCATGCTGCATATCGATGGCATCGAAAACCTGGATTTTGCCGGACCATGCGTCTTCGAATCCAATCACATGAGCACGCTTGAGACCATGCTGCTCCCCGGCATCATCCAGCCACGCAAGGACACGACGTTCGTCGTCAAGGATTCGCTGCTGCGCTATCCGTGCCTGGGGCCTGTCCTGCAGGCAAGGGAGCCCATAGCGCTTGCCAGGGTGAATCCCCGGGAAGATCTGAAGCTTGTCCTCGGCAAAGGCACTGAGATCCTCAGTTCTGGACGGTCCATCATCATTTTCACGCAGGGCACGCGGAAAACAGAAGTCAACACGCATGACTTCAATTCGCTTGCGGTAAAGCTCGCGAAAAAGGCAGGCGTCCCCATAGTGCCTGTCGCCCTGAAGACGGATGTCTGGAGCGGAGGAGCACTCTTCAAGGATTTTGGCAAGATCGATCCCGGCATCCCCGTCCACTTTGCCATCGGCAAACCCGTCGCCATCGAGTCCGCATCCGGCAAAGAGGAGCATGAAGCCATCGTAAGCTTCATCAAGGATCACTACGATGCCTGGAACGACGCATAAGCACGCCGCCGTGATGACGGCAGGAGACGTCCAGGCGTTCTGCCATGATGCGGGCTTCCCGCTGGACGACAGCCAGGCACAGGATCTTTTCAGCTATCTGTCCCTGCTGCAGCAGTGGAATGCCGTCATGAATCTTGTCGGCACGCGGACCATGCGCGACACGCTGTCGTCACTTGTCGTCGACAGTTTCCACCTGGCCGCGTTCCTTGACGGGCTTTCCCCGGCGCCAGCAGCCGCCGATGAGATATGGGACTTCGGTGCCGGCGCGGGGATACCGGGCATCCCCCTGCGCATCATCTGGGGCAAGGGGCAATACTGGCTCGTGGAATCACGGGACAAGCGGGCAGCCTTCCTGGCCACTGTCCTGGCCCACATCCCCATGACAAACACCTTCGTCTACCATGGCAGGGTCGAAACCTTCATGCCGGGGCGCAAGGCGTCGCTCATCGTCAGCAGGGCGTTCATGCCGTGGAAAAGCATCCTGGACCTTTGCGGTCCGGCACTCGCCGCCGGCGGCCGGTGCATCTTTTTGTCCAACGACAGCATCGTGCCTGAAGCCGGCAGCATCTGGAAACGCACTGCCCAGAGCTGCTATGCCGTCAAGGGCAGGATGCGGTATCTCAGCGCCCTTGCCAGGGCATGACCTTTCCTGCAGGCCTGCCTGCTGCTAGGCTCTGCCCTGGATGCAAGAAAGCCGCCTCGCGGCGGCCTTCCCGTTTTTGGTATCAATGATCGCGCTAGGCGATCTTCGTTATCCAGCCTTCCGGAGCCTCAATGCGTCCCATCTGTATCCCGGTGAGTGTGTCATACAGCTTGCGGAGCACCGGACCCATGTCAGCCATGCCTGAAGGCACGCAGATCTCCTTGCCGTTGTCGACGATCTTTCCGACCGGGGAAATAACGGCTGCCGTGCCGCAGAGGCCTACCTCAACGAACTCCGGGAGCTCCGTAAAGGGAACTTCGCGCTCTTCGACCTTCATGTTCAGGTAGTGCTCGGCGACATAGACCAGGGAACGCCGCGTGATGGAAGGCAGGATGCTGCTGCTCTTCGGCGTGACAAGGGTCCCGTCCCTGGTAATGAAAATAAAGTTGGCGCCGCCGGTTTCCTCGATCTTGCTGCGCGTTGCAGGATCAAGATACATATTTTCCGCAAAACCCTGGCGATGGGCGTCCATGATGGGATGGAGGCTCATGGCATAGTTCAGGCCGGCCTTGATGTGCCCGGTGCCCCGCGGTGCGGCACGGTCAAAGTCACTGACGCGGATGACGATGGGTTTGACGCCGCCTTTGAAATACGGTCCGACGGGCGTCACAAGGATGCGGAACTGGTATTCTTCCGCAGGCTTCACGCCGATGACGGCGGAACTGCCGAACATATAGGGGCGGATGTACAGGGTGGCTCCGGATCCATAGGGGGGGACCCACGCAAGATTGGCACGCACGGTCTTGACGACGGCATCGACAAAGCGGTCGCACGGAAACACGGGCATTTCCAGCCTGCGGCAGGAATTTTCCATGCGCTGTCCGTTGAGGTCAGGACGGAACGTAACGATGGAGCCATCCTCGGTGGTATAAGCCTTCAGCCCTTCAAAGCATGTCTGCGCATACTGCAGGACACCCGCGCATTCCGTAATGATGACGCGGTCATCATCGGTGAGGACGCCTTCATCCCAGGCGCCTTGCTTGTAGTTGGCCACAAAGCGCTTATCCGTCTTCATGTAGCCGAAACTGAGATTGCCCCAATCAAGATCCTTTTTTTCCATTGTCAGTTCTCCAGCATGTTGCGCAACAAGAAACATGGGCTCCAGGCATGGCCCCGCCCACGATGCATCACGCAAATAGTTTTGCACTCAATGCGGATATCGTCAAGCACAACCGCCCTGGCGAAATGCAAAAAACAAAGACACGAAAGGAGCTGGCTGAGCACCTCCGAAGGAATTTTCTTGTCTTTGCCTCGAAGGCGTTTTATTTTTGGAAAAAGCTGCCAAACTGATGCGAAGGAGAGAAAAGGCACATGCTGAACAAAGTCATGCTCATTGGCCGCCTTGGCGCGGATCCTGAAGTGCGTAATACCCAGTCGGGCGTACCTGTTGCCACGCTGCGCATTGCCACGGATGAAAGTTTTACTGACCGGAATGGGAACCGCACCGAGCGCACGGAATGGCACCGCGTCGTCGCTTTTCAGCGCCAGGCGGAGACCTGCGGCCAATATCTGCGCAAGGGGAGCCTGGTATATGTCGAAGGCAGGATAACCACGCGGAAATGGCAGGGGCAGGACGGGCAGGATCACTACAGCACGGAGATCCGTGCGGACAGGGTCATCTTCCTCGACAGGAAAAATGCAGATGACATGGGCTACCAAGGCGGCCGCCAGGCATTTGCACCTGCCGGCGACGGCAGCGAAGAGATGGGGCCCGCGTTCGCAGGCAGGGTTTACGGCGGCAGCCAGCGGCAATCCGGCCCGCAGCAGGATCCTCCGGCGCAGAAGGAAAGATTTCCGGGGCAGGGCGCAGAGGGCATGGACGACGTTCCCTTTTAGCACGACAACATCCGGCAAAGCATTGCGGGGATGCCCATGAAACAGTTTTTTTTCTTTGGTGATTCGATCACTCTGGGGGTTGGCGACCAGGGTTTTGTGGGTTGGCCGGCAGTTCTTGCACAGATGCTGTCGGCGCAGGGTGCGATCGCACATCCCGATACCATCTATAACCTTGGGGCCAGAAAAAATTCCAGCGCCGATATCGCAGCCCGGTGGCGCCAGGAATTCCAGCGGCGCCATATCCAAGGCACCGAAGCCTTTCTTGTTTTCTGCTTTGGCACGGTCGACATGGCGGCTCCGCAAGGCCGGATCAATGTCCCTGCCGAGGAATCCGCAGCCAATGCACGGAACATCCTCAGTGAGGCGCAGCAGTCAGGGAACGTCCTGCTCGTCAGCCCGCCGCCTGTGGCTGACAGTGCACACAGTGCACGGCTGGAAAGCCTTGGCAAGGCATATGCGGAAGTATGCGCAGAACTCTCCGTTCCCTTTGTCGATCTGTTCCATGCACTTGATGCCTCCCCCTTCCTGCAGGACCTGGCCGACGGTGTCCATCCAGGTGCCGAGGGGAACCGGCTCATAGCAGCTGCACTGCTGCATTCCAGCGGTCTTAAAATTCTCCTCAGGCAGGCAATTAATGCTTGACAAGCCATCTCCATATGCATAAACAGAAAGCGCATCCAACTGCGTCACCATCGTCTATCCGGTTAGGACAGAGGCCTCTCAAGCCTCCAAGACGGGTTCAAATCCCGTTGGTGACGCCATAAAATGCCATCATGAGCTGCCACATCCTGTGGCAGCTCTTTCATTTTGCCTCATAAAAATACGTCGTTCAGAGAGGACAGGAATTGGCTTACTGTATCCCCGGACCGGGGAAAATAATGCCGCGGGAAATAAGGCGCTTGAGGTACCAGTTTCCCTCGCTGACCAGCATATGCAGTCCGTCTGCCATGCCGCACACTTCGAGGACGTCACCAAATGCCAGGGTATGATCCTCCTGCCCGTCGATAGAGACGATGATGTCACTGTTAGGGCGGCATGCCTTCAGGCGGATATGCGAGTTCATGGGAAGGACCAAGGGAGAAAACCCGCCTGAAAACGGACAGATGGGGGTGATGAGCATGGCGTTGAGAGAAGGCATCGCAAGCGGGCCCCCGGCAGATGCCGTATAGGCTGTGGAACCGAGTGGCGTGCCGATGATGATGCCATCCCCGCTCAGTGTCGAGAAAAGGACATCGTCTATCTGCACTTCCAGGGAGACGGTGCGCGCAACGATGCCGTGCGCCGTGACGACATCATTGACCGCAATGCCCTCCGCGGCAGCTTCCAATCCCGGTCCGGACTGCTTCAGGACTCGCCATCGGAGTGCCATATGGCGCTCAACCAGCCATTTCCCCTGGATCAGGTCGGTGAGGGGGCTTTCCCAGCCGGACTTTGGCAGCTCATTGAGAAATCCGACCCTGCCGAAATTCATGCCCGCCAAGGGGACGCGCGTCTGCCATAATTTCCGTGCGAGCCCGATCATCGTCCCGTCGCCGCCCATGATGACTACGGCATCGCAGCTCGACGCCGCGGCGCAAAGGGCAGAAGGGGCGGCATCGGCATCGTAAAGGACGGAGTCCACGTTCCGCTGCCCAAGCCATTGCCTGACCGCGGCTGCCGTATTGGCAGCGGCCGGGTCGCTCTTTGTGATGATGAGAAGCTTTTTAACAGCGTTCATGCTTCTCACTACCATCAAAATGCCCTGGAACGCAATTTTAAATCTGCATCGTTTTTTCCTGCATTTCTGTTGAAATCGCTGGAAAATCCCATGGGAACATGCAGTTTTTTTATCATTGTCACGACACGATTTTTCAGATAATATCGTTTTATTAAAAGCTTAAACACTTTCCTGACAGGTGACCACATGGACGAAGCATTTGATATCATCAACGCATATGCTGAAGAAGGCGCTGCGCTGCGCCGTTCTTTTTTTTCTGCATGCGCAGGGACTCTTGATGCAGCAGCACGGCAGATGGCCCGCTGCTTGGCGAACGGCGGCAAGATCCTTGTATGCGGCAACGGGGGGAGCGCCGCTGACGCCCAGCATATGACAGGGGAGCTGCTGGGGCGCTTTCTCATGGAGCGGCGTCCGCTGCCTGCCATTGCACTTACCGTTGACACTTCAACGCTGACAGCCGTCGGCAACGATTATGGCTATGACGAAGTGTTCGCACGGCAGGTGGCTGGACTGGGAAAGCCGGGTGACGTCCTCGTCGCGATCTCCACGTCAGGCAATAGTCCGAACGTCCTCCGCGCCATCGAGGAAGCCAGGAAAGCGGGCATGACCGTCATCGGCTTCACTGGCAAGGGCGGAGGCAAGATGTCCGGCGCCTGCGATTACGAACTCTGCGTTTCCTCGCCGAAAACGCCCCTCATTCAGGAAATGCATGAGGTATGCATGCATCTTTCCTGCGAGCTTATCGACCATTATCTTTTCCAATGTCCTGAACTGCTGAAATAATTTTCCAGGAGAATACCGATATGCCCATCTTTGAGTACAAATGCCGCTCCTGCGGCCATTCTTTTGAAGAGCTCGTCTTTGGCGATCTTCTGCCGGAATGCCCCAAGTGCCACTCGGCGGAAACGGAAAAGCTCATCTCCCGCTGCTCCTGCAGGCTCGGAAGCGGCAGGGCCCCGGGCGATCCTGCTCCTGCCGCTCCGTCAGGCGGGGGCTGCTCCGGTTGCGCGGGAGGCAACTGCGCCAGCTGCTGCGGGCATTAGAGTCCACGCTCCTTCACCGCTTCCCAGGAGACATGATGAGAAAGATCACCATCGCCACGCGCGGGAGCATGCTCGCTCTGTGGCAGGCGAATCACATAAAAGCCCTCCTTGCCGCCCGGTACGAAGACTTGGAGGCGGAACTGCTGACCATCCGGACAAAAGGCGACAAAGTCCTTGACGTCCCGCTCGCCAGCGTCGGCGGGAAAGGACTTTTCGTCAAGGAGATCGAGGAGGCCCTGCTGGACGGACGTGCAGACCTGGCCGTCCACAGCATGAAGGACGTTCCCATGGTGCTGCCCGACGGACTCATGCTTGGAGCCGTCCTGAAGAGGGAAGTCAGCCATGACGTTTTCGTATCGGAAAAATACCCCACGCTGGAAAGCCTCCCTCCCGGCGCCGTCGTGGGCACCAGTTCCCTGCGCCGCCAGGCGCAGCTGCTCAGTTACCGGACGGACCTCACGGTATCCATGCTCCGCGGCAACGTGGAGACACGCGTCCGCAAGATGCGTGAAGGCATGTACGACGCCGTCATCCTTGCCGCCGCAGGAATGAAGCGCCTTGGCATCTCCGCCGCGCATATGCAGCCTTTGACGCCGCCGCTGTTCCTTCCTGCCGTGGGGCAGGGGGCCCTGGGGATCGAGATCCGGACCGACCGCCAGGATCTGAAAGATATCATTTCGTTTCTCAACCACGCGGAGACCATGCTCTGCCTGACTGCGGAACGGTCTTTTCTGCGCAGGCTTGACGGCGGATGCCAGGTGCCGATCGCAGCTCACGCCGTCATGCGTGAAGGCCATATGGAACTTACCGGCCTCGTAGCCGATGTCGCCGGCAAAACAGTATTGCGCGAGACGCGCAGATGCCAGGCTTCTCCAGAACAGGCTGAGATCATGGGAACCGGACTCGCAGACCATCTGCTTGCGCAGGGAGCCGGCGCCATCCTCAGCGAACTCTATGGAAAGAGATCACCCCTGTGACAGGCGGGAGGAAACGGCAGAGGATGCCGCACCTGCACGATGAACTGCCAACCAGGTTATACCAGCAGGATACGAAATGACCATGCATAACCATGCTCCTGCAAAACTCGCCGCTGACGATCTGCGGCCAAATTGGCCTGTGGAACGGATCCCCTGGGAGGATAGCACACGCATCCCCAGGAGCGGAAGGCTGAGGCCGGCGCAGCCCCGTGCGCTTTCCGCCCTGGAGCTTGGCCTCCACATCCGCAATACGGGCTACAATATCTTTCTTTCCGGCGATCCTGACCTTGGCAGGACATACATGCTCTGCAATTTTCTCGATCCCAAGGCCAACAAGGAACCCATCCCGCCAGACCTGCTGTATGTCAACAACTTTGCTGACGAAGACCATCCCTGCCTCATCCAGCTTCCTGCCGGACAGGGAAAGACCTTCAAGCAGTCCTTTGAAGCTGCGATAGCCAAAGTCAAGGACGAACTGGCTGTGCACCTGGATTCGGAAGCATTCAGCAAAAAGCGCCGTGTCCAGGAGGACAAGTTTCGCAAGGAACGTGCGGGGCTCGTGGAGATCCTCGAAGACCTCGCCGCCAAAAAAGGTTTCGCCCTTGAAGCCGAAGATCTGGGGACCCTCGCGCTCTTCCCGATGTTGAACGGCCAGCGCATGAGCGATGAGGACATAGGGCAGCTGGACGCCCCGATGCGCCTGGAACTGAAGCGGAGGAGCGAGCGGCTTCTGCACCAGCTGTCCGCGCATATCAGAAAATTAAGCCGCCTGGAAAAGGAACATTTTCAGCAATGCAAGGAGATCGAGCGCAATGCGCTCAAGGCCGTTCTTGACCGCTGCCTGCTTCCCGTTGAGCGTAAAATGTGCCGCATGTCCGGATGCGAAGGCCAGGATGCACCTTTAAATGCCTTTTTTGCCAATGTGCGTAAGGATATGCTGGAGCACGTCGACATATTCCTTCCGCGGGATCCTTCACCTGTGCCTGCGGGGCATGCGGAACACGCCCAGGCGCCGGAATGCGACCTGGGCAGATACGATATCAATCTCTTCGTGGATAACAGCCTGCTTTCCGGAGCGCCTGTCGTCATCGAGCCTCATCCTACCTTTTCCAACCTCCTCGGCTCCATTGAAAGGGAAGTGGAGCTTGGCGTGCTGACGACAGATTTCACCCTTGTCAAGGCAGGTTCCCTGCACCGCGCGAACGGCGGATACCTGATCATGCAGGCAAAAGACCTGCTGCAGTTCCCTCCGGCGTGGGAAGGCCTGATGCGCGCCCTGCGTTCCGGCATGGCGCGCCTGGAAGACATGGACATGCTCGAATCCTCGCGCTCCAAAAGCATCGAGCCTGAACCGGTCCCGCTGAACATCAAGGTCATCCTCGTCGGTGAGGAAGGGCTTTACGAACATCTGCTGTACGCAGACGAGATGTTCGCAAAACTCTTTAAGATCAAGGCGCAGATGACGACGGAAACAGAAAAAAATGCGGCAAACGTGCGCTCCTGGCTTTGCCAGCTCGCGCGCATCATGGATGCCAATGAACTCCTTCCCTTCGACCGCGGCGCACTTGCCGGACTTGTGGACTATGGGTCAGAGCTTTGCGAGGACCGCAGGAAGCTGTCCCTGCATTTCCCCCTCATGCGTGAGATCCTGATCGAATCCTCGGCGACAGCTGAACTGCAGGGGAAGACCATCGTTGATCCCTCAAGCCTCCATGAGGCCCTCCTTGCCCGGAGAAGGCGCAGCGACCTGAATGAAGAACTGTACATGGAGGAGTACGACAGGAACATCATCAAGATCCGCACCACCGGCAGTGAAGTCGGCTGCGTCAACGGACTTGCCGTCACGACCTGCGGGGATTACGAGTTCGGGCTCCCGCACCAGATCTCCTGCACTGTCGGCGTAGGGCATGGGGGCATCGTCGATCTGGAGCGCGAGGCGGAACTGGGAGGTCCGATCCATACCAAGGCCATGATGATCCTTAAAAGCTATCTGACATCCCAGTTTGCGCATAACAAGCCCCTCGTGCTCACAGGGAGCATATGCTTTGAGCAGAGCTACAGCGGTATCGAGGGGGATTCAGCCTCCGGCGCTGAACTTGCCGCGCTGCTGTCGGCGATATCCGGCGTCCCTGTGCGGCTTTCCCTCGCTTTTACCGGCGCGCTGAGCCAGTCTGGGCAGGTCATGGCCGTGGGCGGCGTCACGCGCAAGATCGAAGGATTCTTCGAACTCTGCTCGCGGCGAGGTTTGACAGGAGAGCAGGGGGTCATCCTCCCCCGCGACAACGTGGAACATCTCATGCTGCGCGAGGATGTCATCCAGGCCGTCCGCGAAGGGAAATTTGCCATTTATCCTGTGAGCAGCATTGCGGAAGCACTGGAGCTGCTTACGGGGATGCCGGCAGGCCGGCGCAGGAAAGACGGTACGTTCGCGAAGGGGACCCTGTTCGAAAGGGTCGACAGCAGGCTCAGCGAACTGGCATGGCTGGCAGAAAACGGCATAAGGAAAAAACGCAGCCCATCATCACGAAAGAAAAAATGAACATGCATCCCGCCGCCAGGAAACATCGCCCGGCACGGCAGCATACCTAAAGGAACGCATGAACATCACAGTCTATTGCGGTGCACATTACGGCAATGATCCGGCGTACGCAGCCTGTGCCAGATCCCTGGGGGCATGGATCGCTGCCAGCGGATATGCCCTTGTCTACGGCGGCGGACGCGTCGGGCTCATGGGCATTGTCGCGGATGCCGCGCTCGCCGGGGGAGGCAAGGTGTATGGCGTCATCCCCCGTTTCCTCGTCGAAAGGGAGACAGAACACTGCGGACTCACCAAGCTTACCGTGGTCGAGACCATGGCGGAGCGGAAACGCATCATGCTTGAGCAGGGCGATGCCTATGTCGCGCTCCCCGGAGGCAGCGGCACGCTTGAGGAAATTTCCGAAGTCATATCGCTCATACGTCTCAGCCGCCTGCTGAAGCCATGCATCCTTTTCAATGCATGCGGCTTTTATGACCCGCTCAAGCTGCAGCTGGAACGCATGGAACGCGATGGCTTCTATAAGCGGAACAGATTTTCGGTATGCTTCGCGGATTCTCTGGAGGCGATGCATTCCTACCTTATCGGATGGTATATGCAGGACATCTGCGGCGTCTCGGCGTCTTGAACGCATTGCCCCGCAGCCACCCCCGGAAAATGTTTTTCACACGTGTCAACCCGGTGAATTTTCAGATCGCAACGCAACATATCACATAATCCTGGAAGGTTTCATAATGGATACGGCTTCCCCGCTCTGCACGATAGAACAGGCCATCGATGACATCCGCACCGGAAAGATCCTTCTGCTTGCTGACGATGATGACAAATCATCCACCGGCCACCTGGTGGTCGCTGCCCGCCATGTGACGCCTGCGATCATCAATTTCATGAGCCGCATGGCCGGCGGCATCATTTACCTGGCACTGTCGTCAGCCCTCATCCAGAAGTTAAAACTTCCTTCGGTGCAGTCAAACAGATCAGATCACAGGAAGGCGACCGTATCCTTCGACCTTAAGAACATATCCAGGGACGCCATGTCTGCCGCCGCCAGAGTGGCCACCATACAGGCTGCCATCGCCGAGGATGCGGACCCTGAGGATTTCCTGACGCCTGGCCACGTATTCCCGGTCTGCGCAGCCAACGGTGGCGTGCTCAAATGCGTTGGCATGGCAGAAGGCGGCGTGGATCTGGCGGCGTTCGCCGGGCTTCCGGCAGCAGCCGTCATCTGCTCGGTGCTCAACGAGAACGGCGAAGTCGCCCACCGGGACGAGCTGATGGCTATGGCCCGGAAGATCGATATCCACATCGCGACCCTGAGCGATCTGATCCGCTATCACATTCGCAAAGGAAAACTGGCTGTCCAAAGGGTCGGTGAAGCCAACCTTCCGACACGCTTCGGCACCTTCAAGATCATCGCCTACGAATCCGATGCCAGTCCCGATACGCACATCGCCCTCATCAAAGGCGAGGTGGACGAAACCAGGGACAATACTCCTGTCCTTGTCCGTGTCCACAGCGAATGCCTTACGGGCGATGCGTTTGGCTCGCTGCGCTGCGATTGCGGCAACCAGCTGGAAGCTGCTCTCAGGCAGATCGACAAGGAGGGCAGGGGGGCGCTCCTCTATATGCGCCAGGAGGGCAGGGGCATCGGGCTTAAAAACAAGATCCAAGCCTATGCCCTGCAGGAAAAAGGCTACGATACCGTTGAGGCCAACGAAAAGCTCGGCTTCGCACCTGACCTGCGGGATTACGGCATAGGCGCTCAGATGCTCAGGGATCTCGGGATCAGCCGCCTGCGGCTGATGACCAATAATCCCCGGAAGATCGTCGGGCTCGAAGGCTATGGTCTGGAGATCACGGAACGTGTGCCGATCGAGATCGGACTGTGCAAAATCAACGAACGCTATATGCGCACCAAGCAGGTAAAGATGGGGCACATCCTGCACTTCGAATGATGCTTCCCGCAAGGGCGGCAGGCGCCGGCGTCCATGCCCCGAGGTTCACGCTGACCATGCGGACAACGCCCGGCATACGTTGCTGTTGTCGCTGATGCGCGTCACGGAATGCAGCACGTATTTCACAGCAGGCGGTCCCTCCGGCATGGCTGGAGCGATCTCGCCATGGTCAGCCACCATGCACGATGCATCCAGCTCATCTTCGGGAAGGCATTCGGCCCTGAAGGAAATGTCCACCATCCTGGGAAAAACAGCCTGCGCAAAAGGCAGCTTTTCCATGATCCATGCCAGATACTTTGTATTGTTGACATGGCCGTTGATATCCAGGTCATCCTTGCGGACCCGGATGCGGCTTGTGCACTCCGCGCTGCGCATCTTCGGGATCGCCCTGCAGCTGAACTCATCACACCCGGAAGGGGCCTCAGGATAACGAGCCGTGAGCTCTTCCGGAAGCGATGACAGGGAACGCGCCGCCAGATCCATAACAGACCATGCGCTCCCTCCATGGACGATGCACCGCCGTTCACTGTCGAAGATCTTATATCCGCGGTAGCCAAAGTGGCTGAACCTTGAGGGCCATGTAGCTATGACAAGGGATTCTTCCAGGGAAGGGAGCCGTTCGATATGCAGGATCATGCGCATCAGTATCCATGTCAGGCCGTAGGGGGAAAGCGCCCCAGCGCCAAAGCCCAGCTCGTCCGCGCTCAGTCCTGCGGCTTCCTGCAGCCAGTTGCCAAGGGAAGAAAGCGTGGCGAAGCCGTTTGCCCCGACTTCGCCGTAGCGCACGGTCACCGGCATTTCCTTGAGATACCTGATATCATTGCATGCTGTGCCATCCATGGCAGTGATGTCCTCCGGTAGCTGCTGATCTAGTAGTTCTTTTTCCACTTTATGCCAAATTCAGACTTCGTGCTGAATGTCTTTGCCTGCACGCCCACGCCCGGAAGCAGTTCGATCTCGACCACGGCACCCGTATCGTTGCTTTTTCCAACGCCCTGTTCCATGCCGACATAGACATTGTCGTGGATATACGTCCCCATCTCCAGCGTCGTACGGGAGACATCGGAATCCTTGCCGTCATTGTCCGAATTAAGCTTGAGCACGTCGATGCCCAGTGCTTTCCTTGTCTGCCCCAGGACATCCGCCCCGCCAAATCCGGCCAGTGTGGCGACCGCGGATGCAAGCTGCAGGGCCTGGACATGGCTGAGGCTGCCTGATGACTGGCCGAACAGCACCTGCGCGAGGATCTCATCACGGGGGAGGACAGGCTTGCTGGTCAGGTTCAGCTTGGGATTGGAGGCCGTGCCGCCGATGATGATGTCGGCCGTGACGTTGGAAGCCTGATATTCCATGTCGATGTTCAACAGGGGGCTGACGGGCCAACCGCCGTCAAAGGAAATTTTGCCCTCGGCCAGCTTGAAGTTCTTGCCTATGATATCGAGCGTTCCGCGGACCGCTTCCAGGCTGCCGGTGACGGAAGGCCGGGTGAGAGCCCCCTTTGCATAGACATCCCCCTTCCATTCGCAGTCGAGGCCATAGCCCTGGATGAACAGCTGATTGGGGATCCGGACATGGGCATCAATGGTGCCGAAAGAATCTTCCTGCTTTTTTTTCTCCTGCTCCGGCTGGTAGATCTCCAGTTCCGTGATAGAGCCGCCCGGCAGGTTCGCAAGCTCGATCCTTCCCTTGTCGATGACGATGTCGGCATGGACAGCAGGATCGGTCAGCGGGCCTTTCAATCCGAAACTGCCAGAGAGGAGAAGATTGATATCCTGCCTGCGCAGCGGGGCAAGGGAATCGATTTTTCCATTGACATCGAAAACCATCGTCGCCAGGTCCGCATTCCCATGCATGCCGATGGAGCCCTTCCGTCCGTCATTGGCTCCGAAGTCGATGAGGATCTTGCCTGACTGCCTGACCGGATCGACCTGCCTGGCGGAGCAGCCGAAGGTTATCCCGGAAAGCTGGACACCCTGGGCCACGTCGACGAAGCGCCCGTTGGCAAGCTGCACAGCTGCGTCGATCACAGGGGCGGCGAGCCTGCCCGAAGCGCTGATGTCGGCGGAGACGGCGCCGGCGAGTTTCTGGTCGGACAGAGGCAGCAATTTGGCCATATGTTCCAGCTGGCCTTTGAGGGCGATATGCGCGGCGATATTGCCGTCCATATCGGGCAGGGACATCTTCCCCGCTCCCGGAGCCGTGAACGGGATGCTGGCGTGTATGTCAGCGCTGCTGATGCCGTAGTTCTTTTTCGTGGACTCGGCAAAAAGGCATTTCACGTCGAGCGCCCGGCCGGATCGCAACTGGTCAAGCACGCCGGTTATGTCCGCCGTGAAGGAAGGAAGCCCTTTTGAAGGGATCAGATCCTTGATGCTGACATTAAATCGACCTGCCGGGCTTTCGGGCTTCCCTGAAAACTGAGTGGTGAGTCCGATGCGTCCTTCAGGGATCTCTGCGATGTACTCCTTATAGCGTGCCAGATCGATATCAGACAGTTCCGATCTCAACTTCATGGCACCGGGCGCATAGGAGCCGGAAAAATACAGCTTGCCCGCGGGAAGCACGGAAGCACGCATTTCCGGCAGGGTGAAGGAATCTGCGCCGTATGTGGCGGTGAGCGGTCTTTCCACGCGCAGGCCGAGGGGCGTCTTCCCCTGCAGGCCGGCGACAGCGGGCAGCACCTGCGCTGAGAACTTCTGCAGGGCGAGTTCGCCCGGCTTCCATTTTCCCAGGATGTCGACGGCGACATCGCCAGCCGCTGCGACAGAGAAGTCGGCATGATCCCTATCCCCGCTGACCTTCACCGATGACTTGTCGATGTTGATGCCGGCTGCATGGAGCCTGGCGACTGATGAGGACACGTTCAGGGAAGGGGAGCCCCACAGATCTTTTCCGGATATGTCGATCGCGGCGTCGCTTATGGAGACCGCCTGGTCACCATCGAGGGAAAACTGCGGGAGGGATGCCTTGAACACGGCGGACTGTGCCGTATCTGCATCGAAGGCAAGATGTGCGGTCAGGGGCGCACCGGATATCTTTGCTCCAATGAGCGGCGCAAGCTGATGCCAGTCGGTGATATGCACATCAAGAGCCCCCCTGAGCAAGGGCAGGGGCACGCCAAGCATATCTGCTACGCTTCCTTTTGCAT
>CACZQM010000030.1 GCA_902783285.1 uncultured Desulfovibrio sp. | reverse complement strand
CGTCCAGGAATGCGCAGACCTCCTCGATGCTGTGCTGGCCGGGAGTGGGGACGTATTCCATAGCGGGGCAGGGCGCATCGCATGGTGAGGCCGGCGCTTTGAGCGGCGCCCGCTCCACGTTGGCTGCCCAAGTGCAGGAAGGCCAGTTGGTGCAGGCTGCTATGGCGTCTTCGCCCGTTTCGGCCAGTACCATGAACTCGTGGGAGAAGTTGCCCCCGATGGCGCCGGAATCCGCTTCGACCGGGCGGAAGCGCAGCCCCATGCTGCTGAATATCCTGTGATAGGCTTCCTTCATGGAGGCGTAGCTCTTGTTGGCGCCCTCGTCGTCGACATCGAAGGAATAGGCATCCTTCATCAGGAATTCACGGCCGCGCATCAGTCCAAAGCGGGGACGCACCTCGTCGCGGAATTTGGTCTGGATCTGATACAGGTTGAGGGGGAGCTGGCGGTATGACTTCACTTCTCCGCGCAGCAGGGCAGTGATGACTTCCTCGTGGGTGGGGCCAAGGCAGTAGTCACGGTCATGCCTGTCTTTGAACCGCAGGAGCTCCTTGCCGTATTTTTTCCAGCGTCCGGATTCCTGCCATATCTCACCAGGCTGCACGGAAGGCATGAGGACCTCTACGGCGCCTGCGGCGTTCATCTCCCTGCGGATGATGGCCTTGGCCTTTTCCAGCGTCCGCAGCCCGATGGGAAGCCATGAGTAGATGCCCGATGTGAGTTTGCGGATCATGCCGGCACGCACGAGCAGTTTGTGGCTGACGACTTCGGCATCGGCAGGGGCTTCTTTGAGAGTGGGGATGTAGTAGCTGGTCCAGCGCATGGCAACTTCCTTTGATGTTTATTGTTCATTCCTGAGCAGGGAATCGAGTTCTTTGAGGAAGGCGGAGAGCAGGGCGTCTTGTCCTTCAACGGAACGTATGATGCTGCCTTTTTTGAAAATGACGCCTTTGCTGCGCCCCCCTGCGAGCCCTATGTCGGCTTCACGGGCCTCGCCTGGGCCGTTGACCACGCAGCCCATGACGGCGATCTTCACAGGGCGGTCTGCAGCAAGGGGATGTGACCGGACGAAACGGTCCACTTCTTCGGCAAGGTGGATGAGATCGATCTCCGTGCGGCCGCATGTGGGGCAGGAAATGATCTCCGGACCGCGGCTGCGGAGGCCAAGTGCGCGCAGGATCTCCCACGCCACGGCGACTTCCTGTTCAGGATCTGCCGTGAGGGAGACGCGGATGGTGTCGCCTATGCCTTCGGCCAGCAGGATGCCCATGCCCACGGAGGATTTCACCGTGCCGCGCATGGGCGTGCCTGCCTCGGTGACTCCCAGGTGCAGCGGATACGAAGAACGTGCGGCCATGAGCCTGTAAGATGCGATGGTGTCGGTTACCGAAGACGACTTGAGGGAAATGACGGTGTCGAAGAAGCCGCATTGCTCCAGCATCCTGACATGGGCAAGGGCGCTTTCAACAAGGGCTTCCGGCGTGGGCCCCCCGTATTTCCGCAGCATCTCTTTTTCGACAGAACCGCTGTTGACGCCCACACGGATGGCGGCCCCATGGGCTTTTGCCGCCGCGGCCACGCAGCGCACCTTGTCCTGGCCGCCGATATTGCCCGGATTGATCCGCAGTCCGCGCAGTCCGGCATCAAGGGCGGCCAGGGCGAGCCTGTAGTCGAAATGCACGTCGGCAACAAGCGGGACAGGAGAATGGGAGGCGATGGTCTTCAGCGCCGCAGCCGCCTGGGCGTCGGGCACGGCAAGCCTTACGAGCTCGCACCCAGCGGCATGCAGGCGGCGGATCTGCTCCAGCGTCGCTCCTGCATCGCGGGTGTCGGTGTTCGTCATGCTCTGGACGACGACGGGGGCGCCTCCTCCGATCGCTACGGGACCTATGTCCAGCGGGCGCGTTCCGTTTCTGTGTGGCTGGGTCATGCTGTTCTCCGTTGCAGTGATGTAGCGCGTATGGCGCTTCTCGGCAAGGGGGGGCCTTTCTGCCGCATCCGCAGGAGGGCATCCTGCATTAACCAGCCAGTCCGCTCCATGCCAGGAGCACGGAGCGGACTGATAGTCGTGCATTTGCGCTTGGGATCAGCGGTTGAATGAGCGTGCGTAAAGCTCTACGATGGCGCGGCGCCCGTTCGCCTGGAGGAAGCGTGTCCCGGTCGCGGTGAAGCGGCTGTGGGTGATGGCGGGGTCATCCTTCTTGACCCATTCGTCGTTGATCCAGCGGAACCATGCATCCTGCGCCTGGTCAAAGACCAGCAGGGGCTTGTTGCAGAGCTTGGCGAATTCGGCCCCCCAGCCGGTGCCGCCCTTGACGGTCTTGTCTTCCTGGATCTCGCCGATGACGATCACTTCGCTGCCGCTGCTCACCTGCCAGCAAATCGACTGCAGGACCTTGCGGAACAGCGGTGCGCGTGTGTACTCACGGCCCATGAGCCGGGAAACATAGGTCATGCTCACGTCTTTGAGCACCAGCTCATTCTGCGTGAGGACGCGTACGCCGCGCCTGCGCATGATCTGATGACCCTCAAAGCTGAAGTTGACTTCTTCTATGCCCCAGGCTTCCGCCTGCGCGCCAAAGAATTCTTCTGCGCCGGCCGCGCCGCCACTGAAAAGCACACACTGTTTTGGGTCGAGCATCTGATCCTCCGAAAAAATGATGAGGGGGGAAATCCCCGTAAAAACTGCGCAGTCCGCAGTTTCGCATATTTTCGGGATTTGTCAATTTTCAGGGACGACCCTGCGCTGGTCGTTGGGCGAGACGAGGACGGTGACGCGCTGTCCGGCATAAATGGCGGGTTCGGTCCCCTGGACGATGACTTCCTGCGCTCCGTCATCATACTGCACGGTGATCTGCAGCCCGGTCTGATGGGAAGCGAGCTCACCGGCGCCGGCCCCGGCAGCCGCACCGAGGGCTGCGCCGCCGAGCGTGGCGAGCGTGCGTCCGGTGTGACGCCCCATGGTGCTGCCGATGACGCCGCCGATGACGCCGCCCACCGCCGCTCCGAGGGTCTGGTTCCCTTCCCTGTTCTCACTGTTGATCTTCACGCGTGTCACATTGATCGCGGTGGCAGGGTATGCGGTCGCACTCATGCGGGCGTCGGATTCGTCATAGTCGTAGCCGCCCAGGTTCTTGCCGCAGCCGGACAGGAGGGGAAGGGATATGATCATGGCTGCCGCCATGGCTTTAGCTGCATGCATGGTGAATGTCATTGTGGTCTCCTTATGGCATGGGATGAAGGAAAAGGACGCCTTAAACATAGCGCCACTTGCGGGAATGTCCAGTTAAAGGCGGCTGCGATCGCCTGCGGGAAACACTTTGAAAGGAATGTGTCAAAATCTTGGTGCCGCAAGGGCGCGGGAAGCGGATCCCGGGCAAAAAAAAAGCCCCTTGGGAAAGGGGCATTGCAGCGAAAGAAGAAAACCTAGCGGCGCGGTGCGCGGGGCTTTGCCTCGTTGATGCGCAGCGTGCGGCCGCCGAAGCTGGTGTTGTCCAGAGCTTCGATGGCGGCATCGGCTTCAGCGTCTTCCATCTCAACAAAGCCAAAGCCGCGTGCGCGTCCTGTTTCGCGGTCGCTGACCAGTTTGACGGAGAGAACGCTGCCGTAGCTGGCAAAAAGTTCTTTGACCTGCTCTTCCGTGGCAGCCCAAGGGAGATTTCCAACATAGATAGACTTGGACATGAAATAAAACCTCTCATAAATGGAAAGTATGCCACACCCTGCACTGGCAAACCGATTGCCAAGAGTGTCCGTGAGAGCAATGCACCAAAAAACGTTGCACGTCAATGGAAAACTGTCATGTTACGATTTTCCCATGGTTTTTTTCACGGCGGGCGGGGGGGATCATTTCGATTGATGGCGCTTGAAGAGTTTTTCCAGCTCCGGCCTGCCGAGGGAGATGGCGCAGGGACGCCCATGCGGGCAGAAGTCTGGCTCTTCTGTCGCGAGCCATTCAGCAAGGAGCTGCATGGCATCGCCCTGCGAGAGTTCCTGCCCTGCCCGTATCGCGGTGGCGCAGGCGTGCCGTATCCAGGCGGAACGGAGGTCGTCCGTTTTGCCGGAAAGCGCTTCGCGGAGGAAATCCAGCGTCGACGTCCGGTCCATGTCGGGAGGCGTGGCCAGCACAGAACAGCGCTGGCCGCGGCAGGTTATCTCAAAGCCAAGCCGCACCAGGTCGGAACGCAGTTCAAGATACCTGGCGGATTCCGCGGGATGCAGTTCCATCTCCATGGGGATGAGCAGGGGGCGGGATTCTCCGAGCGAACCGCTGCGCCTGAATTTTTCATAAAAGATGCGCTCATGCATGGCGTGCTGATCCAGGACGAGCAGGGATTCGCCGTTGCGGGAAAAGACAAGGTAGGTGCGCGCGATCTGTCCAAGGTAGGCAAATCCGCGGGCTTCCTGCACCGGCGCATCCTGCCGGATCTGCCCCCCAGCCTCATCTGCCGGGGAGCCGCCGGAGGGGAGGTCCCCGGCCGGAGCGGAGCCGGGCCGTTCCTGCGGTTCGCAGCCACGTGCATGCTCCCCAGGCGATCCCTTCCCCATGGGAAGGATGGAAAGCTCTTCGCGGTCTGTCCCTTCACGGAGGGAATGGGCAGGAAGGTCGCTTTCGAGAGGGTCGAAATGGCGTTGCGGCGGTCTGTCCATGATGGAGGCATCGTCTGCCCTGCCCCAGAATCCCAGGGGGCGGGGCTTCTGGACGCTGCCGGTGCCGCCGGAGTCCTGCCTGCCATCCGGCCATTCCCTGCGGAATTGTTCCGAGGGCAGGGGGATCCCCTGCAGTGCGGATCCTACGGCTCCGAGGACCGCGGCAAAGACCCCCTGCTCATCCCGGAAGCGCACTTCGTTTTTGGCGGGATGCACGTTGACATCGACTTCCCCGGGCGGCAGCACCACGAAAAGCACGATCTGCGGGTAGTCCCGGCTGGTGATCTTTCCCTGGTAGCACTGGCGGACAGCCTTCATCAGCAGCCTGTCGTTCACCGGGCGCCCATTGACAAAGAACAGCATGCGGTCCGCGCGGGGCTGGGAAGACAGGGGGTTGGAAGCCATCCCGTAAAGCCTCATGCCGCCCGTGGAGACATCGAAGCTGCGCAGCGAGTCTACGACAGCCGGCGGCCACAGGCGGGCAAGGCGCGCAGGCAGGTCCTGTCCCGGTTCAAAACGGAGGAGCTCCCTTCCCCCGCTTTTCAGCGTAAAGCCGGCATCCGGGCTGGCAAGGGCCGTCTTCGCAAAGACCTCCACGATCTTTTTCTGCTCGGAGGCCGGGCTTTTCAGAAATTTAAGGCGTGCCGGCGTGTTGGAAAACAATTCCGCGACTTCCACGCAGGTGCCCCGGTTCAGGGCTGCGGGAACAGGCTGCTGGGCGGCGCCAAAGAGCACGCTGATGCTGGCCGCTTCCGCCGTGCCCCCGTTTTCCGTGCTCGCCGCCGAGGTCATGCGGAAGCGGGAAACAGACGCGATGCTGGGGAGGGCTTCGCCCCGGAATCCGTAGGAAACGATGCCCATCAGGTCTTCTATGCAGGATATCTTGCTCGTGGCGTGGCGCAGGACGGCGGTCTCCAGCTGGCTGGCGCTGATGCCCATGCCGTTGTCCGTGACGCGGACCAGCGTCTGCCCTCCGTTCTCGATCTCGACGAGGATGGAAGTGGCCCCGGCATCAAGGCTGTTCTCCATGAGCTCTTTCACGACGCTTGCCGGGCGTTCGACCACTTCCCCCGCAGCTATCTGGTTGGCTAGCCCAGCCGGGAGTATTTTAATTTCCTTGCTCATCGCAGATCCCCGCTGCCGGCTGAAGGGAGGGAGGCCCCCTCTGCCTGCCTTCTTTCGAGATGGATATAGATCTCCCGCCCTACCCAGGCGTCCGTGGCGGCGTAGCGTACCTGCTGCTGCGTGAGGGCAGGATTTTCCCAGTTGGAGCATTGCGCACCCTTGCTGATGCGGAAGCCAAGGAGGTTGGCTGCAAGAGTGCGCAGCCCCTGGGCCTGGATCCCTTGCTGCCTGGCCATCGCAGCCAGGTCGACCACGCCGGCGGCAGTGAAGGGATGATGCCGGTTGAGGGCTTTCATGTCGTCATGGATGGCCACGCCCACCTTGAGGTTGCCGGGGCAGGACAGGAATCCCGCAAGTGCCGGTCCAAAGGGGACATGCGTGAGCTGGATGAGATAGACGCACGTTGCGGAAGCAAGCTGGACGAGCGCGGGCGGCGCCGTCTGCCCTTTGGTGAACGTGGGCCTCGTTTCCGTGTCGAAACCGATGATCCGTTCGCTTCGCAGGTCGGCCAGGGCGGATTCCAAAGATCGTTCGTCCTGGATGATGATGACGCTGCCTTCCCACGCAAGGATGGGGAGCTGGTTGATCTCTTCCTTGGAAAGTCCGGCGCGGTGCGCCTGTGCCGCGACGGCGTCGGGGGGAAGAGGGGGCTTTGCGGCGGCGCCAGCACGGCCGGGGGCATGATTCATAGGGCAGTCCTCAGATCATTTCCCGATGCAGAAGCTGGAAAAGATGTCGTTGAGGGTTTCGTCCGTGCTGTTCAGTCCGGTTATGGCGGAAAGGCCGGAGGCGGCACGTTCGAGAAGGATCCCGCAAATGTCCGGCGGCATGCCGTCGCTGATGGACTGCCGGAGGCTGTGCAGCGTTTCCAGCGCCTGCTTCAGGAGGCGCATCTGCCGCAGATTGGGAGCTATGATGGGCTCGTCATCGCTGGCGCCTTCCAGGCAGCGTTTCCTGACCTCATCGCACAAGGCGTCCAGCCCTGTGCCGTTGAGGGCGGAGATGGGGAGGACGGGGGAGCCAAAGAAGCGCTCCATATCGGGGGGGATGTCTTCGGCGTCGACCTTGTTCCATACGGGCACGCATCTCGTCGGACCAAACGTGAGGGCAAGGTTTTTTTCTTCGGCGAAGATCTCATTGAGATCCTGCCCGCGGCTGAACAGGCTCCCATCAAGGATGAGCAGGATGCACCTGGCTTTTCGCGCAAGCTCCATGCCCCTGCGGATCCCTTCCATCTCGACGGGGTCGTCGGTCTGCCAGCGGAGCCCGGCCGTATCCGCCAGGCGGACAGGGAGCCCTGCCAGCATGGCCTGCTCTTCGAGATAGTCCCGCGTCGTTCCGGG
>CACZQM010000029.1 GCA_902783285.1 uncultured Desulfovibrio sp. | reverse complement strand
GGCCGCAACCTGGCGCTGTTCGCCATGTCCTTCTACGGCAAGGACATCGTCTACCGCACCACCGACTTCAAGAGCAACGAATACCGCAACCTGCTGGGCGGCTGCCTGTTCGAGCATAATGAGGACAACCCCATGCTCGGCTACCGCGGCGTGTCCCGCGACATCCATGACTGGGAGATCGAGGCCTTCAAGCGCGCCCGCACGCTCTACGGCGGCAAGAACCTCATGCTCATGCTGCCCTTCGTGCGCACGCTCGAGCAGGCCCGTTCCATGCGCGCCTACCTGGCCAACGTGCACGGGCTGCGCAGCGGCGAGGACGGGCTGAAGATCCTGCTCATGTCCGAGCTGCCTTCCAATGCCATCCTGGCGCGGCAGTTCATCAGCGAGTTCGACGGCTTCTCCATCGGCTCCAACGACATGACGCAGATGGTGCTCGCCACCGACCGCGACAACGCCGAGCTCTCCCACATCTACGACGAAGAAGACCCCGCGGTCATCTGGGCCATACTCACCACCATCTTCACCGGGCAGAAGTTCTGCAAGAAGGTGGGCTTCTGCGGACAGGGCGTGGCCAACAGCCGCATCCTGCGCGGCATGGTCGCCATCGCCGGCATCGTTTCCGCCTCCGTGGTGCCGGATACCTACATCCGCACGAAGCATGACTTCGCGGAAGTGGAATCCGAGCACATCCCCGGATCCGGACTCGGCGCCTGGCTCGGCGAGCAGCATGCCGAAAAGCTCCGCGCGATCCTCAAGGAGCACGGCTACAAGAAGGCCGCCGCCATCAAGGACCGCACGGCGTTCCGCGGCTGGTACGACGTCGAGGCCGAGAAGCTGCAGAAGGACCTGGGCGCCTGCCTCGGCACGCCGTTCGAGCACGACGCGCGCCAGAAGCTCTTCGAGTTCCGCCGCACGTTCCACAAGCCCGTGACCTATGCTTCCTGGGACTGGGACGCCACCGTGTTCGACGCCCTGCAGCAGGCCGGCTTCGCCAGCTGGGAAGAGCAGGAAGAAGCGCTCCGCCTGCAGCGTGAGAAGTTCGCCCATGCCTAGTCCGGCGTGATGCGCCGGATGCCGGCAGGACGGCAAAACGATCAAAAAACGAAGCGCCCCGGAAGGGGCGCTTCGCATTTCCTGTGCCGCTGCGGAAGCCTGCCGCATCATAAAAAAGAAGCGCCTGTCCAAGCGCTCCTTTCATGTGCGGAAAGCGGGCAAGGCTACTTGGAAGGCACCACGGCGCCTTCGTAGGTCGCTTCGATGTGCTTGCGGACGGCATCGCTCTTCAGGGCTTCGGCAAGATCCTTGAGCTCCTGGCGGTCCTTGTCCTTATCACGGACGGCGAGGATGTTGGCGTAGGTGGAGGCGGCCAGGGAATCAGCGGGTTCCGTGGCGAGGGCGTCCTTCACCTTCAGCCCGCCGAGGATGGCGTAGTTGCCATTGATGGCGGCGAAATCGACGTCGGGCAGGGAGCGCACCAGCTGGGCGGCTTCGATCTCCTCGATCTTCAGCTTGTAGGGGTTCTCGCTGATGTCACGGCGCGTGGCGTTGAGCCCGGCGCCGTCCTTGAGCTTGATCAGGCCGCAGTCCTGCAGGAGGAGCAGGGCCCTTGCTTCGTTGGTGGTGTCGTTGGGCACGGCCACGACGGCCCCTTTGCGGATGTCCTTGAGGGATGAGGACTTGCCTGCATAGATGCCAAAGGGCTCGTAGTGCACGGCGGCGATGGAAACGATCTTGGTCCCCTTTTCCTTGTTGAAGTCGGTGAGGTAGGGCTGGTGCTGGAAGTAGTTGGCATCCAGCTCGCCGGCATCGAGGGCCATGTTGGGCTGCACGTAGTCGGCATATTCGATGATCTTGAGCTCGTGGCCGCGCTCCTTGAGCAGCGGCGCGGCCGCCTTGAGGATCTCGGCGTGCGGCGTCGGAGAAGCGCCGACTTTGATCACCGCGGCGGAGGAAAGGGACGGCGCAGTGATCACGCACGCGCCGAGGAAGAGGAAGGACAGCAGGGAATGGAACTTCATGGCGGAAACCTCTCTTGAGTTTTTGCAGGTCAGGAGACCCGCTTGTCGGAACGCTTGGTCGCCCAGTTGCCCAGCATCTGGAAGAGCTGCACGATGATGATGAGCAGGATGATGGTGATGAACATGATGTCGGTCTGGTACCTGTTGTAGCCGTACATGATGGCCAGCTTGCCCAGGCCGCCGCCGCCCACGGCACCCGACATGGCGGAATAGCCGAGGATGGTGATGGCCGCCACGGCGCTGCCGTTGAGCAGCGAGGGCAGCGCCTCCGGCAGCAGCACCTTGGTGATGATCTGCCAGTCCGACGCGCCCATGGACTGCGCGGCTTCCACCACGCCGGAGTCCACTTCCAGCAGCGAGGATTCGATGAGCCTGCCCACGAAGGGCACGGCGGCGATGACCAGGGGGACGACGGTCGCGTTGTTGCCGATGGTCGTGCCCACGAGGAAGCGGGTGAAGGGGATGACGGCTATCATCAGGATGAGGAACGGAAAGGACCGCGTGAGGTTGACCACCACGTCAAGCACCGCATAGAGCAGGGGGCGCGGCGCGATGCCGCCCTTGCGGCAGATGACGAGGAGCACCCCCACGGGGATGCCGAAAAGATAGGAGAGCCCCGTGGAGACGATGGTCATGTACAGGGTGTCCCATACGCCTTCGGCCAGCATTTCCATGAGCTGGGCGTCAAACATGGCTGATGTCCTCCAGGGCCAGCCCATGCGCTTCGGCAAAGGCCCGTATCTTTCTGCAGGCGGCTTCGTCATCGGGCAGCTGCAGCACCATCTGCCCGTAGGTGGCGCCATCGATGTCGCGGATGTCGGAATAAAGGATGCTGGGCGCCTTGCCGCAGTCCAGTATCATGCTGCCGATGAGCGGCTCCAGGCTCGCGCGTCCGGTGAAGACGATGCGGGCCACCCGCTCCGCAGGCAGGCATTCCGGGCGCAGGGCGTCCGGGAGCACCAGCGATTTCGCCGCCGCTGTCCTGGGGTGGTAGAACACGTTTTCCACGGGGCCGGATTCCGCTATCGTTCCGCCAGCGATGATGGCGACATGGCTGCATATCTTTTCCACCACGCTCATCTCATGCGTGATGATGACGGCGGTGATGCCGAGGCTTTTATTGATCTCGCGTATCAGTGCGAGGATCGAGACGGTGGTCTCCGGATCGAGCGCGGATGTCGCCTCGTCGCACAGGAGCACCTTGGGATTCGAAGCCAGGGCGCGGGCGATGGCCACCCGCTGCTTCTGCCCGCCGGAAAGTTGCGAAGGGTAGGATGCCGCGCGGTCGGACAGGCCGACGACTTCCAGAAGTTCACAGGCCTTTTTTTTCGCCTCGTCCTTTGGGGTGCCGACGAGCTCCAGGGGGAAGCAGACGTTGTCCAGCGCCGTGCGCTGCATGAGCAGGTTGAATTGCTGGAAGATCATGCCCATGGAGCGCCGCGCCTGCCGCAGTTCGGCGCCGCCGAGGACGCAAAGGTCACGCCCCTCGAAAAGCACCTGCCCGGCGGTGGGGCGTTCGAGCATGTTGATGCAGCGCACCAGGGTGGACTTGCCGGCGCCGCTGCGGCCTATGATGCCGTATATGTCACCCCGTGCAATGGAAAGGTCTATGCCCTTGAGCGCATAGACATCCCCGTTCTTGCTGCTGAATTTTTTTTCCAGCCCGCGGATCTCTATGATTGGTCCCGTCATCCCGTCTCCAGGCGGCGCCGTGCCCTGCACAGCGCGCAGATAAAAGCGTGGCGGCAACGTATCCTATTTTCCCCGGTTTGTTAAGGGGGATGTTTTCGTGCCCCCCGGCTCAGGAGGCCGGTCCCCGGCCTGGACCCGGCATTGCCCGCCCTTGTGTCTTGTGGTACCATGACGCATGCGGCAGGATGCCGTGGTGCTTTCCATGGCATGCAGGAAAGGAGAGGATAATGGAATACCGTTACGATGAAGACCTGGAATTTTTGCGCGATGTCCCTTCGGAAGAGCTGGACGACCTGGTGGAATGCCTGGTCAGGGACAGGGACGGCGATGCCAGGTTCACCGAGGAACTGACTGCCGAAGAGCGGTACAGGCTGCATTATCCCGACCATCATCAGTATTGGGACCTGATCGCCGGGGAGATCCAGTGTTTCGGGGCCAATACCTTCATGACCCTGATCCGCGGGGGCAAAGGGGTCCCGTACCGGGAAGTCCTGGCAGACGTCTGCGACAGGCTGAAGGTCAACTACAACAGCAATTCTTCCACGGCCAGGATCGAAGACTGCCTGCTGATGAAAGTGTGCGAAGACGCCCTGGACAGGATGACCCCTGAGGAGATCGAGGACTTGTGCCTGGAATGCGGGATGAAAACGGTGAACTATACGCCCGAGGTCGCGCTCGGCGTGTTCCAGGCGGTCTTTAAAATGGGAGGCGTCCGTTCGTATCAGCTCACCCTGGCCATTGCGAACGCTGTCATGAAGCTCCTGTTCGGCCGGGGGCTCACGATCGCCGGGAACATCACGCTGACCCGCGCCATGTCTGTGCTTGCCGGCCCCGTGGGATGGGTGGTCACAGGCGTGTGGACGGCGCTGGACATAGCCGGAGCAGCCTACCGGGTCACCGTCCCGGCCGTCTTCATGATCGCCATGCTGCGCAAGAAGCAGCTTTGCAGGGCAGGCGGGGACGGCGCTTTGCCGGACAGGGACAGCGGAAAGCCCTGTGAGGACGGCAACGGATGACTTTTCCTGCCCGGGCGGGACAGAAGGCTTTACGGGAGATCCCGCCGTCTGTGCTTCGTTTTCCCCTGCAGAACGTATTTTTCCTGAATTTTCTTTAAGGAGACCTGATATGCATTATGCTCTTGATACGTCTTCGCCAACGGAGATACGCGCCTCGATCAGCGCCAGCGCGGCTGAAGTGGATGAGGCCATCCGCGAGTCCGGGCAGGACGCACGGCTCCTCCTGGCCGACAGGCTGGCCAGGGAAGTCATGGAAAAGGAAGATATCTCTCCTGTCAGCCACCCCATGTATGAGGGCGGAGACCTCAAGCCCGGATCCGCGTATGATTTCACAGCGCGTCTGGCGGTGCTGCCGCCCATCGAGCTGCCTGACTGTTCGTCGCTGGAAGTGCGTCTGCCGGAACCCGGTTTGGAACAGGAAGAACTGCGCGGCGTTTATCTGGCGATGCTCAGGCAGTTCGCCACGGTGGAGGAAGTCAGCGATGGCCGCCCCGCAAAGAGCGGCGACATCGCCGTGGTGGACATAGAGGCCCTGGCCGGCGGCGAAAAAGTGCCGGGCATGCAGGGCAGTGACCTGCCCGTCCGCCTGGATGACAGCGGCGGCAGGCTCAAGGAAGTGAGGGCCCTTGCCGAAGGGCTGCGCGTGGGCGAGACGGCAAACGGCACCATGTCATGCCCCGAGGAGTTCCCGGTGGAGTCCTACCGCGGGAAGGAGGTCAGCCTCAAGGTGACGCTCAAGGAACTGCGCTGCGAGAAGCTGCCCACGCTGGATGAGGGATTTGCCAAAAAGCTCGGGTTCGGCTCCCTCAGGGAACTGGAGACGAAGGTCCTGAAAGACGCCATGGGGAGCAAGATGGCGTTCATCAAGGCGCGGGCCGGCGAAGAGCTTTTGAACGGCATCCTCGACAAGACGGATTTTCCCGTCCCGGAGCCGGTGCGCGAGCTTTTCGTGCGGGACGAAGTGCTTGGAGGCCGCGACGCCATGCTGCGCCAGGGGGTGCCGCAGGAGGAGATCAGCAGGCGCATCAATGCCGCCCTGCCCGATATCAGGGTCCGCGCAGACCGGCATGCCCGCGCGCATTGCTTCCTGTTGGCGCTGGCCTCCCGCGAGGGGCTGCAGGTGCCGGAGAAAGAGATGGAGGATGTCATCGCCCGCATGGCCGGCAAGGACCGCGACCCTGCAGAACTGCGCAAGGCCATGGAGAAGAACGGAACGTTCAGCGACGTGCATGAGCGCCTGCTTGCCGCGCGCGCCATGGAATTCCTCTACAGCCATGCAAAGAAAATAGTTGTCGACCGCAACGGCGATCCGGTGCAGCCCCCGCAGGGGGCATAGCGGCGCGATCGTTTCCTGTAGCCTGCCGCAAACGCTCATTTTCCGCTTGCGCGGCGGGCAGGGCGGATGTAGCATGGAAAGTGGCTATCTCAGCATCGGGAGAAGGTATGGATTTCATCTTTTTCTTTCTTGGCGTGGGCGCGGTGGCTGCTGCCCTGACCTATATCAAGCGCAGCTCTCCCAATCCGTCCCACGAATAATGCGGAACATGGCTGCCGTGCCTGGCGGGAGGGCATGCCTTCCGCCATCTGCAGGTATTTAAACGGCTTTCTATGCTGCACGTTGTCCTTTTCCACCCGGAGATCCCCCCGAACACGGGCAATATCGCCCGGTTGTGCGCGGCCACGGGAACAGGGCTGCACCTGATCGGACCGCTGGGCTTTTCGCTGGAAGACCGCTATTTGAAACGTGCGGGGCTGGACTACTGGCCGCATGTGCAGATGCGCGTATGGCCGTCGCTGGAGGCGTACCTCTCCGGGGAAGGCCTGGGCCGGAGGCTGGTGGGCACCAGTGCGCGGAAGGGGACGCCGCTGCACCATGCCGCCTTCACGGGCAGGGACAGCCTGCTTTTCGGACCGGAGTCCACAGGCTTGCCTGAGGATGTCCGGATGCTCGCGCAAAGCCAGGTGCGCATACCTGTCAAACACTGTGTCCGCAGCCTGAATCTTTCCACAGCCGCGGGCATCATCCTGTACGCGGCGCTCGCTGGCCTTGGATGCCTTGATGCGCTGGACGGGCAGGCATAGCACGCTGCAAGGTTCAGTAACACTTTGCGACAATCCAAATACGGGAAAGGTATAGCCATAGATGCCCACCCGGGTTATGGTGGAGCCGTCTTGTGTGAACGACAATTACCTATGGAGGCTCCCTATGAAGCGCATGCTTTTTTCCGTATTTCTTGGACTGGCACTGACTGCGGGCGCGACCTGCGCCCAGGCCGTTTCTGTCGGCGGTTCACTCAATTTCAGCACCCCCGGACTGGGGGTGGGCATCTCCATCGGCGACGGTTATTACGGCGGATCCGAGATCTATGCTGCCCCCAGCATCCCCGTGATCGTGGCTCCTGCGCCTGTCTACCATGTGGCTCCCCCGCCGCCGCGCCCTCATTACCGGATGGCTCCTCCGCCGCACTGGGGACCGCGCCCGCATCATCTGCGCCCGCACAGTCCCCGTCCCCATGGTCCTGCGATGCGCCCGCATGGCCCTGGCCCCCGTCATCACAGGGCGGCGATGCGTCCCCACGGTCACCGTCCCCATAGGCCGTAGCCGCGCCTTTTTTGCGTATTTGACAACTGACGGAAAAGCCCCCTTGCAAGGTGCAGGGGGCTTTTCTCATGGCTCCTGGCATTTCGGACACCATACTGTTCCGCGTCCGCCTATGCGTGCGGAGAGCAGGATGCGCCCGCAGACATGGCAGGGAAGCCCGCCGCGCCCATAGACCTGGAAATGGTTTTGGAAAGAGCCGGCATCGCCATGGGCGTTGCGGTAGTCGCTGATGGTGCTCCCGCATTCGCGTATGGCTTCGAGCAGGACCTCCACGAGGACACCGTGGAGTTTTTTCAGCCTTTCCGGAGCGATGTCGCATCCCCGCGCGTCCGGGCGGATCCCTGCGGCAAAAAGGCCCTCCGCGGCGTAGATGTTCCCGATGCCGGCTATCGTCCCCTGGTCGAGCAGCAGGCTTTTGATCTGCCTGCCGGATGCCTTCATCACCGTGCAAAAGGCTTCGGAGCTCATTTCCAGGGGATCGGGGCCAAGCGCCTTCCAAAAGTCCCATGCCGCGAGTTCCTGGCCGCTGATGGCGCGTACCGATCCGAATTTGCGCATGTCGTTGAAGAAAACGCGCGTGCCGTCGTCCAGGTCAATGATGAGCCGGGTATGCTTTTGCGCGCTGGCTCCGCGGGGCTGGGGAAAAAGCCCTCCGGTCATGCGGAGGTGGACGGCAAGGCCGGTGGCCTCTTCCGGCGTGGTCCCGGCCAGGGGCGGCCTGCCGCTTTGCATGCCGTCCCTGGTGTAGCAAGCCGGCCAGGTGCCGCCGCAGCCTGCAAGAGGGCTGGCGGCTTCGCCAAAATGCAGGAGCAGCAGCTTGCCCCTGCGGCTCACGGCCTGGATGCGCGGATGATGGCGGGCGATGTCCGCTGCGCTGGTCCCGCCCTGCCAGGACCGGGGCTCCAGCACAGTCATTTTTTCTATGCGCCTGCCGCAGACGTCGGGTGCGAGCGTGCGGGCCACGGTTTCCACTTCAGGCAGTTCTGGCATATCTCTTCCTGCGGCACGGTGTGCGCGCCTATCAAAAAGGGCATCCGGCGGGTCCGCCGGATGCCGTCTTCGTTTCCATTGGGGCGGGCAGTGCTTATGCCTTGCCCGCGATCTTGTCCTTCAGGATGCGGAAGGCTTCGTCGATGCCCGCCGGGTCTGTGCCTCCGGCCTGGGCCTGGTCGGGACGCCCGCCGCCGGAGCCGCCGATGGCGGCCGCCACATCTTTGATGAGGGACGGAGCGGTGAAACGTCCATGGAGGTCTTTGGAGACATAGAGTATCATCTGGACCTTGGGTCCGTCTTCGGCGGTGATGCACGCGATGCCGGAAGGCATCTTGGAGCGCACGTCATCCATGACTTCACGCAGGGCCTTTACGTTCATGCTCCCGGCACGTGCGGCCAGGACGCGGATGCCGGCGATCTCTTCTGCCCCGCCCATCAGGTCGCCGCGGCTTTCAGCCTGGGCCTTTTCCAGGGCGCGGCGCAGTTCACGGATCTCTTTCTGCAGCGCTTCCACGCGCGGGCCGATCTCGGATGGCGAGGTCTTGAGCATCGCGCTCAGGGAATGCACCTCTGCACGCCGTTCCGCCATGAGCCGGTAGGCGTTCCATCCTGTGACGGCCTCGATGCGGCGTACGCCCGAGGCTACGGAGGATTCCGAAACGATGGCGAAGCTGCCTGCCTGGCCGGTGCGGGAAAGATGCGTGCCGCCGCACAGCTCCAGGGAGCACGGCTCGCCGCCTTCAGCGCCGATGCTCACCACGCGCACCCTGTCGCCGTATTTTTCGTTGAACAGCGCCATGGCTCCGGACCGGACGGCTTCATCATGGCCCATTTCCCTCGTGGCAACGGGGCAGTCGTCCATGATCATGGCATTGACTTCCCTTTCGACGGCGGCGATCTCTCCGGGCGTCATGGCGGCGATGTGCGTGAAGTCGAAGCGCAGCCCGTCAGGATCGACGGAGGATCCTGCCTGGTGCACATGCGTGCCCAGCACCTTGCGCAGCGCAGCCTGGAGCAGGTGCGTACAGGTGTGGTTGCGGGCTGTGGCCATGCGGCGTCCTGCATCGACTTCGAGAGAGGCTTCCTGATCGGCGAGCAGTTCCCCTTCCTCCACTTCCACCAGATGGATGGTGAGGGTGGGCATGGGCTTGAACACGTCGGTCACGCGGGCGCTGCCCGTAGCGGTCCTGATGACGCCGGCGTCGGCGCATTGTCCGCCGGACGCGCCGTAGAAAGGAGTCTGGCTGCAAGCAAGGCAGCCTTTTTCGCCGGCTTTCAGGCTTTCCGCAGGCAAGGCGTCCGCATCCATCAGCGCCGTGATGCGCGAGTGCTCCGCAAGGCTGCCATAGCCGACGAACGAGGACTGCATGCCTTCTTCCAGCAGCTTCCCGAAACGTGCGGCGAGGTCTTTTTCGCCCGATCCCTTCCAGGCGGCGCGGGCGCGTTCTTTCTGCTCGCGCATGTTGGCGCGGAAACCTTCCTCGTCCACAGAGAATCCCCGCTTGTAGGCGGCGTCGGTGACGATGTCCAGGGGGAAGCCGTAGGTGTCGTTGAGGCGGAAGGCGACATCGCCGGGGATGACGGTCTTTCCCTCCTGGGCAAGGCGGGCAAGTTCGCTGTCCAGAAGGGCGAGGCCTTTGTCGAGCGTCATGCGGAAGCGGTTTTCCTCCTCATGCACCACGCGGGTTATGAAGTCCGCGTGCTCGCGCAGTTCGGGGTAGTCCCCGCCCATGACCTCCACGACTTTGCCCGCGGTCTTGTACAGAAAGGCGTCATGCACGCCCATCAGGGTGCTGAAGCGCAGCGCGCGGCGGATGAGCCGGCGCAGCACATAGCCCCGCCCTTCGTTGGAGGGCAGGATGCCGTCTGCGATCATGAATGCAGCGGCGCGGCTGTGGTCGGCGATGACGCGCAGGGCCGTGTCCACATCGTTGGTGTCCGGCGCGGAGAAGCTGTAGGTCACGCCGGCCAGGCTGGCGGCATGCTGGATGATCTCCTGGAACAGGTCGCAGTCGAAATTGGAACGTTTGCCCTGGCAGACCGCGGCAATGCGCTCGAGCCCCATGCCCGTGTCGATGTTGGGGTGTTCCAGGGGGACGCGGTCACCTGGAGCTTTCTGATCATACTGGGTGAACACAAGGTTCCATATCTCCAGGAAGCGGTCGCAGTCGCATTTGCCGATGCCGCAGTCCGGGCCGCAGGCCATGTCTTCGCCCTGGTCGATGTATATCTCTGAGCAGGGGCCGCACGGGCCCGTGTCGCCCATGGTCCAGAAGTTGTCCTTCTCGCCCATGCGGAAGATGCGGTCGGGCGTAAGCCCGGCCACTTCCTGCCAGAGCGCGAAGGCTTCGTCGTCATCGCGGTAAACGGTGACGTAAAGCCGGTCTTTGGGCAGGCCGAGTTCCTCTGTGATGAACTTCCATGCGAATCCAATGGCCTCGCGCTTGAAATACGACGCAAAGGCAAAGTTGCCGAGCATCTCGAAGAAGGTGTGGTGCCTTGCCGTGCGTCCGACGTTCTCCAGGTCGTTGTGCTTGCCGCTCACGCGCAGGCACTTCTGTGCGGTGGCAGCGCAGTTGTAGGGGCGCTTTTCCTGGCCGAGGTAGAGCTTTTTGAACTGCACCATCCCGGCGTTCGTGAAGAGCAGGGTGGGGTCATCCCTGGGCACGAGGGATGAGGAAGGGACGATGGCATGCCCGTTTTTTTTGAAAAACTCCAGGAACTTGCTCCGTATTTCCTTTGCTGTGAGCATGGATTCTCCAGAATGCTAGAAATTTTCTTCGTCGAAGCTGTCTTCACCGAGAAGGTCAGGCGCCGCTGGCCTGGCTGCCGGTTCTGCCGGAGAGGAACCGCCAAAACCCAGGTGCTCCCTGAGCTTCCCTTCGATCTCGTCGCGCAGGGAAGTGTTGGCATCCAGCAGGTCGCGCACGCGTTCGCGCCCCTGCCCGAGCTTTTCATCGCCAAAGGCGAACCAGGATCCGCTTTTGTCGACGATGCCCGCCTCTACGGCCATGTCGAGTATCTCGCCCGAACGGGAGATGCCCGTGCCCCAGACGATGTCGAAGGCGGCCTCGCGGAAGGGCGGGGCCATCTTGTTTTTGACGACCTTGACCTTCGTGCGGGAGCCATAGGCTTCGTCCCGGTCTTTGAGCGTGCCGATGCGGCGTATGTCGATGCGCACGGAGCTGTAGAATTTGAGCGCGTTGCCGCCCGTGGTCGTTTCGGGGCTGCCATAGCCCATCTGGCCGATCTTCATGCGGATCTGGTTGATGAAGATCACGCAGGCGTTGGATTTGTGGATGGTCCCGGTGAGCTTGCGCATGGCGTGGGACATGAGCCTGGCCTGTCCGCCCACCTGTGTCTCCCCCATGGCTCCGTCGAGCTCTGCCTGGGGGATGAGCGCAGCCACGGAGTCCACGACCACGAGGTCCACGGCGCCGGACCGTACGAGCATGTCTGCGATGTCCAGTGCCTGTTCGCCGTAGTCCGGCTGGGAGATGAGCAGCTCATCGGTCTTGACGCCGAGCCGGGCAGCATAGGAGATGTCCAGGGCGTGCTCTGCGTCCACAAAGGCCGCCACGCCGCCCATCTTCTGGCATTCCGCTATGATATGCAGGGTCAGCGTCGTCTTGCCCGAGGATTCGGGGCCGTATATCTCGCATACGCGGCCGCGGGGCATGCCGCCTACGCCGAGGGCCAGGTCGAGCCCTATGGAACCTGTGGGGATGACCGGCACCCGCACATGAGCGTTGTCGGAGAGCTTCATCACCGCTCCCTGTCCATATTTGCGCTCAATGGTGTCCAGCGCCGTACCCAGCGCTTCCCTGCGGGCATCTTCCGGGGAAAGGATGGTTTTTTTCGCCATGGCTAAACTCTCCTGTACTTCAAGTGGCGCATATTTTAGCAAAAGGCTCCCGCGTGGGCAAGAGAAACACTTGCCAGCGCGGGCGTTGGAATTTATTATCCCCTCATGGAACAATACGACGGGATCGCTCTTTTTTCCGGGGGGCTGGACAGCCTTCTCACAGCGCGCCTGCTCATGGAGCAGGGGCTTGCCATCAAGTGCCTGCATTTTCACTCGCCGTTTTTCGGCAGCCCCGGCCGCGTGGAACATTGGCGCAAGGTCTACGGGCTCGATATAGATGCCGTCGATGTGGGACCTGCGTATGTGGAGATGCTGAAGGCCGGTCCTGCCCATGGCTTCGGCAGCGCCATGAATCCCTGCGTGGACTGCAAGATCCTCATGATGCGCCGGACGAAGGAGCTCATGCAGGGATACGGGGCCTCGTTCATCGCCTCCGGCGAAGTGCTGGGCCAGCGCCCCATGTCGCAGCGCCGCGACACGCTGAACATCATCCTGCGCGACGCCGGCGTGCGCGGACTGCTCCTGCGTCCGCTTTGCGCGCAGCTCCTGGATCCCACCCAGGCAGAACTTTCCGGCCTGGTCGACCGCAGCCGCCTGCTGGGCTTCAATGGCAGGGGGCGCAAGGACCAGCTTGACCTTGCGCGTCGCTTCGGGATAAGCGAGATCCCCACTCCCGGCGGAGGCTGCAAGCTTACGGAAAAGGAGAACACGCGCCGTTTCTGGCCCGTGCTGCGCCGCATCGGGGACCCTTCCGTGGAGGATTTCCGCCTTGCGGACATAGGGCGCCAGTTCTGGCACGGCGGATGCTGGCTGAGCATTGGCAGGCATCAGCAGGATAACGAAGCCTATGCCGGCGTGCTGCGCCCCGGCGACCTGCTTTTCAAGGTCGCGGGCTTCCCCGGTCCGCTTGCCGTGGGCAGGCTGGGCAGGGATTGGAGCGGGGAGGATGTGCGTGATGCCGCCGCGCTGGTGGCCTCCTATTCCCCGAAAGCCTGCCGGTCAGCGCAGGAGGGGACGCCCGTCCCGGTCAATGCCACCCTGGAGGGGCGGACCGTCCGCATCGAGGTCGTCCCTTCGCGCGAGACTCCGTTCCGCGAGCCGGCATGGGAAGATGCGCGTGATGAGCTGTACGCCCTGCGCAAGCCCGGGAAAAGCGGCGGCGACTGATGCCGCATAAGAGAACCATCAATATCTAAGGACGGAGGCTCCATCGTGTCCGAACAACGACCCAGCGCGGCCGGGTACCTGCGCAAGATACTGCTTTCCCCCGTGTATGACGTGGCGCGCGTCACCCCCCTTGAATACATGGAAAAGCTGTCTGAGCGCATAGGCAGCCGCGTCCTTCTCAAGCGCGAAGACCTGCAGCCCGTGCATTCCTTCAAGCTGCGGGGCGCCTACAACAAGATCGCCCAGCTTCCGGAAGAAGCCAGGAAGCGCGGCGTCATCGCCGCTTCCGCAGGCAACCACGCGCAGGGATGCGCCCTCTCCGGAAGCAGGCTGGGGGTGAAGACGACCATCGTCATGCCCAGGACGACGCCGGACATCAAGGTGGACGCCGTGCGCCGTTTTGGCGGCAACGTGGTGCTGTTCGGCAGCAGCTTTGACGAAGCCTACGCCGAATCCATGCGCCTGGCGCGCGAGCAGGGGCTCACGCTCATCCCGCCGTACGACGATCCGGACGTGATCGCCGGGCAGGGCACCATCGCACGCGAGCTTCTGGAGCAGGACAGCCGCCTGACCCATGTCTTCGTCCAGGTGGGCGGCGGCGGACTGGCTGCCGGCATGGCCGTCTATATCAAGCAGATACTGCCGCAGGTGAAGGTCATCGCCGTGGAGGCCAAGGGCTCGGCCTGCTTCAAGGCTGCCTGGGAGGCCGGGGAGCCGGTGGATCTGGAGAGGGTCTCCCTGTTCGCGGACGGCGTGGCCGTGCGGCGCATCGGCGTGGAGACCTTCCGCGTGCTGCGCGAGAACATCGACGAGGTCGTGACCTGCAGCAATGATGAGATCTGCGCAGCGCTCAAGGATATCTTTGACGACACCCGCGCCATAGCAGAGCCTTCCGGAGCCCTGTCGCTGGCCGGCCTGAAGAAATACGCCGCGGAGCACGGGCTGCGCGGGGCGCGCATGGCAGCCATCCTTTCCGGCGCGAACATGAATTTCCACACCCTGCGCTTCGTTTCCGAGCGCTGCGAGGTGGGCGAACAGCGCGAAGGCATCATTTCCGTGGTCATCCCGGAGCGGAAGGGCGCCTTCCTGGAGCTGTGCAAGAAGCTGGGGAACCGCATGGTCACGGAGTTCAACTACCGCGTGAGCGACCCCGAACGGGCGGAGATCTTCACGTCGCTGCGTCTGAGCGGCGGCATGCCTGAACTGGAGAAGATCATTTCCGACCTGCGTGCCGATGGCTACGTCGTCACCGACATGACCCGCAATACCTTTGCCAAGAGCCATGTGCGCTACATGATCGGCGGCAAGGCGCCTGCGACCGTGAAGAACGAACGCATCCTGAGCTTCCAGTTCCCGGAGCGCACGGGCGCATTGCTGCAGTTCCTTGAAACGCTGGGGACGCGCTACAACGTGACCCTTTTCCACTACCGCAACCACGGAGCGGAATACGGCAGGGTGGCCTGCGGCTTCGAGGTGGCCCCGGAGGAATTCGATGAATTCCGGGCCAACCTCGACAAGGTCGGCTATGCCTGGTGGGACGAGACCGGCAATGAGGCGTGCAAGAAGTTCTTGGCGCCGATGGCATAGGGGCGCGCCAGGGAGGAACAGAGCGGTTGCCAACGTAAAGGCCGGCGTCAGCCGGCCTTTACGTTGATCGGCCATGGGGCCTGCCCGCAAAGGCGGGCTTACCCATGCGCCTTCAGATAGGAAAGGAGCTGTACCGCCGCATCCTGCGGGACGGGCCTGCCGGCCTTCCATGTCCAGATATGGCCGCCTGTCTCCAGGGAGGGAAGTTTTCCCTGCAGGCCCTTGCGGGCGATGAGCGGCAGCTCGGACATGATCACGACGGCATACCGTGTCTGCGTCTCGCGCATCGCCAGGCGCAGATTCTTTTCCGTTTCCGCTATGCGTCCGGGATGGGAATCCCAGATGATGATCGTCTTGTCGCTTTCCATCGGACCGGTCATCAGGACTGTTTGAGTTCTTCCATGTAATCGCTCAGCAGGAGCAGCAGGTCGCGTGCCACGTCAGGATGCTGGTCGATGACGTTGTTCAGCTGGAAGGGGTCCTGCCTGCGGTCGTACAGTTCGTCGCTTTCCGGGACTTCTGTCGTACTGTTGGGCGCGCATGTCCACTGGTCGGCGCCGTCCAGCGCCATGATGGGATGCTCGCGTTTGGGAAGGTCTGATCCTTCGTCTGCTTCCTTTGCCTGGGCGAAGCCTTCGACCCATTCATCCATGTAGCCCTTGCCGCCGACTTCCTTCAGATAATCCGTGTCCACGCCTTCGCTGTAGAAGCTGGCGCCCATGCTTTCGTTATCTTTGTTTTCCGGCTGCAGCCAGTGGATGTAGCTCCAGTCTTCGGTGAATATCGCCCATCCGTAGCCGTGGTAGCCGGCTATGGCAAAATCGCGGACTTTCTCCACTTCGCCCCGCACGAGGGGCAGGAGCGATTTGCCCTGCATTTTGGGATGCACGCCGATGCCGAGCCAGTCGCATACCGTGGGGGCCACGTCACAGCTTTGCACGAAGGCTTTGATGCGCTGCCCGGGCTTGACGCCTGGTGCGCGCAGCAGCATGGGCGTATGGGCAAGCTCTTCATAAGGCCACGGACGGACCTTTTCCATGAGCCCGTGCCCGTGCTGCCCATTGCCCAGGGGTTCTCCATGGTCAGAGACCATCATGAACAGCGTGTCGTTTTCCAGTCCGAGGCGGCGCACGGCATCCAGCAGCCTGCCCAGGCATTCATCGCACAGGGTCACCGTTTCGGCATAGAGCATGCGGATATGGTTGAGCTGCGCCTCGGTATAAACGCCCTCGACAAGCCCTTCGAAAGGATAAGGCTCGGGCTTGCCCTTGTAGTCCGGGTCGTAGGGGCAGGGGCGTCCCTCTGTCACCGAAGGCGGATACCAGGGCTCATGCGGGTCGAAGGAATCCACCCAGAGGAAGAACTGCTTGTTCCTGTCCACCCTTTCCAGGTAGTCGATGGCGTTGTCCACCGTCTGCCAGACGATATGGTCGGTCTTGTCCTTCCATGTCTGGCGCTGGCGGAGGAAGGTCGTCAGCTCGGTGATGACGCCCTTGCACGCGGCTTCGCCCATTTTTTCTTCATAGGCTTTGGCGGAGTCGGCATCGTAGAAATTTTTGGGATCCAGATGGATCAACTCATCGAAGTCGTAAAAATAATCGCCTTCGTGTCCATGGGTGAACCAGACTTTGTCGAATCCCCTGGTATAGCCGAATTTCGGGAGGCGGAAGTTGGGGCAGTCAAAGATGAGGGCGGCGTCGATGGGGCGCCCCCAGCACAGATCGGCGATCGTCGTGTCTTCTGTGGAAAGGCCTACCCATCCCGCCACGGGGAGCGTGTAGCGGCCCGTGAGCATGGCCCGGCGGCAAGGGACGGTGGGCAAGCCTTCTGTATAGCAATTTTCAAATAAAACGCCTTCGCGGGCCAGGCGGTCCATGTTGGGCGTTTTGATCCATTCGTTGCCATAGCAGCCAAGGTAGTTGAACTGCAGGCTGTCGAACATCATGACGATGGCATTCTTGGGCATAAGCACCTTCTTGCGGTTGAAAGTATCCCCGGTACGGATTGCAGGGATCTCATGAACAGGAATGCCATAAGCAAGAAATGTGCCAAAGGTGTCCGGCAAGGGGAAAGAAGATGATGATCGTTATGATAGATTTAAGAATCCGCATGGTTATGTGCTGGTTGTCAGCAGATGGCGAGTTTTCGCCTGAGGGGGAGGAAGAAACAATAAGCTCAAATATGAACTTTTTTGGTTCATATTTGAGCCATGCAATAATAGTTTGTAAAAAAAGGAATAATATCTAAAAAGAAAATAAAAGAGACATTTTTGACGCTATTATGGTCAGCGCCGGGAGAGGCCGTGCTGGCGGATCTTCCGCTTCAGCGTGCTCAGCGAGATCCCCAGCATGGCAGCGCTTTGGCCAAGCCTGCCGCCACAGTGCTGCAGCGCTGTGGCGACAGCGTTTTTTTCTGCGCAGGCGACGGCATCGGCGAGCGTAGGGCAGGATCCCAGCTCCACAGGGCTGTCCTCCTCAGGTGTCTGCCTGCCCAGGCTCTCCGCCTCGGCTTCCCCGAAAACGAGGCACCTGTCGAGGAAGTTGTGGAGCTCCCGGATGTTCCCGGGCCAGGGATATCCCATGATGCGCTTGTTCACAGAGGGGGAGAGCGTCCGCTGTATGCCGTGCTTGTCGAAATAGCTGCGGATGAGCAGCGGGATGTCCTCCATGCGCTCGCGCAGGGGGGGGATGTCCATGGCGATCACGTGCACGCGGTAGTAGAAGTCCGGGCGCATTTTCCCCTGGGCGACCAAGTCGTCGAGTCTCCTGTTCGTCGCGCAGACGAGCCGGAAATGGGACATCCTGGGCTTGCTGGCGCCAACGGGAGTGTAGGTCTTCCCTTCCAGGACGCGCAGCAGCTTGACCTGCATGGCAAGGGGAAGTTCCCCCACCTCGTCAAGGAACAGCGTGCCTCTGTCTGCGGTGGCGATAAAGCCTTCCTGATTGGAGACGGCACCGGAAAAAGCGCCCTTCACATGGCCGAAAAATTCGCTTTCCATCAGCGATTCCGGGATGGCTCCGCAGTTGACCGGCACGAAAGGTCCCTTCCTGCCGCTCAAAAGATGCAGCGTGCGGGCGGCGAGGTCCTTGCCTGCGCCGGTCTCCCCGTAAAAGATGGCAGCGGCATCGCTGCGCGCGGCAAGGCGGATCTTCTCGTGCAGCAGGCGCATGGATCTGCTGTTGCCGACCATGCCCCCCAGGCGCCCGTCGCTTTCGCCTGTCAGGTCTTCCAGGCGCTGGTTTTCCTGCCTGAGCTGCAGTTCCTGTTCCTTTTCCCGGGTGGCATCAGTGATATGCCCCTCCAGGTACTGGGGGGAGCCGTCGTCTCCGTAGAGGCACCGGGCTTCTTCGCGGAGCCATTTGACAGTGCGCCTGTCCGCACAGAGGATGCGGTAGCAGAAGACCACCGGCAGGCGTGACTGGATGGCTTCGTCCGTTTTTTGCTTGACGTATCCCAGGTCTTCCGGAAGGGTGCATTGCTCGATGGTGTTGGCACCGAGCATTTTTTCCGGGACGATCCCGAAAATGGCGAAGCAGCCGTCACTCACGACCTCGAGGCTGAGCCTGTGCCCTCCCCAGGGGGCCGTTCCCAGGATCTTTGCCCGCCAGGCGAACCCGGGCAGGTTCTTGTAGAGGCTTTCGTAGAGGGATGGGGGACCGAGGGGCGCGCCGGAACTCATGGGATCACCCTGATGACGGCTGCAGCAGCCGAAAGCCGCTGCAGGAGCTTTTGTTTAGTGGCTGCGGGGAAGGTCAAGAAGCGATCCAGGAACTTTTTGAGTCAGACCTGCTCCCTTCCCAGCAGGGCCCTGGCGAAGGCGTGCGGGTCGAAGGGGCGCAGATCCTCCATTTTTTCGCCCAGGCCGATGAAGGTGATGGGCACGTCGAACTGGCTGGCCACGGCCAGCGCCACGCCGCCCTTGGCCGTGCCATCCAGCTTGGTAAGGATGATCTCGTTGACCCCGCTGCTTTCCTTGAACATTTTTGTCTGCTGAAGGGCGTTCTGCCCGGTGGTGGCATCGATGACGAGGATGGTGCGGTGCGGCGCGGCAGGCATCTTGCGGCTGAGCACCATGCGTATCTTGTGCAGTTCGTCCATGAGGTTGGATTTGGTATGCAGCCTGCCGGCCGTGTCGATGAACAGCACGTCGTAGCCGCCCTTCATGGCCAGGTCCATGGCTTCATAGGCTACGGCCGCAGGGTCTGCGCCCATGCCCTTGGCATGGAAATCCGCGCCGATGCGCCTTGCCCATACCTCCAGCTGTTCAACGGCCGCTGCACGGAAGGTATCGGCGGCGGCGATGAGCACTTTTTTCCCCTGCATCTTTTCCCGGTAGGCAAGCTTGGCTATGGTGGTGGTCTTGCCTACGCCATTGACGCCCACCATGAGAAGGACTTCCGGATGATCCAGGCAGGCGATGCGCCTGGGCTGCCGGAAGACGGCTTCCACTTCCTGCTCCAGAAGGGGCATCAGCGCGTCAGGGCTGTCCACGCCTTCGGTCCTGGCACGCTCCTTGAGCCGGGAGACCAGCGCCATGGAAGGCTCAGCCCCCATGTCGGCCATGATGAACAGCTCTTCCATCTCATCCCAGAAGTCTTTGTCGAGCGCTTTGTGCCCCGAAAACAGCGCGGAAAGTCCTTGTCCCAGGCGGCTGCGCGTGCGCGCTAGCCCGTTCTGCAGCTTGGCGAAGAGCCGGTCGCGTTCGTCTTCCTCATCCTCCATGTCGAGGGCGAGCGCCAGCCTGTACTGGAGTTCCGAGCGGAAATCCTCGAGCCAGTGATAGTCCATGTCTTCCAGCCAGGCGCGGAATTCATCCATGAAGCGGCGTGCTTCGCCATCGGGAGTCTGCAGGGCGCGGAGGAGAAAGGCTATGCGCTGCCAGAAGAGGTCATCGGCCTTGTCCACGCCGTCCAGGATGATGGGCAGCCATGCCGAGAGCCTGGGCTCCGCCTTTTGCAGCGCAAGCGCCATGTCACCGGTCTCCGGCGCTCCGCTTTGGACGGACGCCTGCTGTTCATCCTGTCCGGCAGGGGGGGCGGCAGGCGCAGCATCGGCCTGCTTCGGGGCGGCTTCGCCTGATCCGGAGAAGAGCTTTTTTATTTTCGAGAAGAATCCCATGCCGGCTCCTTGCCTAACGGCTGCCTGGTATCTTGATCTTTTCGCCTGTGCGGACCTTGGTGTTCACATCCATGCCGTTAAGCTTCAGCAGCGCGCCCGGATGCACGTCGTATTTGCGGGCTATGCTCCAGAGGGTCTCGCCCGGCTGGACCACATGGAAGCCGCCGGCTGGCTTTGCCTGGGCAGGGGAAGGGGCGCCAGTGGCACGCTGAGGTGCCTGGGCCTGCCGGGCAGGAGCCTTCGGCTGGACGTGCTGCTGTACTGCCGTGGCAGGACGTACGGCCCCGCCGGCGGGTGGAAGCTTGACCTTCTGCCCGGGCTGGATGTTCTTGAGC
>CACZQM010000028.1 GCA_902783285.1 uncultured Desulfovibrio sp. | reverse complement strand
TCCGCCGCCAGGCAGCATCCCGCCCGGCCGGCGGCGTATCTCGAACAGCGTGCGCACCGTGCTTTTCTGCGGCGTGCCGGCATTCTGCATGCTGGCAAAATCATGCGTCCCCACAAGCAGGGGGATGGCGGCGTCCACCAGGTCCAGGTCGAGCGGACCGCACGCCCAGACGAAGGGATAGAGGCGGGGCGGGACGAGCAGATGGTCGAGCCAGAGGGAATAGGTGTACTTTTTGCGCATCACGCTGCGGCAGGCATCAAAGCCTTCGGGGGCGGGACGCGCATCGAGGATGCGGATATCGTGGGGGAGGAGCGTGTTCAGCGCCAGCTTCCAGCGCACATGGAGGCGGTCTTCGGGGATATCGCAGTGGGCGGTCTGCGCTTCGGCATGCACGCCGGAATCCGTGCGCCCGGCGCCCTGCACATGGGTGGGGCGGCCTGCCACGTGCGAAACGGCCTTTTCCACGAAGGCCTGCACGGTGGGCGGATCTTCTCCGTCCTTGCGGGCCTGTATCTGCCATCCGTGGTAATGGGTCCCCACATAGGCTATGGTGAGGCGCAGTCGCGGCATCGGTGATGCTCCTTCCTCATGCGGAAGCGTTATGCTCCGTGACTGGGACCGGCCGCGGGACCGCCGGCCCCCTGTTATAGCTTCGCCAGCTCCACGGTGCAGGGAGCCAGCGTCATGCCCAGGAATTGCTCGCCCAGCCGCTTGAAGCGCTCGGGATCGTCCGTGGTGAGGAAGCGCGTGGATCCCGGGCAGAAGGCAACGCCCGCGGAGGGCCCGGAACCGCGGTCAAGATGCTTTTCGCGGAGGATCTTCTTGACCACGCGTGCCGTATTGGTGGCGGAATCCACCAGTGTCACGCCCTGCCCGGCCACGTCGGCAATGGCAGACTGCAGCAGCGGGAAATGCGTGCAGGCAAGCACCAGCGTATCCGGCGTTTCCAGCCCCTGCTCACGCGGGATGCGGAACACCGGATCCAGATAGCGGGCGGCGATGCCCGTGGCAAGCGGACCTTCCACCAGCCCGTCCTCGGCCATGGCGACGAACAGGGGGCAGGGGATGGGAAAAAGCTCCGCATCGGGCATGCGCTTCAATATGGCTTCTTCGTAGGCGCGCCCGCGTATGGTCCCGTGGGTGGCGATGACGGCGATGCGCCCCGTATGCGTTGCGCGGCAGGCGGCTTCGGCGCCGGGCTCGATCACGCCGACAGTCTCGATCTGGGGAAATTCCCGGCGTACGCGGTCCAGGGCAGCTGCGGTGGCCGTGTTGCAGGCGATGACGAGCATCTTGATGCCGCGCTTCAGCAGTTCCTCCGCAGCCTGGAGCGTGTACCCCTGCACGGTCTCGACGCTCTTGGGACCGTAGGGGGAACGTGCCGTGTCCCCCAGATAGAGGAAGGATTCATTGGGAAGGATGCCGCGCATGGCGCGCAGCACCGTCATGCCGCCGACACCGGAATCGAACAATCCGATGGGCAGTTCGCGGATGGCAGCATTGCCGGGTGTCAGTCCCTGGGTAGTATACATGGTCGCCTTTTGCTGCTGTGGTCGCCGTGGAGCATGGACAATCTAGCCTGCCTGCGCCGCATGGTCAATACGCACCGGCGATCTGCAGGAATAATCATCCGTAACACAGATAAGATATCCCGTATGGAAGCGCGCGTTGCGCGCCGGTCAAGGGAAGCATGGACGGAAAAGCGGCTGTTGCCAGCCGCCTTTCCCTGATCCCCGCTCAGCGGAGGTATCCGCGCTTTTGGAGCTCCATCAGCTTGCCGGGTGTTTTGCGGGCCATGCCCTTCCAGTCGTCGCCGGGAACTTCCTGGCTGGCTCCGTGGCGGATGAGCTCACCGGCGACGTCATACAGTTCCTGGTCCACGGCATAGTAGAGCATGGATACCCTTCCCGCCTTCTGGTCCACATTGGCACCGACCTGGATGAGCGCCTGTGCGGCCTTCTGGCACTTGCCTTGCACGGCCAGGTACAGCGGTGTCCTGCCGCTCCTGTTCCTGGCATCGACCTGGGCGCCAGCCTGGGCGAAAAGCCGAGCGACCTCCAGGCGGTCGATCTTTTCTTTGTCGCTGGAATAGGCAAGGTAATGCAGGGGCGTTTCGCCATCTTTGTCCCGGACGTCAGGATCCTGCCGCAGGCTGAGGAGCAGCGCCGCCAGCCTGACGTAGCCGCTCCTGGCTGCGTTATGCAGGATGGTGCGGCCATCACTGCCGAAGGACTGGCCCACATCGAGCCCGCTGCGCAGGAACGCGGCAAGGAGGCGGTCGGCATCCTTATCCGAAAGATAGGCAGCCGCAGGGAAGCCCTGGTCGTTTTTCACGCGCCAGTCCGCCCCCTGGGAGAGCAGGTATTCCACGATGTCAGCCTGCCCTCCGCGGGTGGCGAGGATGAGCGGCGTATTGCCCTCGGCATCGCGGCAGTTGATGTCCACGCGGGATCCTACGTTGAGCCGGACCTGGTCCAGGTCACCCTTGCGGCATGCTTCCAGCAGGCTGGAGGCGCTGCCCCGGTAGGAGGGGGCTGGCGCATACTGCGGCACGCCCGGAGCCTGCGGCATCTGCGGCTGGCTCCCGAGCCGTATCCTTCCTGCAAGCACGCCTTCGGCCCATGCCGAACGCTCATCCGTGCACCGGGCGGCGGCTTCGGCCAGGGAAACATTGTCCTTGAGCATGGTGCTGACGATCAGGCTGTCCAGCTTGTCTTCCCATTGCTTCTGGAGCGTATCCACCAGCGCGGCATCACGGCCTTTCGCAGCATTCCTGAGTGCTTCCATGGACTTGAACAGCCTCTGGCCGGCTGCCTTGTACCGTTCGGACACACTGGCAAGCTGCCATGCCTGCTCACCGGTAAGGGCCTTCGCCTGTCCGGCCGGCATCACAAGGGGGCACATGCACAAAAAGAAAATGGCGGCTCCGGCATATCTCATCGCACTTTCTCCTTATTGATCGAAGCGTATAGCGGATCTGACTGGATGATACGTGCAATCACGCCTCTTGGCAAGGACGGATGCGCATCCCCCTGCATCTGCTGGCGGTCATGGGCAGCACAGGAGATGCCTCTGCCCCAGTGCTCCAGGATGCCGGTGCACGGCACGGGCAATGTTTCAACACGCTGCGCCTGTTCGCGCGGATCCTCAAGGGCCCATCCACGAAATATATCTGTTAAAAAGATAAGAGATAAAAGATCGCTGCCATGAGGAAGATACGGGGCACGCAGCGAACAATTATACGTTGACAAGATAATTTTCCATGCGCCGCAAGATCAGGGCGCCCATGCTGCATCCGTGGAAAGGCGTTAAAACGAAAGGCCGCTGCCATTCCTGGCAGCGGCCCTGCATAAAGCTGGAAAAAGCCTTACGCCATGGCGTTGACGGCCTTGGCGAGGCGGGAGACCTTGCGCGAGGCATTCTTTTTGTGGATGACGCCCTTGCCTGCGATCCTGGAGAGGGCGGACGAGGCCAGGCGCAGCTGCTCCTGGGCGGCAGCCTTATCGTTGTTCTTGATGGCGGCGCGCACGGCCTTCACCACATTCTTGACGCGGGTGCGGGCGGCACGGTTGCGGGCGTTGCGCTTAACGCTCTGTTTCTGACGCTTGATGGCTGAAGCATGATTTGCCACTGTGATCCTCCAAAGGATTGATGCCCGGGTGGGGTATAAAACGGAATGAGATCGTGCGGAAAGACCGCCCGTTATTTCCAGAAGGGATATAATTACCTACAACGCCCGACTTGTCAAGCGAAGCTACATCTGCAGCGCCGAAAAATCGGCAAGCTTTTCCATGCGCGAAAGCAGGACGCGCAGCATGCCAAGACGGTTCGCACGCACTTTGGGATCGTTGTCCATGACCATGACGCCGTCAAAGAAGGCGTCCACAGCCGGCCGCACGCCGCCCAGCATGGCAAAAAGCTCTGCAAAGCGGTCCTCGGCCCACAGCGCATCGAACCGTGCCGCCATGCTCTCCATGGCATCGGCAAGGGCGACCTCCGGCGCTTCGCGGAGCAGGTCCCTGCTGTAGGCATCGGGAGCTTCGGCCCCCTGCTTGCGCAGGATGTTGGAAACACGCTTGAACGTCTGGGCAGCTTCGGCAAAACCGGGCCGCCTGCTCTCCTCTTCCAGGGCAGAGAGCCTGCGGGAGGCCGCCCACACATCCTGGCATCCGGCTCCCAGGGCAGCCTCGACGAGAAGGGTGTCCGTCCCCCGCGTGAGGAAGTAATGCTTGACGCGGCCTTCAAAAAACTCCAGGAGCTTCGCGAGGGCGGTCTCCTTGTCCAGCTTCCAACGGATATCCTGGCTGTACAGCGACTGGGCCTTGGCAAAAAACTCGCCTACGGGCAGCCTGTATCCCTTTTCCATGATGATCCTGGCGATGCCGAGGGCGCAGCGCCGCAAGGCAAAGGGGTCGGCAGCGCCGGTGGGGATGTTGCCCAGTCCAAAGCAGCCGGCCAGGGTATCGGCCTTGTCCGCCATGGAAAGCAGCGCGCCCAGGTCTGTGGAGGGCACGGGGCTGTCAGGTCCGGCCGGGAGGTACTGCTCGGCAATGGCGCCGGCTGCCGCAGGATCGAGCCCCATCAGGCGCCCGTAGATGCCTCCCATGATGCCCTGGAGCGTGTCGAACTCTCCGACCATCTGCGAGACCAGGTCGGCCTTGGCGTTCCGTCCGGCAACGGCGGCGGCGCCTGGCTCGACATGGCAGGCTGCGGTGATGCCAGGATGCCCTGCCAGCCACTGGCACAAAAGGGAAAGGCGCCGGCACTTGTCGCCCATGGATCCCAGCGGGCCCAGGAAGATGACATGGTCGAGCTTTTCCTGCCAGACCTCGAAGGAAGCCTTCAAGTCGGTCTTCCAGTAGAAACGGGCGTCTTCAAGCCTGGCACGGAGCACGCGCTCCCAGCCTTTCTTCACCAGCTCAGGCTCCTGCGATTCCAGGTTGGAGACCGTGAGGAAGCAGGGGAGGAGCTTGCCGCTGCCATCGGCCACGCCAAAGCTCTTCTGATGCGTTTCCATGCTGGTGAGCAGCACTTCAGGCGGGAGTTCAAGGAACGAAGGGTCAAAGCCGCCCAGCACGGGGACGGGATGCTCGCACAGCCCGCAGACCTCGGAAAGGAGGCTGTCCTTCCACAGCACGCGCCCGCCCGCTGCGGCAGCAAGCTTGTCCCCCGCCCCCGTTATGATGCTGCGGCGGTCTTCGGAAGAAAGGACGACGCGGCATCGTTCCGCCAGCACGGCATCGAAGGAATCGGCATCGGGGACGGAAAAAGGTCCGCGCCCCATCACCCGGTGCCCCGTCGTCATGCGGCCGGATGCCACGCCGGCAACAGTGAACGGCACGACATCCCCATCCATCAGGGCGACTATCCAGCGCAGGGGGCGCGCGAACAAAAAGCGGTCCAGGCCCCAATGCATGCGCTTGGCAAAAGGCAGGGAGGCGATGAGCCCGGGAGCGGCTGCGGCGATGATGGAAGAGGCGCTCTGCCCTCCGGTCTGCCTGCGGGCCGCCACGTAAACGCCCTTGGGCGTTTCCTGGCGCAGCAGGGCCGAGGGATCGACGCCCTGTCCCCTGGCGAAGCCCAGCGCGGCTTTCGTCGGGTTCCCGTCGGCATCGTACGCTGCGCGGAGCGCCGGACCGAGGACGATCTCCTCGCGCACGGGCGTCGCAGGCAAAAGCCCCCGCACATGCAGGACGGCACGGCGCGGAGTGCAATCGGCCTTTATCTGTTCATAAGATAGTCCAGACTCTTTGAAGAGGCCTTCAAAGCGTCCGCACAGCTCACTTTCCAGCGAGTTGAGAAAACGCGCGGGCAATTCTTCCGTGCCGATCTCCAAAACGAAATGACTCATGGTCTACCCCTTTTTAAGCATGGGATGACCCATGGCTTCGCGCTGGGCGGCATAAAGATGGGCCACGCCGGACGCCAGCGCCCTGACGCGGGCGATATAGCCTGCGCGTTCCGTGATGGAGATGGCGCCGCGCGCATCCAGCAGGTTGAACGTGTGGGAACATTTAAGGCAGTAGTCGTACGCCGGCAGCGGCAGCTTTTCCTCTATGAGGCGCAGGCACTCCTTTTCGTAGTCATTGAAATGCGCAAGGAGCATGGCGGCGTCGCTCTTGTCAAAATTATAGCAGGACTGCTCGTACTCGTTCTGGTGGTAGATATCGCCATAGGAGACGGCATCGTTCCACCTGAGGTCATACACCGACTCCACGCCCTGGAGGTACATGGTCAGGCGTTCGAGCCCGTAGGTGATCTCCACGCTGGCCGGTGCGAGGTCGATGCCCCCGACCTGCTGGAAATAGGTGAACTGGGTGACTTCCATGCCGTTGAGCCAGACCTCCCAGCCAAGCCCCCAGGCTCCGAGCGTCGGCGATTCCCAGTCATCCTCCACAAAACGGATATCGTGCCGGGCAGGATCGATGCCAAGGGTCCTGAGGCTGTCGAGATAAAGCTGCTGGGGATCTTCCGGCACAGGCTTCATGATGACCTGGAACTGGAAATAATGCTGCAGGCGGTTGGGATTGTCTCCGTAGCGCCCGTCGGTGGGCCTGCGGGAAGGCTCCACATACGCAGCCTTCCACGGTTCGGGACCGATGACCCTCAAAAACGTGGAGGGATTGAATGTCCCAGCGCCGCATTCCAGGTCCACAGGCTGCACCACGGCACAGCCCTGCTTGGCCCAATATGACTGCAAGGACAAGATGACGTCCTGAAAATTCATACCATTCTCCTGATACGACCCTGGGGTCGATTTCCTGCGCCATGCCGTCACATGGCTCTGAACCGTCCGTCAGACCACTCCAGCCCCACGTGATAACGCACAAAGGCATCTATGGCCCGCGCGGCCTGCCGGCTGGCTTCCGGAGAAAACTCTCCGGCTCGCCATTCCAGAGGCGATTTTTCCTTTACTTTGCGCAGCACGTCAAGTGTTTCCCGGTCGAGCATCATGCCGGATTCGCCCTCGGCGCGGCAGCCTGCGCAGCATGCCGTGCCTTCCTGAACCAGAAAATACGTCCGCGCGGCGCCCGGCATCGGGGAACCGCATCTCGGGCAGACAGCGAGTTCGGGAGCGTACCCCTGTTCCGATGCAAGCTTGAACCGGAAAAACACGGGAAGCGCGGCAGGGATGGCGCTGGCGTCCTCGATGACCCGGAGCATCTCCGCCAGCATGTCATAACATGCGGAAGAGCTGTCGGGAGGCACGCCGAACGCCTCGACAAAACGCATGCAGTTGGCGGCCACGCCCTGCCGCCTCCAGTCCCGCCTGATATGCACCGGACCTTCGAGGAGGGTGGCTTCCTGCATGTTGAGGAAACGCCCGTCGCGTGACGCAGCCACGCTGACGCGTATGCGGTTGAATGCGTCCAGGCAGCCGGTGAACCGCCTGCGGCTGCGGCTCCCGCCAAAGGCGAATGCGGTGAGCATGCCATGCCGGCGGGAAACGAAGCGGACCCAGATATCCGCTTCCCGGAATTTCCCTACCCGCAGCACAAGGGCTTCATCGCTCCACTGCACCGCACATCCCGCCCATGGACAGCGCCATGCGCCCCCGGCTACTGGGCCAGGGGGAACGCCATGTTGACCGGCCTGGCCGCCGCAGAGCGGTCAAGTTCACGCCCGTCATAGGATATGCGCACGGCAGCGGCATTGCCGAGCCTGAGCTGGAGCGCGTCCTTGAAGGTCATCGTCATGGAATCGCCCTTGCGCAGCATGCGCTGCTGCTTCTTGCCGTCGGGCTCGAAGCCCATCCAGCAGTCGCCCATGTCAGCCAGGACGACGACCTGATGCATCCCTTCCGGAACGGGCTGCGCGGCGAGCGCGCCGGGGTCTTGCGCTGCGCCCTCTGCCGCCTGGGCAGGCTGCTCCTGCCCGAGCAGGTAAGCCTGGTGCGGCGCAGCCGGATCCTGTGCGGCGGCGGCCGTCACGAAGGTGGACTGCGGCGGCGCGGCGGCAGGAGCGTCCCAGTTCGGCGCAGGATCGGTAGGAAGGGCGATCTTCCCATCCTGGGGCGCCTGCTGGGCCGGAGCCTGGCTCACCTGCGGCATGGCCTGGTCCCCGCCTGCTGCCACATTGGCCGCAGGCTCAGCCCCCGCAGGGGCATCCGCTGCAGCGCTGCCCGGAGCGGCTGATCCCGCCACGTCAGGCCCTGCGGCATCCCTTTTCTGCTGGGGAGCGTTCCACGGCGTGGTCTCTGCGGAGCCGGTCATGCTCTGCTGGACGCTCTTCTGCTCCTCGACGATCTGGGCATCGCGCTCTGCAAAAAGGTGCAGGTAGGCGTTGTAGCCGCCAAAGCCCAGGGCTGCGAAAAGCGCGAGCTTCAGGACCGCGCCAAGCACCCTGGGCACGGGGCTCGGCCTGACGGGAGTGAACTGCACCGGGGCGGTGCGCACGGGATGGGCGATCTTGTCGAAGCCTTCCAGCGAAGAGGCCATCGACGTGGCTTCCTCGGCGGAAAAGCCGACATACCTGGCGTAATCCTTGATGAAATGAAAGACATAAACGGTGCGCGGAAGGTTCCCGGACCCTTCTTCGATCCCGGAAAGGATGCGGGAAGGGATCTTAAGCGCGTAGGAAACATCGGCCACAGTCAAGTTGCGGCTTTCGCGAGCCTCTCTGAGCTTGGCTCCCAATTCTATGATGGTCATGGCATCCTCAATTGCGTATATCGATCAACGCCTTGTTTCGAAGTTCAGCTGTGTACTGCTCAAAGCGCTCCTTAAGGCGCGGCTGGCGCAGTATCTGCTCGATCTGCCTGGCTGTGGCTTCATCAGGCTTGGCGTCGTTAACGCCTCCTTCCCCCTGTTCCACATCCAACAGCGAGACCTGGGCCATGGCCCGGCCCATGCTCATCAGGGGCGAGACCTGGCCTTTCTTCATGCCAGCGATCTGGCGCGCCAGGGCAGGAGCCATGTCGGCGATGTCGACAAAGCCCATGTCTCCGCCTTCCCTGGGGTTGGGCCCCACGGATACGCGCCGCGCAGCCTCGGCGAACGAGATCTTGCCCGCAGCGATGTCGGCAGCCCACTTCTGGGCATTCACATCGACTGGATACACCAGCAGCGCCACGCGGGCGCGGCCGGACGTCATCCCCATGTGCCTGCGGTAATATTCGTTGATCTCGTCTTCGGTGACCACAACTTTTCCCGAAACATTGCGTGAAATGAGCTTCTGCGTGAGTATGTGGAGTTTTGCCTGCTCACGGAGCTCCTTCTGAGTGATGCCCTCCTTGACCAGCTGCTGCTGGAACACTTCCGGCGACAGATTGCTTTCTTTCTTCATGTCGGCGATGACCTGGTCGATCTCCTCGTCCGACGCCTTGATCTTTTCCTTGGCAGCCTGCTGATAGACCAGCTTTTCGCTGATCATGGATTCGAGCACGGCCTTGCGCAGTTCCGCCGCGCTCCGGCTGTCCGTCTTCCCCAGTAGTTTCCTGGCCTTGATCTCCGACTGTACGTGGCGGTCCAGCTCCCTCACCGTGATCATGTCGCCGTTGACGACGGCGGCGATGCGGGAGACCGGGGCCGCAGGCGCAGGGGCAGGCCCCATGAGCAGCGCGGCGCAGGCCAATGATATGATGAGGATCCTCAATGCGATTCTCCTTGCAGTCTATGATAATGGGCCTTGCCTCGGCGGCCGCCATCGCCCTTCCATGGCATGGAAAAGGCCTGCGCCATCCCGAGTGGAGGACGCACCGCGCAAAAAGAAACAAGACGGATTCAATAACGCGGTAGCGGATGCCGGTGCAAAGTCGCCCGTTCGGATGAGGGTACTTTTTTTTTCTTTTTTCCGCAAGGGAAAGAACAATGCCGTGCAAAAAAAGCGCCGTGCGCTTTTCAAGCCCCCCCATGCTCTTTCAGCGTCCCGAGCAGGGAGGCTGCGCGGCGGATGCGCTCTGCCACGGCAAGGCTTTCGTCGAGGGCCAGCTCCAGCGTCGCCGGGGGGACGAGGCGCACCGTGCCGGCATGGCCCAGGGCGAGCCGCACGATGGCTTCCGGACCGACCTGCTTCTGCCCCTGGGCCCAGGTCACGCGTATGCGCCCGGCAAAAACGTCCGCCCGGGCTATCCCCAGGGCATGGGCGCAGGACTTGAGATCCAGCGCCGCCAGGAAGGAATCCAGCTCCAGGGGCAGGGGGCCGTAGCGGTCGCGCAGTTCCAGGGCCACGCTCTCCCTGCCTGCGGCATCCACAGCAGAAGAAAGCATCTTGTAATATTTCAGGCGGTCGCGCGCATCTTCCACATAGCTTTCCGGGATATGGGCGGCCACGCCCAGGTTGAGCTCCGTCTCCGCCGGCATGGCGCCTTCCTCGCCCTTGAGCCGGGAAACGGCATGCTCCAGCATCTCCAGGTACAGGTCCAGCCCCACCCGTGCCATGTGCCCGGACTGCGCTTCGCCGAGGATGTTCCCGGCTCCCCGCAGGCGCAGGTCCTCCATGGCCACCTGGAACCCGGCCCCCAGGTAGTCGAGCTCCAGGATGATGCGCAGCCGCTCGCGCGCCTGTCCGCGGAGGCGGTCGGCGTCGTTGACCACGAAAACGGCGTACGCCTGCCTGTCGGACCGCCCCACCCTGCCGCGGAGCTGATACAGCTGCCCCAGGCCGAACATCTGGGCCTGGTCCACGATGAGCGTGTTCGCCCTGGGGAAATCCAGCCCGGATTCGACGATGGCGGTGCACACGAGGATGTCCAGCTCTCCGCGCCAGAACTTGTGCATGGTGGACTCCAGTTCGGATTCGGGCATCTGCCCGTGCGCCATGCCCACACGGGCGTCCGGGGCGAGGCTGCGCACCATGTCGGCGGCTGCCGGCAGGGTCTGCACGCGGTTGTGCACGAAAAAGACCTGACCCTCCCTGGCGAGCTCCCGCGCGATGATCTCCCTGATGACGCCCCGGTCGCGGTCCACTATGGCTGTGGCCACGGGCTTCCGTTCCGCAGGGGCGGTCTCCAGCACGGACAGCTCGCGCACGCCGGACATGGACAGCTGGAGCGTGCGGGGTATGGGCGTCGCGGTCAGCGTGAGCACGTCCACGTTGCGCCGCAGTTCCTTGAGCTTTTCCTTATGGCGCACGCCAAAGCGCTGCTCCTCGTCAAGGACGAGCAGTCCCAGGTTGGGCAGGCGCACGTCGCTGGAAAGCAGGCGGTGCGTGCCGATGAGGATGTCTATCTGCCCGCGCGCGGCCGCGCGCAGCGTTTCCTGCTGGTGCGCACGGGACACGAAGCGGCTGAGGAGCCCTACATTCACGGGGAAGCCCGCCAGGCGGGACCGGAACGTCTGGTAATGCTGCTCGGCCAGGACCGTGGTGGGGCACAGGAGGGCGGTCTGCCGCCCGTCGCAGGCGGCACGGAACGCGGCGCGCAGCGCGACCTCCGTCTTGCCGAAGCCCACGTCGCCGCAGATCAGGCGGTCCATGGGCTCGGGCTTCTCCATGTCTTCCAGCACGTCGCGGATGGCTTTCGCCTGGTCCGGGGTCTCCTCGAACCCGAATGTGGCTTCGAATTCCCTGTACATCTCCCCGACGGGAGAATAGGAAAAGCCCTTGGCCACCTTGCGCCAGGCGTACATCTGCATCAGGTCGGCGGCCACCTTCTCCACCGCCTTGCGGGCTTTCTCCCTGCTGGCGGCCCAGGCCGTGCCGCCCAGCTTGTCGAGTGCAGGCGCCTCCCCCTCCGCCTTGAACTTCTGCACCACGGAAAGCCGGTCCACCGGCAGCCACAGCCTGGCGCCTTCCGCGTATTCCAGGAGCAGATAATCGTTCTCCTCGCCGTTGCCCCCCGGACTCATGCGGTGCAGCCCGCCGAAGCGGCCGATGCCATAATCGCGGTGCACGAGCAGGTCACCGGGCTGCAGCCCGTCGCAGCTCGCCATCCCCTTGAAGGCGCTGGACGGTGCGCGCTGCCTTGCCTCCGCATTGGGCTGGAGCAGGTCCTCGCCGATCACCAGGGTGCCGCACCATGCCAGCTCGGCCCCCGTGCGGAAGGGAGCGACCACCGCGCACAGGCCGCGGCCGTCGGGATCGTAGCGCAGATTCGGGTACAGGCCCTCCTGGGCGGAGAGCTTGAGGAACTTGGCCCTGCCCCTGTCAGAAGAAAATGCCAGCACGACCTGGCGCCGCGTGCTCATCCACTCGCGCAGGCCGTTGCACAGCTGCTGCCAGGGGCGCTCCGCGCCCTCCAGTCCGGGAAAAAGATCGGTAAAGCGGTGCAGGGAACGCTCCTGCATGTCGATGACGCCTTCCTGCGCCGGCCCGCTGAGCAGCGGCTCAACATGCATGCGGGCAAAACGCTCCAGCGCGCCCCATGCCTCGTCGGCGCCGCGCAGCACAAGGTGCTCAGGCTGCGCCAGGCTCGTTTCTTCCGACTGGCGGCGCAAAAAATCGCGCCACTGTCCTTCTGCCTGGGCCAGGCTCTCCTTGAGCTCGCCCCTCCCGGGAAGGATGAGCAGCGTTTCCGGGGCGAACCATTCCTCCAGGAGGGACGCCCTGCGGCTCAGGCTGCCCGGAAAAAGCCGCGCATCGCCCTGTTCCAGCCCATGTTCAAGCGCAGAGGCCGCCATTTCCCGCAGGACGCCACGGCGGGCAAGCTCCTTCCACCATGCGCGGGCATCATCCCTCTCCTGCCTGTCCATGCAGACCGGCGAAACGGGCAGGAGGACGACGTCTTCCAGGGATCCGGCGGACCGCTGGGTCGCGAAATCGAAAACGCGTATCTCCTCGATGCTGTCGCCGAAAAACTCCAGCCGGAGCGGACGTTCGTAACCGGGAGGCAGGACATCGAAAATGTCGCCCCTGCGCGCCATGTCGCCTGCATGCGCCACCAGCGGCACCCGCTGGTAGCCCCATTCCGCCAGCTGCTCCATGAGCATGGACGGATCCATCTCGTCGCCGCGGCGCAAGGTGATCTCGCGGGGATCCAAATAGTCACAAGGGGGGAAGCGCAGGGCAAGATTATCTGCAGAAAAGATAATTCCCGGGCTGGTCCTGTGGCGCAGGGCATACAAGGCGGAGATGCGCTCGGCCCATCCCTCACGCGTGAGCGTGCGCTCTGTCACCGGCGGGAGGCACACCCAGGGCTTTTCCCATGCCGGTTTTTGCCGTTCCGCCTGGGCAGCGGCCCTGCCCGGAGCTCCGTCTTCACTGCCCACCGACAGGCCGGGCGTGAAGAGCGTGACCAGCCCGCGCATCGTCAGCAGCGCGTCCCGGCTCCGCACGGCTATGGCGACCCTTTTCCCCATGGACACGGCCCTGGCTGCGACATGCGCAGCGGTCGCCGGCCCGGACCTGCCCACGGCCAGGGTCCTTTTGCCCTCCCATCCGGAAAAAAAGCCTTCCCAATCCATGGATCCCCGCTCCAAAACTTAAACGCCTCAAGCCGCGCTTTGCGCGGCAGCACACTGACTGCTTAACCGATATGCCTTCAGCTGGCAAGCCTTCCTTTCCCCGCCTTCCCCTTGACTGCGGGCAGTCAGGGCATCTTGACTTGTCCCCGCAAAGGCTTTTTTATGGACGGCGGCGCAAAGCGCCCCCAACCCATCGAGGGAGGCATCCATGATCACACAATGGCCCCTGGTCATCTTTACCGTATTGGCCCAGCTGGGCGCAGGAACAGCCCTTTTTTCCACACTGCGCACGCACTGGGGAGCCGGTCCGTCGCCGCGGGGATGGACCTTTGCCGCGATCGTTTCCACCCTGGCCTTCCTTGCCGGCGTTTCCGCCTGCAAAGGGGTCGGATCCGGCGCCATGGCCGCGGCGCAGGGGGCGTGCCTGCTGCTTGCCGCCTTCTCGGCCTGCGCGCTGCGCCGCATGCCATTTTGCGCGCTGGCAGCCTGCGTGGCTGGCGGAGCATGCGTGCTGTGCCAGGCTGCCGCTTCCGTGCCAGGCGCACTTCTTTCTCCCTCGGGGATATTCCCCTTCCTGCTGTTCTTCCTCAGCGCGGGCGTCCTGGGGGCGTCCTTCGTGCAACTGCCCTGGATGGATGAACCAGACGACAAGGCCATCCGTTACGGACGCCTTTACCTGCCCCTGCGCTTCTGCCTCTGGACGATGCTCATCATCACGGCCGTCGCCCCCTGCGTCCCCTGGGGAGATCCGCTGATGAACAAGTCCGCATTCTACTGGATGCAGACGCAGCTTTACTGGCTGGGCGTCATCTTCAGCGGCGTAGCCATCGGCCTTTCGCACATGGGCAGGATCACCCTGCTCCTCCAGGCAGCGGTCACGTTCATCAGCGTTTTCGGCCTGCGCACGGCCTTTTTCGCGGACAGCGTGCACGGTGCCATCGATCTGGGAACGCTTTACCTGCGCTGACCGTTTTTTTGCCCTCCTTTATTGCTTGACAAGCCGTGAGGCATGGTATAGCTAACCAAGGACCGGCTGCATGCCGGCACCTGTGGTCCGGAGAGATGTCCGAGTCGGCCGAAGGAGCTCGCCTGCTAAGCGAGTATACGGGCATAAACCTGTATCGAGGGTTCAAATCCCTCTCTCTCCGCCACCTCTTGAAATCATTGACGATTTCAGAGAAAAGCCCCAAAATCAAATGTAACATACATTTGTAACACATTCAGCCCCTGCCTGATTTCTCACGCAGGGGCTTTTTGTATGCGTTGGATATGCGCTGTCAGACTGGCGGAAAAAGACAAGGGCGCAACTTTTTATTATACATCTAACTCATTGTAATGTCAACATTTTCACTTTTATCACGGAACAAATGCGATGTATCTTCAAAAACGGGCTTATTCCTACTATTTCAGGCTGGGTATCCCGCAACGCATCCAGCCTTTCTATGGAAAGAAAGAGATTTGCTTCTCGCTGAATACTTTGAACAGGACGGACGCCAAGCTGAAAGCCTTGGAATATACCCATCAGTATCTGTAGGCGTTTTAACCTGTATAGGCTGACTTGTGATTAAAAAAAAGAAGACGCCATTTCAAGGGTTTTCACCTTGACCTAGGGGGAGTTAGGTAATGGCGTCTTCTTTTGTTCAATTTTTGAACGATTTATGAAACAAGTCAATATAAAGTTTAAGTACATTAATATATTAATTGTATTATCGTAGAGATATTCACTATACTACAATAATATAATATATAAAATATGTATTATAATTACCAATGCTTCTATTGGCTTTATTCTTCAATTGTTAATTTTTTATAATTTATAGTGAAATCCTGCCATCCTGTGCCATATTTCTTATAGATGTTCACTTTCTTTGTATATGTATCAGGTATGGCATCTTTATAGACAGCCACTTTTGCGTTTGTATTCGTGTGCCTGCTGATTTGGAATGTATCATCCATAGTTGTGACGCCGTTATCCTTGGAAAAAATCTTCAAGAATATGCATAACTTGTTGTGCAATTCATAATTCCTGAACAGTTCAATGATGATTTCAGTATTGGGGGACAGTTTAAAGAAATCTTCATAAAACACTATCAATTCCAAGTATTCTTCAATTTTCAGAATAGGCAAGTCTATAAATATGTTCGTATCGTTATCTAATGACGCTTTACACGCTTTTATAATCATATTTTGAAAATCAAATAACAATTTCAAATTGATTATATTGACACTGACATTTGTACCTGTCAGATTTTTATATACTTCGTAAATGTATTGGTTTTCAGACTTGCTATTCGTCACAGCAAGATATTTCAAGCAATCCAGTTTGCTTTGGTGAACATCAGGATGGTACTGTAATTCTAATCTGTGCCAAACATTACTATCACTATTCAATACGGGAACAAGTTTTTCAAAATCCACATCATAAAGTGATACATTGGATCTGACTTGATGCGGTATATCCTGCTTTGCTAATTCCTTCAGGAAAACATCAGGTGAATGCCAGTTTTGCACCTGTTGCTTTTTGCGTGAAAAAAGACCAAACATAGCATGCCTTCCAGGTGGGGCCTATATTTCATAACTACGCAAATAATTTATTTTTTTTCAAGTTAATTGTTTACATGAAAATATCCATAAAGATCACAGCCTATTGGATACATCCATCTTCAGGGAGGCATCATGCATCGTTTTCAGTGGATATGCGCACCCACAGATGTCTTCTGATAAAAAACTTGTTAACATTTCAGTATGTTTAACAAACATGATCAAATTTTTCTATTGACTTTTTTTAATGTGTGCCCCAAAATCATACAAAGAAGGCCCTTTTCCACCTCCCCCCTGAAAAGGTTTAGCACAACACCTATACCTTCAAGAAAAGGGCCTTCTTCCTTTTATTAAAATACTGCAGCATAAAAAGTCAATATCCAAAAAAACATCTATCGCTAAAGCATCTGCATGCATTATCTGCACTATTTATCGCATGCTGCAACTGCAGGACATCAGGCACATCGATCTTCAGGGAACATAAACGCTAGCTAAAAAAGTAACGATGTATGGAAAAACATTTTTTTCGTGGGCAGCCGTGCCCTCTTTCCCTAAACTGATCCCACAGAAGACGCCTTGCTTTAAACCTCCGTATGGTTTTCCCTATGACCTCTTAGGGCTTGGCGTCTTCTTTCTTCTTTGACCACGGGGCATGGCACGCATAAAAGAGTCATCGATATAAGGAACTCCGTCTGTAATATCATCCGAAGACGTATGGAGCAGTATATTGTAGACATATATAAGTTATTCATTTATAATAATTTTTTACATTTTTTTATTGACTATCTTCGCAAACTCATTCAAAATCGTTCCCAAAGAAGGCTCTTTCCTCCCCCCCACCTGACAATAGGCAGCACAACACCTATGCCACTAAGGAAAGGGCCTTCTTCCTTTTTGGCCGCAGCGCATCGAACACCGCGGTCCTCTGGGTGCCGGCACATATCGTTTCCTGGGGAGACACGCTTCCGTGACCATCCCTGCCATGAATCATGCTGACGGGATCATCCTCCGCCAGCATGGGGGATCGCCAGGAGTCCCCATATCCATCGCATGTGCAGGCCACCCTGGTCCAGCATTGGCGCCACCTCTTTCGATATTCCATGGCAGGTCAGCGATCTGCTTTTCCATGACTATCCTTGGACAGGAACGAGGCAGCGCGGCAAAGCCTGGAGCACAGGCAATGGACCTCCGGGGAGAGGGGCGAAGACGGCATTGCCCTGGCCGGCGGCTATGGCAAGTATATTGTAGACATATATAAGTCACTCTTTTATAATAATTTTTCTTGATTTTTGCATTGACTTATCACATAAACCAGCACAAAATCGTGACCAAAGAAGACCCTTTCCTTCTCCTCCCTAAGAATAGGTGGCGCAAGCCTATGCCTCCAGGGAAAGCGTCTTCTTGACCATCGAGAAGAAGACGCCTTGCCTTGACCTCCGTATGGGGTCATCTACGGCCTCATGGGGCACGGCGCCTTCTTTCTTGTCTGGTCACAATCCGTGGACCCTTCATGGCCAAGCAAGACTCACGCATGGCCTCCAGGGGGTTGCCTGCTTCCCTATCCGTCCCTGCAGCAGAGCTTCTGGACGGATCATCCCTTGTCACTGAAACCTGTCAGGCCATGCCATGCAAGGCACTTCAAAGCCGTCCTTCCGCCATGGATGCAGACAGGGCGCGGAGGGTCACGTTCCGGATGCCCATCCATCCCGTCCACGCGTCAGCATAACCACTCCGCGCAGTAGTAAAGGAGGACGCTGACGAACAGCGCAGGAAGCATGTTCAATGTCTTGCATTCCCGGATCCTCAATATGGAGATGCCGGAGGCCATGATGAGTATGCCTCCGACGATGGACACTTCGGCCATCAGCCCGGGAGCGATGAACGGCCCCAGCCAGCAGCCCAGCAGCCATATCGCCCCCTGCCAGCAGAAAAGCACCGCCCCGGCGAAGGCGATGCCCGGCCCGTAGGTCGAAGCCAGCACGCCCGACGTCACAAAGTCCAGCGTGGCATTGGTGAACAGGAAGGTATTGTCCCCCTGTACTGCGCTCTGGATGGGGCCGAGTATGGACAGGGTCCCTATGCAGAACAAAAGGATGGCGGTGGAAAGCCCCTTGCCCAGCTCCGATCTGCCCATGCGGTCCATCATGCCCTGGAACTTCCCGTCCCAGTCCCATGCGGCGCCCAGGAAGCAGCCGATGGCCATGCTCAGGATGAACAGCACCGGATACTGGCTGCGCGGCATATAGGAAACGACGGTGTTCACGCCGAGGGCGAAGGCCGAGAAGCCCATGGCGTCGTACAACGCCTTCTGATACGTTTCGGCAATGCCGCGGCGCAGCAGGCAGCCCAGTGCGGTGCCGCAAAATATGGCGGCGGTGTTGGCAACGGTCCCGAGCATCTTCCCTCCCTGGAGCGGCATGTGCGCCGCAGGGCATTCTTAGCAAAAGCCCCCTGGCTTGTCACCAGCCCCGCTGCGCCCTTGAGAAAACGGAGAAAAGCCATTTGCCAAGCGCGCCCTCTTCCTGTACAAAAAGGCGGACATCCTTTCTATGGAGTTATTTCCCATGCGCAACATTTTTCTCTCGTGCCTGCTTTCCGCCGCACTTTTTGCACCCTGCATGGCGGGCCAGGCCCTGGCAGGAGGCAACATGGTCACTCTCAAGACCAGCAAGGGCGACATCGTCCTTGAACTGGACGCTGCAAAAGCCCCCGTCACCACGGAAAATTTCCTTCAGTATGTGAGGGACGGCTTCTACGATGGCACCATCTTCCACCGCGTCATCCCCGGCTTCATGATCCAGGGCGGCGGGTTCGACAAGGACATGAACCAGAAGGCGACCCGCGCCCCCATCACGAACGAAGCCCGCAACGGGCTGAAGAACGGCAAGTACACCATCGCCATGGCCCGCACGCCTGATCCCAACTCCGCCACCGCGCAGTTCTTCATCAACGTCGCCGACAACGCCTTCCTCAACTATTCCTCCCCCACCCCGCAGGGCTGGGGCTACGCTGTGTTCGGCAAGGTGGTCAGCGGACAGGACGTGGTGGACGCCATAGCCGCCGTGAAGACCACCACGCACTACCCCCACCGTGACGTCCCTGCCGAGCCCGTCATCATCACCAAGGCAGTGATCAGCGAATGATCCGGAGGTCATCATGAAGACGATCATTTCCACGCCCAGCGCCCCGGCTGCCATTGGTCCCTACAGCCAGGCCAACCTGGCCGGCAACACCCTCTACCTGTCCGGACAGATCGGCATCGACCCCTCTACGGGCGAGCTCGCCGCCGAAGACGTTGCAGGACAGGCGCGCCAGGTCATGGCCAACATGCGCGCCGTGCTGGCCGCCGCCGGCGCCTCCCCGGAACAGGTTTGCAAGACCACGGTGTTCCTGACGAACATCGCCGACTTTGCCGTGGTCAACGAGATCTACGCGCAGACCTTCTCTGCCAATGCACCGGCGCGCTCCTGCGTGGCCGTGGCCGCCCTGCCCAAGGGTGCCAAAGTGGAAGTGGAGGCCATTGCCGTCCTGTAGCGGCAAGGCGCAAGCCATTCTGCAGCCCTTCCCCCTGGGGAAGGGCTCTTCCTGTTGAGCCATGCCCAGAAAAAGCACCCTGCGCAGGGAGATCTTGCGCTTGCTCGAGCCCGGGGAATGGACCTCCGGTGAAGGCCTGGCCGAAGCCCTTGGCGTGAGCCGCGCCGCCGTGTCCAGGCATATGTCCCTGCTGCGCAGCGAAGGCAGCATCATCGATGCCGCGCCCCGACGGGGCTACCGCCTCGTCTCGCTGGCCGACCCCTGGGAGGGCGGGGATATGCCGCAGATGCTGCGCACCTCCTGCCTGGGCAAGGCGAAATGGCTCTGGCTTGCCGAAACGGATTCCACCGATCTCGCCCTGCTGCGCGAAGCCCTGTCCGGCGCCCCCTGCGGCACGGTGGCCGTAGCCAGGCACCAAAGGGAAGGCAGGGGGAGCCGCGGCCGCACCTGGACGGACATGCCGGGCTGCCTGATGTCCTCGGTCCTGCTGCGCCCTCCCCTGAAGCCCGCGACCTCCCGTGACATGCTGGAAGCCGCGCTTGCATGCTGCTGCAGCGCCCTCGAGGCTGTCTGCGGCGTGCATGCCGTCCAGAAGCACCCCAACGACATCCTGCTCAACGGGCGCAAGATCGGCGGCCTGCTCGTGGAAAGCCTCTTCCGCAACAGCGACCTTGCCTGCGCCGTGCTGGGCATGGGGATCAACGTCAACGTGCCGGCCGCGGCCATGCCTGATGCCCTGCGCGGCAAGGCCTCCTCTGTCTATGCCGAAAGCGGGCGCACGGCCAGCCTGTCTGCACTGCTCGCCGCGATCCTCGAACGACTGGAGCCGGCGCTTCTTGACTTTGCACCGCCTTCCTGAGGAACACCTGCCATGAAGGTGATCGACCTT
>CACZQM010000027.1 GCA_902783285.1 uncultured Desulfovibrio sp. | reverse complement strand
AGCAACGGGGGGTGGAGGGGGGCGTTTTGCGGGGGGCGGCAGCCCCACGTCAACACCCCCCTCCCCGCACGGAGTGGACCGTCGAAGAGCAAGGGAAGAAACGGTAGATACCCGGCGTGTAGAACGTTGGCCGGAGGAACCAGTATTTTGGCAAAGACTGCTGGGTGAGGAAGGGAGCATTGATCGGAGTTGGTCAGTAGAGAATCGATGGTCGACCCCTTCCCGCACGTGCGGGGGGACGGCAACAATTAAAGCAGCACTTGAAAAATCACTCCGCCCCGCAGCGCTGCCCCGCGCAAGCGCGGCACGAAGAGCATTGCCAGCAGCCGGCATCAGGCATACACTGGATCCGGGCGCGGAGGCCTTCCCGGCTGTCCCGCGCCGGCTCGGCGCATGCCCGCGTTCCCCCCGCACCTCTTGCTGCGGCCGGGCGGGCCGCCTGCATGGCATCAACGATCACCAAGGAGCACGCATGGACGAGATCAAAGCACTGGATGTGGACATCTTCAGGATCTTCGATGACCAATGGGCCCTGCTCACGGCAGGGACGCCGGGCGACTGCAATGCCATGACCATCAGCTGGGGGCAGCTCGGCTCGCTCTGGGGCATGCCCGGCAGGGCCAGGAAGATCGCCACGGTCTTCGTCAAGCCCGTGCGCCACACTTTCTCCTTCATGGAAAGGCATGGCGTGTTCACCATCTGCTGGTTCCCCGGGGAATACCGCAAGGCCCTCGGCATACTGGGCAGCGCATCGGGCAGGGACGGCGACAAGATCGCCCTGGCGGGCCTCACCCCCCGGCCTGCGGGCGGCGGCGTAGGCTATGAACAGGCCACGCTGACCCTGATCTGCAAAAAGATCTACAGCGCGCCGATGATGAAGGAGCGCATCCCGGCGGATGCCGTGGCGGCCTTCTACAGCGGCGCAGACGGGCTGGAGCCCCATCACATGTTCATCGGCGAGATCACCGGCATGGAACGGCGCTCCTGAAGGGAGCGGCCGGGGCTGCCGGAGCCCTGCCACCACAGCACACGCCAGCACCGGGCAAGGGGGCACCCATGAAGAAAGTCCTGGCGGTCAATGCCAGCCCGCGGAAAAAATGGAATACGGCCATGGCGCTGGAGAGCGCCCTGGAAGGCGCCGCCTCGGCCGGGGCCGGAACGAAGCTCATCCACCTCATGGGCCTCAGGTTCAGCGGCTGCGTCAGCTGCTTCGCCTGCAAGCGGCACGAGAACAATGCCGCCCTCTGCGCCGTCAAGGATGACCTGCGCCCCGTCCTCGAGGAAGCCATGGCGTCCGACGTGGTCCTCGTCGGCAGCCCCGTGTATTTCGGCAACCTGGATGCCTTCGCCATCGCCTTCCTGGAACGCCTGCTGTTCATGAACTACACCTACAGCATGGAGCATCCGAGCAAGCTGGACAGGAAGATCGCCAGCGGACTGATCCTGACGATGAACGCCACGGACGACCTGCTGGAGCCCCTGGGCTACAACAGGCTGTTCAGCCACTATGCCAGCACCATGGGCAGGGTGCTGCTCGGCCCCAGCGAATACCTGGCGGTCACGGACACGCTGCAGTTCACAGACTACTCCAAATACATGAGCAGCATCTTCGATCCGGCCCACAAAAAGCGGATGCGGGAAGAAAAATTCCCGGCAGACCTGGAAAAGTGCCGCGCACTGGGGCGGAGGCTGGCCCTGGCCTGAACGGCGGAAGGACAAAAAAAGACGGCGCGCCTGGGATCCGGGCACGCCGTCTTTTGTTATCCTCCCGGGGAGCCCCCGGGGAGCGGCAGGCTTATGCGGAAGGAGCCTCCCCCGCGTCGGGCAGCGCGTTGGTGGCGCGCACGACGACCCTGCGGTCGTAGCAGGCGAACATGGAGGAGACCAGCCCCTCACCGGGCGTCTTCGTCAGGAAGCTGACGGCAGGCACGACAACGAGCCCGGCCGCCATGGCCAGCACGCCGGCGTTGATGGGGGAGGAGAAAAAGGCGTTGATGAAGGGGACGCCGGCAAAGCGGCAGCCCATGCACAGGCACATGATGCCCACGCCCACGGCAAAGTTGACCATGACGGACGCGGCCGTGGCGCGCTTCCAGTAGAGCCCGTACAGGAAGGGTGCGAGGAACGCGCCGGCCAGGGCGCCCCAGGAGATGCCCATGAGCTGGGCGATGAAGGTCACCGCGCTCTTGGCCTGGACGATGGCTATGGCCGCCGACACGGCGATGAAGAAGACCACGAAGACGCGGATGAGGAAGACATGGGCATGCTCGTTGAGCGTCCTGCCCGCACGCTGCAGCGCCGGGGCGAAGATGTCCAGGACCATGGTCGAGCCCGACGTGAGCACGAGCGAGGAGAGCGTGGACATGGACGCGGAGAGGACCAGGATGACGACGATCCCGAGCAGGATCTCGGGCAGGCCCGAGAGCATGGCGGGGATGATGCTGTCGTACACGGGGCCGCCCAGGGGCGTGTGGTCGATGCCGCCCGCGTACAGCCTGCCGAACCCGCCCAGGAAGTAGCATCCCCCGGCGACGACGAAGGCGAAGGCCGTGGAGATGACCGTGCCCTTGGCGATGGAGCCTTCATCGCGTATGGCATAGAACTTGCCCACCATCTGGGGCAGCCCCCAGGTGCCGAAGGAGGTCAGCAGGACGACGCCCAGCAGTTCGAGGGGCTCCGGCCCGAAAAACGAGACGAAGACGCCGCTGATGGGCGGGGACTGCTCCGATGGCAGCTGCGAAAGGGCGGACAGGGCCTGCATGCCGCCGCCGTTGGCGTTGAGCACGGCGGCGATGACGGCGACGATGCCGAAGAGCATGATGATGCCCTGGATGAAGTCGTTGATGGCCGTGGCCAGGTAGCCGCCCAGCAGGACATAGACCGCGGTGAGCACGGCCATGCCGATGACGCACCAGGCGTAGTCGATGCCGAAGGCCATCCCGAAAAGCCGCGACAGTCCGTTGTAGAGCGAGGCCGTGTAGGGGATGAGGAAGATGAAGACGATGACCGAGGCCGCCGTGCGCAGCGCCGGCGAGTCAAAGCGCCTGCCGAAGAAATCCGGCATGGTGGCGCTGTCCAGGTGCTGGGTGAGGATGCGCGTGCGCCTGCCCAGCACGCTCCAGGCCATGAGGGAGCCGAAAAAGGCGTTGCCCAGGCCGATCCACGTGGACGCCACGCCGTATTTCCAACCGAACTGCCCGGCATAGCCCACGAAGATGACGGCGGAAAAGTACGAGGTCCCGTAGGCGAAGGCCGTCAGCCATGAGCCGACGCCGCGGCCGCCGAGCACGAAGCCGGCGACGTCCCTGGCACTGCGCCGGCAGGCGATGCCGACGCCGATCATGACGGCGAAGAAGCAGAAGAGGACGAAGAGCTTGATGAGCATGGTTGTTCCTGCATGTCTGCAGTTGAGGGAAGGCTGCTTCCTGCACAGACATTTGCAGGACCGCCTGGACGGGCGCCGCTACGCGCTGTGGCTCATGCGCCAGCTGATGCAGCGCTGGAGGTAGTCCACATAATCCTGGTTCCTGCACATGCCCTTGCCGGGGGCGTCGGAGATCTTGGCCACGTCCATGCCGTTGCAGAACGTCGGCTTGAGGACGATGTTCAGCGGCTCCGCCATGGTGTCGTTGGAGATGTAGGTGCCGATGCCGAAGGCGACCTTGGCCCTGTCCTTGAAGTAGGCGCGCAGCGCGTCGGCCCTTTCGAAGTCGAGGCTGTCGCTGAACAGCAGGGTCTTGCTGCGGGGGTCGATCTCCAGCTTCTCGTAGTGGCGGATCATCTTGTCTCCCCAGGCAAAGGGGTCGCCGCTGTCGTGCCTCACGCCGCTGAACAGCGTGGCAAAGGTGAGCTGGAAATCCTGCAGGAAGCAGTCCGTGCTGATGGTGTCGGTCAGGGCCGTCCCGTTGAGCACGCCGTATTCCTTGACCCAGGCATTCAGGGCGTACCAGTTGGAATAGGCGGGGTTGTGCTTATGGTTGCCCTGGCCGACGCACATGATCCATTCGTGCGCCATGGTGCCGATGGGGGTCACGCCGTATTTCCTGGCCAGACAGACGTCGCGCGTCCCCACGAAGTGGGAATCGGCATAGCGCCCGTCGGCCTCGGACAGGGTCCTGATGGCCAGGTCCTGCGCTTCCCCGGAAAGCCTCCGGCGGATGCCGAATTCGCTGAAGGGCCCCAGGTTCAGGCGGCCGTCGATGAGCTTCGCGGTCTTTTCCGCCAGGCGCTGCCTGTAGCTGGCCAGCAGCTCATCGTAGTCGTAGCGCATCCTGAAGTAGACTTCGTTGACGATCGCCAGGGTGGGTATCTCGTACATCGAGGTGTTCAGCCAGGTGCCGCGCGTCTGGATGCCCAGGCCGCAGTCGCCGTCCGCTGTGATCTCGAAGTCTTCGTAGCGCGGCTTCCAGATGCGCAGGAAATCGACGTACGAGCCTTTGATCCAGCGGATGTCGTTCAGGTAGTCGAGCTCGTCCTCGGCAAAGCGCAGGTCGCAGTAGGCCTTTATCTGGCGCCGGATCTCCTCCACCATGGCCGGGGTGAAGCGCACGTCCGTGTTCCGGCACTTGAAGGTCCAGGTGGTCTTGTAATCGCTGAAAAGGTGGTAGATCGCCTGCCCCATGCTGAACTTGTAGGCGTCGATCTCCAGAAGGCTGTTGATGATGCGGTCCATGGCGCAGCCTCACAGCACGTCGATCTGGCAGGAGCGCATGACCGCAAGGGCGGCCTCGTGCAGCGCGGGCGTGACGCCGGCGCAGCAGGCGGGATCGACGGTGATCTCGCTGCCGGGGAACATGGCCCTGAGGATGAGCGCGTTGGAGATCACGCAGATGTCGGTGCACAGCCCGCATATCTCAAAGCTCCGGGCCCCTCCGGCAAGCTCCTTCCACTCCAGGCAGCCGAAGGTGCCCTTGTCCACCACGCAGGATCCGTCACCGGGCCGCAGCACGGGCGCGATCTGCCAGCCTTCCGTGCCCCTGATGCAATGCGGCACGGGCAGGTGCCTGCCCTCGAACGTCGCAAGATAGTCGCTTTCGTGGGTGTCCCGCGTAAAGATCACGCGCCTGCCCGCCTGCCGGTACGCCTCCACCCTGGCGGCGACGCGGCTGACGATGGCCTGCGCTTCGGGCGTGCCCAGGGAGCCGTCGATAAAATCGTTCTGCATGTCCACAACGATAAGGATGTCTTTCATATCCACTCCGGAAAACATGAGCCCAGGGGCATGCCGCCGGTTTCAGGCAGCGCCCCAAAAGCATTGCGGCGCGGACTATAAGCCTGTTTT
>CACZQM010000026.1 GCA_902783285.1 uncultured Desulfovibrio sp. | reverse complement strand
CTGCGGGACGTGGAGGTGCTCCAGCGGTTCCCCAGCCAGAAGCCCTGCCCGCCCACCTGCTATGACAACGCCGTGGCCCGCATCGCCTTCAATTCGGAGTCCGGCGAGGCCTGCGAGGGCATGGTGACGGCCCAGCCCACCCGCATCGGCGCCAGCCTGTACATGTCCGGCGTGGACGTGAACCCAGATATCGTGTACGACTTCATGGGCTTCCTGGCGCCCCAGGGCGAGCTGATTGAGCTGGAGGGCGTGCTGAACCGCTGCCTGGGCTCCTTCACCTTTGACGAGGAATTCATCCGACAGAGCCTGCAGGCCGCGGAGGACGAGGCCGAGATCGTGCGGCAGATGGCCGCGGGCATGCAGGCCGCCTGCGACAGCTGCAACGCCGCCTGGGAAAGCCGCCAGACGAGCTACGACATCCTCTCCCAGCAGCGCAGCGACGCCACGCTGGGCTACGAGCGGCTCTATGACAGCGAGACCGGGGAGGTCTACCGGGCCGAGGCGGGCTTCTGGGACGATTACAGCCTGGACCCGAACGCCTACAGCAATCCCAACCTGCGCATCATCGACGACGCCTCCCGGGATTACTATCTTCGGGGCGTGGACTATACCATCACACGATGAACCATCCAAATCCATTTCAAGGAGGCAGACACCATGCGTAAACTCGTATCGATGCTCGTGGCGCTGCTGCTGGCGGCCTCGATGCTGGCCGTGGGCGGCGCGGAGGACTTCGCCATCGGCAGCGCGCCCATCGGCGACGCCGGCGACACGTCGGATTACCAGATCGTCGCCTGCCCCGAGCAGGGCTTCTCCACCCTCACGGCCCCGAGCCTGAACTGGTACTATGAGGAGCTGGGCGTGTACATCGACCTGGGCAGCGACGCGGACAGCCCCTGGCTGATGATCGCCCGGGCCGACGCCCCCGGCAGCCAGTTCGATGCGCAGGGCTACTTCAACAATGTGTTCACGCCCCAGATGAAGGACGACCTGGGCAGCGACCTGATCAGCGCCGGCCAGCCGCAGAAGTACACCGTGGCGGGCATCGACATGACAGGCGCGATGTACACCTACAGGGCCGGCGGCCGCGACAGGGTGTGCTTCGTGCTGTTCGCGCTGCGGGAGGACGGCTTCGTGCGCTACGAGGCCCGCTACTACGCCGACGACAGCGAGGACTGCCTGGCGGCGCTTTGCATCGCGGCCTACTACTACCAGCCCGACGCGGCCTATTACACCGGCGGCACGCCCGCGCCCCAGAACGAGCCGGAGCCCGAGCCCACCGAGGCCCCTGTGCCGCCCACCGTTCCCCAGGACCAGGAGCGGCCCGACACCTACCAGGGCAGGACCATCGTCTCCGTGCCCCAGCAGGGCTTCTCCACGCTGACCTCCTCCCAGGCGGGCACGGCCTATGTGGAGGGCGACGGCGTGTACATCTACACCGAGGAATACGGCTACATCCCCTTCGCCCAGCTCTATGCGATGGCCGAGCCGCCGGAGGACCTGGAGGCCTACATCGACAACCAGGTGACGCCCTACATGCAGCAGCAGTACGGCCAGGACCTGATCGCCGTGGAGGAGCTGGGCCAGACCACCCTGGGCGGCAGGAGCGTGGTGGCGGCGAAGTATACCTACCGCTACCAGGGCTATGTGATCGAGATGATCCGCGCCTATGACCGGCGGGAGGACCGCACGATGATGTACATCGCCAAGTACTTCCAGGGCGAGGGCGACGCCACCGTCGCCGCGCTGGAGGAGGCCGTCGCCGCGTACCAGGGCGACGCCGACTACTACTACAACGCCGGGGCCTCCGGCGGCGGGGCGATCCTGGAGGGCGGCTCCGGCGACAACCTGCCCGGCTGCGACGACTCGAAGCCCCAGAACCCCGACGACGGCGCTCCGGACACCAAGGGCGCGCCGGACGTCACCGGCATGAAGATCCTCTCCTGCCCGGAGCTGGGCTTCTCCACCGCCGTGAACCCGGCCTTCAGCGCCCTCTATGACGCAGAGGACGGCCTGTATGTCAGCCTCAGCGGCGAGGGCAAGATCCCCTATGTGCTGGTGTACCGCACCGGCGACAGGCTCGGCGACCCCGCTGAGTACATCCGCGAGCAGTGGACGCCCCACATGCAGCAGCAGTACGGCGAAGACCTGGTGAGCTATGTGGAGTACGAGTACTACGACGTGGGCGGCAAGCAGCTGCCCGCCGGCCTGTACTCCTACCGCCTGCAGGGCTTCATCATCGACGCGCTGCGCATCATCGAGAGCACGCCCCAGGGCACCGTGATCTACACCGTAAAGTACGTCAACGGCGAGGGCGACGAGACCCTGGCCGCGCTGGACGACATCGTGCGCTGCATGCAGCAGGACGCGAATTACTATAACTGATATTGATCTTGATAAGAAAATGGCGGCCTTCGGGCCGCCATGGAGGCATGGACATGGAGGAGCAAAACCTTGCCAACCGGGTGACGGTGGACGAAAACGGCGTGCTGCACTGGACCTACCCGCTGGATCTGCGCCGCAACCTGACGATATTCCGGATGATGCTGAAGATCACCGGCGCCATGGGCCTGGCCATGGGCCTGATCGCCATGGCGATGGGCAACTGGGGCAGCGTCCCCGGCCTGGTCATGGGGCTGATCTTCCTGGGCGGCTGCGTGGGCGTGGGCCTGCTGATCTACGGCATCATGCTGCTGGCCTACCGGGGCGTGATGCGGCTGCATTTCGTCATGACCGATGAATTCGTGGCCCAGGTCTATTCCCAGGCGGAGCGTAACACCACCGACACGCTGGCGGCGGTGGCGCTGGTGGCGGGCCTCGCCACGGGCCGCGCGGGCCAGGCGCTGGGCACCACCACCAACCTGCACAATATGTCCCGCAACTCGAAGTGCTTTCTCTCCGGGGTGCGGCGGATCATCCAGCGCCGGGACAGCGACCTGCTGATCCTGAAGCAGGCGGTGTTCCAGAGCCAGGTGTTCGTGTGTCCGGAGGATTACGACCTGGTGCTGGAGTATATCGCGAGCCGCGCCGGCGAAGAAGCGCGGGACGAGGAGCTGGGCCGGGAGCACCGCATGGGGCGGAGGTTCCGGCTGCTGGCCGCCGCTGGCGCGTCCCTGGCAGTGAACCTTGCGACGCTGATCGTCAATCTCAACGCCTACAAAACCACCGGCATGCTCAAGCTGGCGGGGCCCTATCAGCGGGGCGGCGACTACGGCAGGCAGGGGGCCTTTGCGCTGATGGCGGAGGACTGGTTCGTCACAGAGGCACCCTTCCAGCATCGGCTGAGTTTTTCCTGGCCCTACGCCATCATCGGGTTCCTGGTGGTGGCGCTGGCCGTGTGGCTGGTGCTGACCGTCGTGGCGGCGATCCGGCGTCGAGGGGAGAAGTGAGGGTAAACATATAGGGGGCTGCCTCAAATGAGGCAGCCCCCGACTTTATTGTTAATACCAATATCAAACAAAATAAAGACAAATCCTGATTGAGTTTGGTATCAGTCTTTCAGCACGTTCTCGGGCAGCTTCTTCAGCGCGTACAGCATGGGCAGGCCCAGCACGTAGCACACCACCAGCTCGCCGAAGGCCACGGTGACCATGTTGAACAGCAGCGTGCCGACGCTCACCGGGTCGCCGGGGGCGCGCACATAGGCGAAGTACACCACCGGGCCGACGATCAGGCCGTTGAACACGG
>CACZQM010000025.1 GCA_902783285.1 uncultured Desulfovibrio sp. | reverse complement strand
GGCAGGAGAAGGGACGCCGGTGCGGAAGCTTGCCGAAACGAGCGGTCCCCTGGTCGGAGCCATGCCGGGAATGGAGTTCAAGCCCTGCCGTGCCGTGCTCGGGCATGGAGAGTATTGCCTGCTTTACACGGACGGCGTTTCCGAAGCCATGAACAAGGAGCAGGAGCTTTTTGGCGAGGACCGCATCGGGCAGGTGCTTGAAGGGCTGCACGGAGCAGGGGTCGAAGAAGTGATCCGGAAGGTCATGCAGGCCGTGGAAGAGCATCGCGGGATGGAGCCGCAGTCCGATGACATCACCATGCTCTGCTTCAAGCGCACGTAGCCAGGGGAGCGGCGTAGCCTACGACGAAATCCCTGCCATCTTCCTGCGTGCGCACCGCACATCCGGCAAGACCGCGTGCGAGCAGCGCCCTGTGCCGGTCGAGATCCAGGGAAGGGGAGAACATGCCTGGCTCCCCCAGCCGCAGCCCATCGCCGCCCAGCAGGACAAAGCGCGGCCTGCCCCCGTATTTGAACGCGAAGGCGCGTATGCTCAGTCCAAGGGAAAAGTGGAGGCGCAGGCTGGCAAGATTGCCCGGCCACACGGTGGCCAGGGAGAGGTCCCTGCCGGAAGGTGCGGTCAGTTCCATGTTCCTGCGCACCAGCCGTGCGGCGAGCCCGCGCCCGCGGCAGTCCTCCCTCACGAAGACGGCTTCCAAGTGCCTGACGCGTGCCAGATCCTTCCCTTCCAGCCCGGATTCCCGCCCGAGGTTGTCCGCGGCATCCGCCGCCGGAAAGCGTATCACGCTTGCCCCCGCCAGGCGGCCCGAGCGGTCTTCGGCCGCAAGGATGCTGCCCTGTCCGCGCATGACGGAGGCAAAAAAGTCCGCATCATCCGCGACGAACATGTCGCGGCTGGACAGGGCCTGCTCGACGCTGCGGGCAAGGCGGGCCAGTTCCCCCAGATGCTTCTCGCGGGCAGGGGCGAGCAGAAAGCCGTCCCTGTTCATCTTTGGGGTCCTTCGGGCGCCTGTGGAGCGCACCGGCGCGTCCTGCCGCGGCGTTCCGCTGCGGAGGTGAAGGCAGGGAAAAGCAGCCCGCAGGCAAGGGCAAGGGCGGAAAGGGCGGCAAGTCCGGCCTGCGCGCTCCACAGCGATGCCATGACGCCCAGGGAGAGCGGACCCAGCACCTGTCCGGCACGCATGGCCACGTTGTAGGCGCCCATGGTCCTTTCCCGGCCAAAGCGTTCCGCTGCGGGCAGGGAGAGGGCATATGCCCCCTGCCCGTTGGAGGCGATGGAGGTGCTCATGGCAAGGGCGGCCATGCAGAGCAGGGTGCCGGGCATCCCGTCCAGGAAGAGGAGCGCGGCCACGCTCACGGCAGCCAGGATCATGGAGCAGGCAAGGGGGCGGACCATGGTTGCGGACTTGTCGACGGCCCGGCCCAGTGCGGGCCCGGCAAACATGACGATGAGCGAATAAAACAGGAATACCCGCCCTATGCTTGCAGGTGAAACGCCGCCCCTGTCCAGGGCGAGGGGCACGAAAAACTGGCACAGGCAGACGGTGATGAGCGCGTTGGGGACCACCACGAACAGGAACAGGGCGGCCATGCGGCGGTCACCCAGGAAACGCAGCGCGCCGCCGGACGGTCCTTTGCAGATGGCGGGAGCTGCATGCCAATCCCCGCGGGGGAGGAAGATATGCAGGAGCGCGGCCGCCGCGAGGAGCGCAGCGCAGGAAGCCGTGAAGGATGCCTGGTAACCCAGGCGGTCGGCAAGGAGCCCGCCCAGGGTGCTGCCGCACAGCGATCCGGCATAGAGCCCGGCAAACATGAAGGCAAGGTTGCCTGCGCGGTTGTCCTGGTCTGAATGGGCGATGACGAAGACCTGCGCCGCGAGGTTGATGAATCCGTAGCCCAGGCCGCATGCCCCGCGCGAGAAAAGGAAGGGCAGGGCGCTGGAAGACAGGCTGCTAGCCCCCGCCCCCAGTCCGCAGAGGCACGCACCGCAAAGGAGCATGGCGCGCCAGCCGTGCCTCTGGCTCCACGCTCCTCCCAGGAGCATGGCTGCGCCGGCCGTGAGCATCTCGCAGGAAACGGGGAGCCCGGCGACGATGTCGGGCGGCAACCCCCAGAGCTCCAGCCCCAGCTGGCCCGCCCTGATGGGCACGTAGGGCCAGGAGAGTTCGTGGGCGAACATGCAGAAGAAGATGGCGGGGCGCATGAGGGACGGGGGGGCGGGAGCCCCCTCCGCGCCTGAAGCAGGCCTGAGGATGAGGAAAAGGAGCTCGCACAGGAAGATGGCCGCCACGACCGTCATGGCAAGCGTGTCAAGAAGGACGGAGCGCAGGCTTTCACCGGCGCTTTTCCAGTCCATCACGACGGAAACGCCTCCGGCGATGGAGCCAGCATCCCCGAGGATGTCCCTGAAGATGACGCGGGTCCCGGATGCCAGCCCGCGCCACTTTTCCGCTGACAGGGGACCGGTCTTTCCGGCTGCGCTGATGATGCGCCCTTCCGGATCGGAGATGGCCATGCCAAGGGCGGGCATCCCGTCCTGCCGCTGCATCATCCATCTGTCCAGGCCGGAGATGGCGTCCAGCGGCATCCCCATCCGTACAAGGCGCGACAGTTCCCACTGGGTCTGCTGCGCGATCTGATATCCGGTGCGTGACAGCCCGTCATCATAGATATGGGCAAGGTGCGGGCTGACGGCAAAAAGAAAGAGCATCTGCCCAAGGCAGAGGGGGATGAGGAAGCAGGCCCGCAGGCAGGCGTTATCATGCATGGCTGCCATGCGCTGCAGGAAGCTTGGACGGCGGCGGCGTCCCAGCATGCGGAAAAGCGCGAGGAGGACGGCGAATGTTGCGCATTCCGCAAGGCTGACCGCCAGGAAGCGCATCAGCAGGTCGTTCATGGCCCCTGCAAGCCGGGAAGATATCCGGGAACGGTCCGTGATGACAAAGACATGCCCCTGGATCTTGCCGTGCCTGTCTTCCACAGCATGGCTGGTGCAGATGCTTTTTCCGACGGAGTATTTTTCCGGAAGGGCCTGTCCTGGGGCGTGATCTTCAGGAAGGGGCAGGGCGGCGGTGCGTCCGCTGCTCATCTGGACGAGCACGCGGAAGGCAGGGTCTGTGACAAGGATGTCGTCGGCTTCGACGCGGCCGTAGTATCTGTCGATGACGCTGGCTGCCGTTTTCAGGGGGAGCTTTTTGCCGGCGCGCGTGATGAGGCTCAGATGGACCGCGATGTCACGGCATACGATGCTGTTCAGATGGAGCGCAGGCGCCTGGAAATGCTTGTACAGGGAAGAAAAGACCAGCGCTCCGTAGAGCATCTGCGCGCAAAGCAGGGTGGCCAGCCCGCAGATGAAAAACCTGCGCCAGTCCTTCATGTCATTTTTGCCCCAGGGGGCTCTTGGGGTAGATCGTGTCCACGGCGGCCAGGACCTCCAGGGGGGGGTCCCAGCCGATGCGCATGGCAGTGCCCAGATTGATGGTGAGCCCCAGTTCCGGCTCGAAGATCTGATTGACTTCCCGCGCTTTCCTGCCGCCTAAGACGGCGGCGATGGATTCCGCCTGGAACATGCCGATATCCCGGAAGTCGACTTGTGAAAGGCTCATCAGCACACCATGTTCCACAAGATCGGGGCCGGCCTGCGCAAAGGATGGCAGCCTTGCAGCGATGACAGGCGCCATCAGATCCTGGATCCTGTTCATGGGCGTGGATGTGTAGGTGAGGTAGATGGCGTCGGATCTGCGGGAGAGATCCTCGATGCAGCCCTTGAGATTGGCAAAGGCTTTTTCCGTATTGGGGAGGTCCAGCGCGGCGGAGCTCTTGACCAGTTCTATGCCGAGCTCCGCGGCGGTCTCCTCGATCTCGTCCATGGCGGCTGTCTTGCGGCCATCCGGCGTATCCTCAAAGGGAACGCCCAGCTTTTTAAAGTGGAAGATCTCATGGAACAGGGTGATCTGCTTTTTGAACCTGCCCGGATCGAGCTGGGCGTGGACATTGTCCCTGCCGGAATCTTCGGTGGAAAGGACGATCCCCGCGTTCACCGCATCGGTCACGCTCATGGAGAAGACGGGGATGCCCAGGTCTTCCTCGACCATGTCCACGCCGCTCCATGTGCCCATGGCGATGATCATGTCCACGTCGCCGCGCGCGCGCACGCGTTCTTTGATGACGTTTTTGATGATGCCCCGGGCATCGTTGTCCCACTGCGCGCTGTAAAAGCCATCCCGCAGGAAACGGATCTTCCCCCTGGCGTGGTCCGCGAGCCACAGCCACATCTCCCTGGCGCTTTCTGTATCTTTCGGAATCTCCACCTGGCCGTTGTCGATGAGCCCCAGATGTTCCAGCCCCCTCGCTGTCCATGCCAGGGTCTGCTGGTAGTTGCCGAAGGGCCCGCCTTCCACGTACAGGACGCGGCATGGCTTGCCGTCGTCTGCTGCGGACGCACTGGATGCGGGGAAAGCAAGGGAAAAGAGAACGAAGAAGCTGAGCAGAAGGCGCATTGCACGCATGGCGTATCCCCTGGATGTATCGGGAAGGCATGGGAAGCATGCCATACGCGGACTATAGAAATGGAAAAAATGCGTGTCAAGACGGGGGATGGCGGGTTTTCCCCTGCAGGCTTCAGCTCTGGCCGCTGGAACGCCTGATGCGTTGACGGCATGCAAGCAATGGCTGGGATCTGTCTTTTCCCGGGAGGAACGTCTGGCAAGGTGGACCATGCACGGGGCGGTGATGCCGCTGGTCAAAAGGCTTCCCCCAGGATCCTCCGCCGGCCCCATGGGAGCGCCGGAGGGCGCGTCTTTGGCGGGGCCTTCACAACGGGCAGGGAGCACGGTAAGCT
>CACZQM010000024.1 GCA_902783285.1 uncultured Desulfovibrio sp. | reverse complement strand
CCCGCAGGCGGAGGACTTCGCTGCCCATACCATCCTGGTAGTCAGTGAGAACGGCTATGGCAAGCGCTCCGATCCGCAGGAGTACCGACTGACCTCCCGCGGCGCCAAGGGCGTCAAGACGATCAACATCACCGACAAGACTGGCCCGCTTGTTGCAATTAAGAGCGTAACTGAGGAGAATGATCTGATGATCATCACCAGGACTGGACTGACGATCCGGATGGCCGTTTCGGACATCAAGGTCGCCGGCCGCGCCACACAGGGCGTCAGACTGATCAACATCCGGGAAGGGGATGCAATCGCCGCGGTGTCACCGGTCGCCAAGGCGGAGGAAGAACTCCCGGAGGAAGCGCCGGAAGCGGAACAGACCGCATCAGAGACAGAATAACTTCGAAACTAATTTAATTAACGTATAACCCCATGAAAAAGATTTTAGCAATTCTTGCGATCGCTGCCTCGGTTGCAGTGAACGCACAGGCGCAGAGCAAAGAGGCCGCCGCTGTCGAGAAGGCACTGGCTGCCGTCGAGAACGTCAAGCAGAACACCAAGACCGCTACTTGGCTCAAGTATGGCGATGCCCTCATCAAAGCATACAATGCAGCTCAGGGTACTGCCTGGGTCGGTATGAGCAGCGCTGAGTTCCAGCTTCTCCCCGGCAATGAGCGCCCGACCGGCGAGTCCCAGGTCGAGGTCGGCGGTCAGGTGATGACCAAGCGCGAGTTCGCTACCCGCAACCTCTACTTCGACCAGACCGGCACGCTCCGCGTGATCGAGGTCACCAAGCCGATCGTCGAGGATGCACTCGACAAGGCCGTCGAGGCTTACGCCAAGGCCGCCGAGCTCGATGAGAAGGGCCAGAAGACCAAGGATATCACCACCGCCCTCGAGTCCATCAAGGACAAATACACCGAGGAGGCCTACAACGCCTACTCCCTGGGCGATCTGGGCAAGTCCTCCCTCCTCTTCGAGAAGGCTATCAAGGCTGCCGCCACCGCTCCGCTCAGCCAGGTCGACACCAACTCCATGTACAATGCCGGTCTGACCGCCTGGAACAACTTCGATTTCGAGCGCGCCAAGAAGTTCTTCGAGGACTGCCTCTCCTACGGCTACTACGGCACCAGCGGCGAGACCTACGCCAAGCTGGCTGACATCGCCGAGCGCCTGGGCGACAAGGAGGCTTCCAAGAACTACCTGACCGTCGGTTCCCAGAAGTTCCCGGAGAGCCAGAGCCTGCTGATCGGCCTGATCAACTACTACATCAACAGCGGCGAGGACACCGCCCAGCTCTTCGACCTCTTCGCCGAGGCCCAGAAGAATGAGCCGGACAACGCTTCCCTCTACTATGTGGAAGGCAACGCCCGCAAGAAACTCGGCCAGTACGAGGAGGCGCTCGCCGCCTATGAGAAGTCGACCGAGGTCAACCCGAACTACGAGTGGGGTTACATCGGCAAGGGTGTGCTGCTCTATGACATGGCTGTCGAGACCGGCGCCAAGGCCGACGAGGAGTACGACAACAACAAGTACCTCGCGCTGATGGGCGAATTCGAGAAGTACCTCAAGGGCTGCATCGAGCCGTTCGAGAAGGGCTTCGAGCTCTGCAACGACGAGGAAGTCAAGGTGAGCCTCGCCGAGTACATCAAGAACGCCTGCTTCCGTTTCCGTACCGATCCTGAATACCAGGCCAAGTACGATGTCTACAACGGATACGGCAAATAGTCTTCGGGATTAATCTTCGATCCCGCACGTGTCCTTGACACGCTGCCAGGTCGAGATCATATTATCGAAATCTGATGGAGTGAGCCAGTCGCTGCGGCGGCTGGCCCATTCTTTTATGAACACGCTCGCATAGCTGTCCGGAAGCAGGCGCTCCGGCAGCGTGCACCACAGGAAGCGGAGCTCCGGCTCCAGCATCCGTTTCTCGCCCGTCAGGGGGTCGCAGACGAAGCGGAGCGTGGCCGCGAGGCCCAGCCGCGAATTGATGATGCTCATGTTGGAGATGGCGTTGCCGAGCGAATAGATGACCGGCACGCCCT
>CACZQM010000023.1 GCA_902783285.1 uncultured Desulfovibrio sp. | reverse complement strand
CCTTCAAGGATATGCGAGCGGAACTGCGCCTTTTCGAGATCGAAGCGCGTGCGCCGTATGACGACCTCGCGGCGGTGGTCCAGGAAGCATCCGAGAGCGGTCCGGAGATTGAGCTGCTGAGGCTTGTTGTCCACGACGGCCAGCATATTGATGCCGAAAGACGATTCCAGCGGCGTGTACTTGTACAGACCGTTGATGACCATTTCGGGAATGGTGCCGCGCCTCAGGGCCACGATGATGCGTATGCCTTTCTTGTCAGAAAGATCCTTGAGGTCGGTCACTCCGTCGATCTTCTTTTCATTGACGAGCTCGGCTATCTTTTTGACAAGCTCGCCCTTGTTCACACCGTAGGGTATCTCGCGGATGACGAGATGCTGGGTCTTGGACTGTTCCTTGACTTCCACCCGGCCGCGCACCTTTATCACGCCGCGGCCCGTATGGTAGGCGTCACGCAATCCCTGCCCGGCATAGACAAAGCCGGCGGTCGGGAAATCCGGTCCCTTGATGGACTGCATGAGGTCGTCGACAGGGCATTCCGGATCATCGATAAGGCGCAGGAGCCCGTCACACAATTCCCCGAGGTTGTGCGGAGGGATGTTCGTGGCCATGCCCACGGCTATGCCTGAAGATCCGTTGAGCAAAAGGTTGGGTACCTTGGTCGGCAGCACCTCCGGCTCCTGTTCCGAGCCATCATAGTTGGGGTGGAAGTCCACCGTTTTCTTTTCGATGTCGTTGAGGAATTCCGAGGCAAGCTTGGACATGCGCACTTCGGTGTATCGCATGGCGGCGGCTTTGTCGCCGTCCAGGGACCCGAAGTTTCCCTGCCCTTCTTCAAGGGGGTCGCGCATGTTGAAATCCTGCGCCATGCGCACGAGGGCGTCATATACCGCTGTGTCGCCGTGAGGATGGTATTTGCCTATGACATCGCCGACGACGCGGGCGCTTTTCTTGGTCGGCCGGTTGTAGGTGTTGGACATCTGGGACTGTGCGTAAAGGATGCGCCTGTGCACAGGCTTGAGCCCGTCACGTGCGTCGGGGATGGCGCGTCCTATGATGACACTGAGGGAATAGGCAAGATAGGAGCTGCGCAGTTCCTTTTCTATGTCCACAAGAAATTCAGCCACGGTGTTCTCCTTGGGAAATGCGCTTATATGTCAAGCTGATCCATGGTGAGGGCATTCTTAACGATGAATTCGCGACGGAGGTCCGGCTGGTCTCCCATGAGTTCCTCGATGGCATCGGAAGCAGCCTGGGCGTCTTCTATGCTCACCTTGAGAAGGTTGCGCTTCTCCGGATCCATGGTGGTGACGGAAAGCTGGTCGGGATTCATTTCGCCAAGGCCCTTGTACCGCTGGATGTAAAAGCCCTTGCGCGCCAGCTCATAAGCCAGCTCACGCAGTTTGAACAGGTCGCCGGCCTCCTTGGACTCATCCGATGACGATATCTTTACGGGGAACTCGCCGAACGCTTCCCCAAGCGAGGTCCAGAGTCCGAGGGCATTGCGATACATGCGCGAATGGAAAAATTCGAGCGCCATCCTGGTCTTATGCCCGCTCTTGTTCTCGATGATGAGGAAAACACGCTCTTCTTCCTCATATTTTTCCACATCGAGCACCATTTCGTAGCCCTGCTGCTTCATCCAGCCCCTGAAGTCATCAGGTATGCCTTCTTTGATCTCCCCGGTGTCCAAGGGTCTTCCAAAGCGCAGGAGGGAGAGGAAAAGCTCACGGGATATGGCGGAGTTTTCCGCCTCTTCCACATTCTTCTCCAGTGCGTCGATCTTTTTGAGCTCATCTATGAGCGCCGGTCCGCTGAAGCTGCTCCCTTCAGATACGGACACAGAGACACCTTCCGAGAGGCGCTGCAGCAGAAACTCGTTCAGCCTGTCGTCGTCCTTGAGGAACTGTATGGAACCGGATATCCCCTTGCGCACTCCGTAAAGCGGAGGCTGCGCTATGAAGATGTGCCCGTCTTCTATCAGCTTGGGATAATACCGGAAGAAGAACGTGAGCATGAGCGTGCATATATGCGCGCCGTCGACATCGGCATCAGTCATGATGATTATCTTGTTGTAGCGCAGCTTGGAATAGTCCAGGTTGTCGTCTATCCCCACCCCCATGACCGTGATCATGCTCTTTATGGTGTCGCTGGCGAGCATCCTGTCGAAGCGCGCACGTTCGACATTGAGGATCTTGCCGCGCAGGGGGAGCACGGCCTGCGTATTGGGATTGCGCCCCTGCTTGGCGGAACCGCCTGCAGAGTCGCCCTCTACGATGAATATCTCGCACTCCGAAGGATCCTTGCTCTGGCAGTCAGCCAGCTTACCCGGAAGCTGGTTGTCAGAAAAAGCGCTTTTGCGGCGCACGAGCTCACGGGCCCGCCGGGCCGCATCGCGGGCGCGGGCAGCTTCCGTGGCCTTTTCAAGGATGATCTCTATGTCCTTGGGATTCTCATGAAAATACGTATCAAGGATATTGTAGACGATGGTGTTGACGATGCCGGCTACTTCACTGTTGCCCAGCTTGGTCTTCGTCTGCCCTTCGAACTGCGGCTGCGGCAGCTTGACGCTCACGATGGCGGTGAGTCCTTCGCGCACGTCATCACCGGAAAGGGATTCCACCTTGGCTTTCTTCTTCTGCGCCTCCTGCTGGTTCTTCAGGTAATTATTGATGGCGCGCGTGAGCGCCGTCTTGAACCCCTGGAGATGCGTGCCCCCTTCGTGCGTGCGTATGTTATTGGCAAAGGTAAGGGTCTTTTCGTTGAAGCCCTTGTTGTACTGCAGGGCGAATTCGACCGATATCTTGTCCTGCACCCCCTCGCCGCTTATGACAGGATGCAGGCCGGAATCGCCGGCGTTGATATCGCCGACGAATTGCCTGAGCCCACCCTCGGCATGGTAGGTGTGCGTCTGGTTGGTGCGCTCGTCCGTGCAGGTGATGATCAAGCCCTTGTTGAGGTAGGCAAGCTCTTCAAAGCGCTTCTGGAGGATGTCGAACGAAAACTCGACAGTTTCGAATATCTCTTCGTCAGGGAGGAAGTGGACCGTTGTCCCGTGCCCTTCGGAATCCCCTATCTTCTCCACAGGAGTGACGTTGACGCCGCGCTCGTAACGCTGGCGCCAGCGCTTGCCATCACGGCGCACCGTGACTTCCATCCATGCGGAAAGGGCGTTCACGCAGGAAACACCGACACCGTGGAGACCGCCGGAAACCTTGTAGGCATCATTGTCAAACTTGCCGCCAGCATGCAGCTTGGTCATGACCACCTGGAGGGCGGGTATCTTGAGCTTGGGGTGCAGATCGACAGGTATGCCGCGCCCGTTGTCGCGCACGGTGACACTGTTGTCGATGTGCAGTATCACCTCAACCTTGTCACAGAATCCAGCCATCGCCTCATCTATGGAATTGTCCACAACTTCATAAACGAGATGGTGCAGTCCTCTGGAGTCGGTGCTGCCTATGTACATGGCGGGGCGCACGCGCACTGCCTGAAGACCTTCGAGTACCGTTATCTTATCCGCGTTATAATCGCTGCCCGGACTTTTTCCCGGCTGGAGCTTTTCCTGAGACATGGGATCGACCTTTTTAAATGTGGCTTAATGAAGGGTCTATTTTATCTTAAAAAAAAACAAAACACAAATGCTCAACACCTTAAAAATATCGTTTTTAAGAGCCCTGAAAGCCACTCTGGTGTGTTTTTAATAACTTTGATGAACTGTTAAATAAAAAAGGGAGGAAAAGCCTTTGTTTTCCTCCCTTGCGGTACGCGGCAGTCACGCGCCAGCCAATGATTCACTCTTCGGTATAGTATGTCGTTTCAGCCACTTTCATGGGCATGAGGATGACGATGTAGTCGGCATCTTCCGGACCGGTTATGCCGCAGGGGCCTTCAGCCCCAGTGAAGGTATACCTGATGGATCCGGATTGGAAATGTCCGAGTATCTCCATGAGGTCACGGGGCGGGAAGGTGATGGACCTGAGGCTGCCATCATATTCCTGCTCTATCTGCTCCGCAGCCTGGCCGACCTCGTGTCCTTTCGCCGTAAGTTCGACGCTGTGCGGATTGAGGGTGAAGCATACGCCTGTCGTTTCGAAGATGAGCAGCCGGTCCAGGGAATCGATCGTTTCCTTCCGGTCAAGTTCAAGCTTTGAGATGTCACCGCTTTCAAGACGGGACATGAACGCGGTGTAGTCGGGATAGGTGAAATTGGAGCTGCGGGGGATGCTCAGGGTCTCGTCTCCTGCTCCGGTCCTCACATGGAAGCGCCTTTCGCTCACATTGAGCATGATCTCGTCGCTCCCGAGCCATTTCCGCAGCTCCGCCACATACTTCTTCTGCAAAAGCAGGCCGCCTTCAGGAATGAGCCCGGCAAGCGAGTCGTTGATGAAGCGCACCAGGGCAAACTGATGTCCGTTCAGACCGCAGGCATCGACCTTGCCGGATTCCCTTGCATTCATGTAGATGCATGAAAGGGCTTCTGAACTGTCGTCGTCGCTGCAGCAGAAGGCGACCTTGTCTATGAGATCCTGGAAAAAGTCCCCTGACCAGAGCACGGCCCCCTCTTCAGGGAAAGGCGGGAGCGGCTGGAACCAGACGGGATCGACCGTGGGCATCTTGTAAGACCGGCGCCCCTGTTCGACAAGGAGGACATGGCTTTCACCGTCCGTCCTTATCTTTATGTCGCCTCCGGGAAGCTTGCGGAGGAGTTCCACAAAGGATTTGCCATTGATGCCGGCAACGCCTTCTTCGATGACGTCTGCTGGATATCTCCCCGTGAATTCAACGCTCGCATCGGTGGACATGACGACGACATAGCCTGATCCGTCCTGTATTTCCGCTTTAAGCCATATGGAACGCAGGTAGGCAGCTCCTGCCTTGCTTGGTATGAAAGATGCAGACTTCTGAAGGCCGTCTATGATCTTTTCCTTTTGGATGGTCAAATTCATAATGATTTCCTTGTAGTGGTTTAAAGGGGGGCGCCCCTTGTTCTTTTTACAGATAACTTATAAAAATTATTTGATAAAATAGCAACAAAAAAATTCACATAAGTTTAAGTAATGTTCCCTTCACATTAGTGGCTGCCTTTTTTTCCACAGGAGCCGCATTTCATGTCCCCCCTGTGCACCTCATGTGAACATTATTGTTCGTAATTTTTTTTTATTTTTTTAATTCAAATTGTTATAGAGATATTTAAGTGTGGCTAAGCGGGATGTGGATTTTTTTTTTGAAGGCGGATAAGAAAAGTGCGTTGCCTGAGGAGAATGATGATATGCGACCATGCCGTGAAGATTTGCTGCTGTCCAGCTATGATTATGAGCTTCCTGAGGGATGCATAGCCCAGCACCCCCTTGAGAAGAGGAGTGCATCCCGGCTCATGGTGATCGATAAGGAAGGCGGATGCCCTGTCCATTCCGTTTTCAGCCAGCTTGCGAAATACCTTGAAAAAGGATCGCTGCTCGTAGCCAATAATTCCATGGTGGTCCCTGCCCGGCTGTCCGGCAGCCGTCCTGCGGGAGGCAAGGCAGAAATGCTTCTGCTTTCCCCCCCCCCTCTCCTCGAGGATTCTTCGGTGCCTCTTGCTGAGGGATGGCGCGGCGCCGTATCCGAGGTCCTGCTCAAGCCCGGCCGTTCGATCCATGAAGGCGACGAACTGTCGTTTGGGGATGTCATATGTGCATCCGTGCTGGGCAAAAAGGAGTTTGGCATGCATTCTGTCATGCTCCGGTGGAAAGGGGATCTTGTTGAGTGCCTGCGCTCCATAGGGAAGATACCCCTCCCGCCATACATAAAGAGGGAGATAGAAGAATCTGACGCCGCGCGATACCAGACCCTCTATGCACGCAGGGACATGGCAGGCAGTGTTGCGGCTCCGACTGCCGGCCTTCATTTTACCAGGGAGTTGCGGGATGAACTGGCTGCGTCAGGATACCAATGGGCTGAAGTGACCCTCCATGTAGGATATGGTACGTTCAGCCCCGTGCGCGAAGAAGACATACGCAGCCATCCGATGCACAGCGAATACGCCCAGATACCGCCGGAAACGGCTTCAGCCATACGCCAGGCAAAAAAGGAAGGACGGCCTGTCGTCGCCGTGGGCACCACCTCCTGCCGCACCATGGAAGGATGCGCCGCCTCCTGCGGCGGGGAGATCCCTGAGGAAGGATGGCGGGGGAAGACAGACATCTTCATCTATCCCGGCTTTGAATTCAAGGTGGCTGACCAGCTCATCACCAATTTCCACCTCCCCAAGTCTTCCCTGCTCATGCTCGTCTCTGCTTTTTGCGGACGGAAGCGCATCCTGGATGCCTATAGGGAAGCTGTTTCTGCGGGATACCGCTTCTTCTCCTACGGCGACGCCATGCTCATACGCTGAATGAAAGTTCCCATAGGGTGACAGTGACGGGCACTTCCTGTGGGATGAGCGGGAAGACAGGGAGGGAGCATAGGCGGCGCTCATGCAGCCCATGCTGGGGAAGAAGGCGGATGAATTCAAGGAAGATGCTCCTTCCGGGCTCAGCTATCCAGGCGCGCCCTCCTTTTTTGAGGGCCGTGGATAAGAAGGATGCCAGCGGCTTTGCCGCTTCGCGCTCATACATCACGTCAGAAGCCCATATGCGGTCGAAACGCCCCCTGTGCTCTTCCGCATCGCGCCAGTCCAGCAATTCCCAGCTGACGCCCTCTATCCCGTTGAGCCTTTCGTTTTCTTCTGCGCATGCAAGCGCTTCCCTTTCATAGTCGGCTCCAACGACTTCGGCTCCCAGCCACCGCCCTACGAGGGCGGTGAATCCAAGTCCGCAGCCCAGGTCCAGGCATTTCTGACCCCTGATGTCCTCTTCGGATTCCATGAGCCATCCTGCCAGCGCGAGTGAAGAAGGCCATATCTCATTCCAGTAAGGGAGGCGTTCTTCACCGTCTTTTTCCGTCATTTCCTCCCAGAGCCTTTCCATGTCTGCGCCGCGCATGCGCCATGTCCTGCCGCATGCAGGGAACGTCCGGTCGAAAACAGCACTTTTTTTCATCGTTCCTCCCTGTGTCCTTGACGAGGGTATACCGTTACGGAGCCTCCGCGTCCATGCCCTCAAAAAGCTTGATTGTGGGAGATGTTGCGGTTATCATGTCACATTCAAAAGCCGGACGGAAAAAAGCCGGCATCAAAGCAAAAAGCAGGTCATGCATGGACGATAGAGGAAATGCCAGGAAGAAGGATCGCCGTCCTTTCCAGAGGAAGGGCGATATCCGCGCCGAAGGAGATCCCGGGAAAAATGCGTTTTCAGGGATAAGGAAGTCAAGGGAAAGCGACCTTGAAGAATTGATGGAGCTGGACGGGGAGATCATCCACCTCGTCATGAAGCGCACGCAGCTGCTCGCGCGCTTCGTCAAAAACGGCAGGATCTCACCTGAAAAGGAAAAGTCCCTGCGCACATCATGGGAATCCCGTGCTGCCCGCATGGGGAGGGACGCCCGCCTCTCCCGTGAGCTTTTTGTCCTTCTCCAGTCGCTGGAACCATTCAGCCGCACGGAAGACGGGCGCAGCTACTTCAACCTCGATCCCTGCCAGGATCCGGTGGACATCAGGCTGACTGCACCGGCATCCGCAAAGCATGCCCTTCTTTTCCTGGCGGCTTCCGCAGCATCCGGGCAGGCCGTCAAGCTGGACGGGCTTTGCCTGACGGACGAAGTGATAGACGGAATAAAAGCACTGAATCAACTGGGCGGGCAGATACGCTGGGAAGAGAACGGAGATGCCGTGAGCGCTCCCGGGGGCGGGATAGGCGTCAATTTCGACAGGGTCATCCATGCCGGCAGCTCTCCCCTGTGCCTTTGGCTCCTGTTCGGTCTTTGCGCCGGCCAGACTTCGCACGCCAAGATAACCGGCGACGGATCCTTCCTCGTCGACCTTTCCGCTGTACGGCGCTTCATGCCGCGCCTGGGAGTGCGCCTCACCAACGTCATACCGTCGCAGAAAGGGCTTCCCGTACGGCTGGAATGTTCCGGCATGATACCCGAAAAGGTCCTGCTGGACGAAGATCTCCCCCCTGATTTTTGCGCCATCCTCGTTTTCTGTTCCGCTTTTTGGAAAAGGCGCTGCACGTTCCAGCTTCCGGAGCGCAGCCTGCCCATCCTTCCGCTCGTGGAAGAGATACTGCAGGGATGCGGCGTGCGCCTCTTCCGCCAGGGGCGTGATGCCTGGACGGAAAGCGATGGGGTGTCGCTGCCGGAGCATCCTGCCATCCCCATGGATGTGGCCGTTGCCTCCTCACTGCTCATGCTTCCCGGGTTCAATGGGGGCATCTGCGCGCTCAAGGGCGCATGGGGCAAGGGCAGCTCCCACGCCCTGGCGGCCGG
>CACZQM010000022.1 GCA_902783285.1 uncultured Desulfovibrio sp. | reverse complement strand
TTTACTTCCCGGGGATCACCGACTGCGAGGAGGAGATCGCCGCCCTGACGGAACTGATCAACACCTGCGGCGTAAAGTTCATACAACGCAGGAATTTGAATATAGACCCTGAAGCATACCTTGAACTTTTGGATGGCCTTATCTTCGGTCCTTCCGTGGGGCTGGTCAATTTCCGCAAGCGCCTGCTCAAGAGCTGCCCGGACCTGCGCTTCGGCTACTTCAACCCCTACGTGCCGCAGGAGCCCTGACCGCCGCTCCCGGGATGAAGCTCCTTCAGGGGGAGCGGCGGGCGCTCCTTGTGCAGGGCGCTCTGCAAGCCGTTCCCCATAACTTCTTCTCGTTCGCCTGCGATGCGCAGGCTCTGCTTCGCCCTGTCCAGCAGCGAAAGGGCGCTGCCCGTGGCGGACCGCCAGTCGATGCGCACGCCGATGAGCACCCCCAGAGGCAGGGACAGGCAGGCAGACTGAACGGGGCGCAAAAGCTTCCCGGGCAGGAATCCCTCTCCGGGCAGCCATGTCGAAAGCCAGGCCGTTTTCCGTTCAGGGCAGCACTGCCTGAACAGCGAAGCCATCTCCCAGGGATAGGCGCAGGGCAAGGCTGTCCCGCAGGACAGCAACGATGCGCCGTTGCCGGCGGCTGCGCTCCTGAGCCTGCCCGAAAAAAGCCTGTTCCATTCCAGCACCAGGATGCTCCGGGATGCGACCCGCAGGGCCTCCTGCAGTATGTCCTGCCTGCCGACCGCATCACGGGATGCGTAAAGCTGGTGGTTGAGCACGGCATAGTCGAAGCTGCCGTTCTCGAACGGCAGGGCGTCGGGGGCGCCAAGGCGGCATGCCACCTTAGGGCTGGCAGCACGGAGCATGCCGGAAAAGTCCGGCGCCCTGTCGATGACGGTGACATCGAATCCCCTGCGCCACAGCCAGTCTGGATCCAGTTCCCAGCTGGAGCCCACGACCAGGAGCGAGGCTCCTTGTGCCTTCCAGCCGGACATGGTCCTTTCAAGAAGGACACGCTGCGCAGAGGCGATCGTGCCGGGGCGTATATCCATCGGCCTGCTGCCCCCTACTTTTCCTCTCCGGGGCCTGCATCCTCAAGCCATCCGTTCAGTGCAGAAACGACACGCCGGGCCTGATCGTCGCTCGACAGGGAGAATTTCGATTGCTGCCTGTACTCGCCGCCCCATTTTTTGTAGCGCTTGAACACGTATTTCTGAGGGCCGTACAGGCCGGCCTCGGCATCCCATTCCTGGTAGCGGAACAGGACTGTGGCCCATGCCCCCTTGGATAGCACGGTCTTGCCGGTTTCCCTGATCGTTATGACGCCGTCTTCCTCATATTCCACAGTCAAATCATCCACGGTGCCGGACATGGCAGCCCTCCCTCACTCGATGATGCTTCCTATGCGCCTGGGCGCGAAAAATTCCCTGAGCAGATCCGCGCACTCTTTCGAGCGCACGCCGCCGTAATGCCATGGTATGCCGCCTGTCCCGGCATACTGCAGCCCTTCCATGCGGGAAAACACCGCGCCCGCCCGCACGTCCGCCGCCCCGTAAACGACGCCGGAAAGCCTGGCTTCCAACATCGCGCCGGTGCACATGATGCAGGGCTCGAGAGTCACCACGAGCACGGCTCCGCCCAGCCTGTGGTTGCCACCGGCCTGCGCGGCGCGGCGCAGGGCAAGCACTTCGGCATGGGCCGTGGGGTCGCAGGACATCACGGTCTCATTATGCGCCGAAGACAGGATGCGCCCGTCCCCGGCGATGACCAGGGCTCCCACGGGGACTTCACCGGCTTCCATCCCCTGCCGCGCTGTTTCCAGCGCCAGCCCCATGAGATCGTCCCAGGTCCTCCCTCCGGGGCATGGGGGGACGGGGCCCCACGGTGCGGTTTCCTTCCAGTATCGTTCCATCATGACAGGCAGCATACGCGATGACCATATACGCGCCATGGCCGGCGCAGGTCATGCTATGCCTGCAGCAGCCATGGCTCGCCTTGGCATCATAGCTCGAGCGCTGCCCCCGCGCAACCCTCCCTGCGCATGGCTCACAGGCCGGGACCAATTTGAATATTGAATATTTTCTGCGGCAGGGGTATTGTCTTCTGCGGCAGGCACTCCCTTTTCACCCAAAACATGAAGGCGGCTCCCATGCACATCATTGCCGGATCCTGCCGGGGACGGCAGATACGCACGGTCTCCGGTCAGGGCTACCGCCCCGCCATGGGCAAGGTGCGCGAAGCCTTGTTTTCCATCCTGGAATCCAGGGGCGTGGTCTGGGGGGCTGTCCGCTTCCTGGATGTTTTTGCCGGGAGCGGGAGCCTTGGCTTCGAAGCCCTGAGCCGCGGCGCCGTTTTTGCCGACTTCCTGGAAAAAGACCACGCTGCGGCAGCCTGCCTGAAAAAGAATGCCGAAACCCTGGGCTTTGCAGACCGCTGCCAGGTGCATGAAGACGACGCCCTCCGCATCCTCAGGAGCGCCCCCCGCCAGCCCTACCAGATCATCTGCGTCGATCCTCCCTACGGGGAAGAGCTCTTCAAGCCGGCCCTCAAGCACATCCTGCGCAACGGATGGCTCGACCAGGAGGGCTTCCTCATCGCGGAAGTGGAAAAGCAGCTGCCCCTCAATGCCGGCGGGATGGAGGGGCTCGTCCTGGAAACGGAACGCTTTTACGGAAACACAAGGATCCTCGTATGGGTGAAAAGCGCATAGCCGTCTATCCCGGCACGTTCGACCCCATGACCAACGGTCATGAATGCATCATCGCACGCGGTCTGGAGCTGTTCGACGAGATCATCGTTGCCGTCGCGCAGGACAGCGGCAAGAACCCGCTGTTTTCCCTTGAAGAAAGGGTCTCGATGGTCCAGGAAGTGTTCAGCCGGTCAAAAAACATCCTCGTGGTCCCCTTTTCCGGGCTCCTTGTCGACTTTGCCATCAGGCACAGGGCCCGGGTGATCCTCAGGGGGCTGCGCGCCGTTTCGGACTTCGACTATGAATTCCAGATGGCACTGGTGAACCGCAACCTGCAGGAAAGCGTGCAGACGATCTTCCTCATGTCTGACTTGCGCTGGATGTATATCAGCTCCACCAACGTGCGGAACATCGCCGCGCTTGGCGGGGACGTCCGGTCCCTCGTCCCTGCATCGGTGATCCCGCATTTGCGCAGGGCCTATTCCCTTCCGGCATCCTGGCCCGGCAAGTAGCGGCCCTCCCGCCATGGACGCGATCAAAGATACCGGGATCATCTGCATAGCGGGGCCGACAGGCGCTGGGAAGACCGCAGCGGCCCTGCATCTTGCCGGAGCCCTGGCGGCACGGGGGATGGGAGCGGACATCATCAATGCGGATTCCCGCCAGGTGTACCGGGATTTCCCTGTCATAACGGCCCAGCCGGCAGGACCGGAACGCGCCGCCTTCTGCCATAAGCTTTACGGCTGGCTCGAAAGCGACAAGAAGATCTCTGCAGGGCAATGGGCAAGGCTGGCCGCCGATGCCATCGCCGGCACCCGTGCCCAGGGGCGCATCCCCATCCTGGTCGGCGGGACAGG
>CACZQM010000021.1 GCA_902783285.1 uncultured Desulfovibrio sp. | reverse complement strand
GCCGCCCAGGAATCGTATGCCGACGCGAAAATGCGCTACGAGGTGCAGTCCGGCACCTACCTGGAACTGCTCACGGCGCAGTCCGCGCTTTCCGAGGCGGAGCTTGCCGAGATCTCATCCCGGGCGGAATGCCTCCTTGCCCTGGCCCGCCTGTATGAAGCCATGGGCGAGCTGCATCCCGGACTGCGCGAAGGAAAGACCATCCCCTGAACCGGCATGCCGGCAGCGGAACAGGCGGCTATTTCCCCTGGAGAAGGTCCGCAGCCCCGTCGAACAGCCTGGAAAGCACCCTGCCCAGGCCATTGATCATCTCTTCCGCCACTGTTTTCCAGCCCGGCATCCGCGCCTTGGCGCCATCGATGCCCTCATCGATCCAATGGCGGAGGCCGGACGCCTGCCCCTTCCGTTCCGGATCCATTCCGCCCAGGAACGTTTCCACGGCGCTGCCAGCCTTGCCGCCCAGGGCCCTGCCGATCGTTTCCAGCTTCTCCGCAAGGTCCTCTGCCTGGCCGGGCGTCAATCCCTTCTCCCTGCTGCCATCCCAGAACGGCCTGATCTCCTTTTCGAACACGGAAGACGGGATGTGCCTTTTCAATTCCATCAGGCTGCCCTCATCGAGCTTCAGCAGCTCCTGCGGCGCAGCAGGGACTTCCGCCTGCTGCTTCTGATGGAAATAAAAAGCGCAGATGCCCAGCAAGAACAGGACCAGCACAGTACGGACCATGGCTCGTTCCCAATGTGCCGTCCGGCGGACCAGCCGCCGGACGGCACTGTCAAGGTCACTTGATCTTTATCTCGATGCGCGTGCCGAATTTCTCTTCCAGGACGAAGAGCCTGTCACGCTTATGGTTGAGCACATACAGGGCAAGCTCCGCATCACATTCGTAGCAGAAGGGCGCATGATCCTGGCGCTGCTCGTTTTTCTTGCCTTTGCCGCCGCCGTCCTTCAGCTTGCCCATCTTGATCTCGATGTCGCGCAGGGCGTGCAGCGACTGCCATTCCATGTTCCTGCGCAGTCCCGTGCCGTGGCAATGGGGGCAGGGTTCCGTGGAGATGGATATGGCCGAGGTGCCCGTGCGCTGGCGGACCAGTTCCAGCAGCCCGAAGGAACTCATGTGTCCGATGTCATGGCTCGCCTTGTCGCGGCGCATGGCATTGCGCAGGGTGCGCTCGACTTCGGCGCAATGGCTCTTTTCGCGCATCTCGATGAAATCGATGACCACCTGCCCGCCGATGTCACGCAGGCGCAGATGCCTGGCTATGGCTTCGGCCGCCTCCATGTTCGTGCGGAAGACCATGGCCTCGAAGCTGCTCTTTCCCTGTGTCTTTCCGGAGTTGATGTCGATGGCCATGAGGGCCTCCGTCTGATCGAAGACAAGGCGCCCTCCGGAGGGGAGGAGGACCTCCCTGCTCGTCACGCTTTCCAGCTGCTTGAGCAGGCCAAAGCGCTCCCACATGCCATGCCGGGGATCCTTATGGAGCTTGACGATCTCCTTGCCGGGGAAAAGGATCCCCACGGTCTCCTCAAGGCGCTTCTGGGTCGCTTCGTCGTCCGTCCATATCTCGGTGATGCTCTCGGAGAGGTAGTCGCGCACGGCGCGGGAAGCCAGGTCTGCTTCCTGGTAGATGAGGGAGGGGCTTTTTTCCTCGCCCGCCTTCTCCAGTATCTCTGCGTAAAGCTTTTTAAGGAACTGCAGGTCCTGCTGGATGCTGTCGGTGCTGGCTCCTTCGCTGGCGGTGCGTATGATGACGCCCATGTTCTCTCCGGGCTGGATGCCGGCGATCAGTTCCTTGAGCCTCGCCCGTTCAGCCTGGTCGGTGACCTTGCGTGAGACACCTATCTGCTCCTGTCCGGGCGTAAGCACCAGGAACCGTCCCGCGATGGAGAGCCATGTGGTGAGGAACGCGCCCTTGGAACCAGCCGGTTCCTTGACCACCTGGACGAGGACTTCCTGACCGACTTTAAGGGCTTTCTGGATGGGCGGATATTTGGCCCCCGGCGTTTCTTCATGCGGGATGAGATAGTATTCCGGATGCACCTCGTCGATCTGCAAAAAGCCGTTCTTGCCGTTGCCGAAGTTGACGAAGGCCGCCTGCAGGTTGGTATCGATGTTGTTGATGACGCCTTTGTAGATGTTGCCGCGGATCTTGACCTGGTGCGCCAGCTCCACGAAATACTCCGTGACCTGGCCGTCCTCTGTGATGGCCACTTCGGTCTGCTCACCGGGCACGACGCCGATGTAAAGCACGCGGCGGACCTTTTTGACATCCGCGGCATTTTTCTGCTCGGTGCGCAGCTCCCGCGGGCTTTTGCGCGTCCTCCGCGACTGCCTGGCTTCCTTGGCCGCCTGCTGGACAGGAGCGCCTATGCGGTTGCCGTTGACGGCGGCATCGAGGGCTTCAAGATCTTCTTCCTGCAGGTCGTCGCTGAACTGGGGGATGGCCATGGGCTGCCCGGGAAGAGCCGGCTGGGGGCCGTCATCCTCCTGCATGAAGTCGGCGTCCTGCTTCTGCACCTGGGTCACACCGAGGATGCTGTCGCTGAGCATGGCCGCCGTGTATTCGCTGTCCTCCTGGTGGAAACCGATGGCGGAGCGCCCGCCCCGGCGGAGCTTTTTGTCACGGAGCCTCCTCTTGGGATACGCTGACGCTTCAAACGAAGCGTCCGGATCATGGAAGGCATCCTGCCGGTATGGCGCAGGGGCATACGGGGAGGCATTCCCGAACGCCTTCCCGTCGCCCCCCTGGCGGTTGCGGCGCGTACGGCGGATGCTGCGCACATCCTGCGGCTTTGCCGCAGGGAAGGAAAGGATGCTGGTGACGATGCCTTCGTCCTGCCATTCGGGCTGGGCGTCGCCCGGGACCTGCTGCGGTGCCGGTTCGGCCCTGTTTCCTGCATCGTCATCCGCTGCCGGCTCCTTCCTGGCCGTTTTACGCCGGCCGGCCGGCCGGCCGGGAACGGCCGCAGCAGGTTCTGAGGGGGCCTCTGCAGTGGCCTGCGCCGCAGGCTCCGCGGCAGCTGGCTCCTGCACTGCTCCTGCCTCCGCCTTTTTGGCAGGAGCCTTGCGGGGGGCGCGCTTTTTGGGGGCATCGGCACGCTTGCCGCCGGAAACGTGCGGCGCAGCTGGCTCTGCCGCAGAAGCCTCCGCCGGGAGGACGGCATCGCTCCCCTCCCCTCCCGATCCTGCCTTGGCGCGGGAAGATGCCCTGCGGGCAGGCTTTTTCTCCTCAGCGGGAGCTTCGGCCGCCGCGCGCTTTTTCGGAGCGGCCCGCTTTTTCACAGGAGCGGCTGAGGACGCTTCTGCAGGCGCATCTTCCTTGGCCGCCGCCTTCCTGGACGAGCGGCGGGCAGGCTTCTTTTCGGCTGCGGGAGCGGCCGGAGCGTTTTCTTTGGCTTCTGTTACGGGTGAAACAGGGGATCCTTCGTTGATCTCAACATTCTGACTCATGATTTCCTCAAAAATTTCGGTCGAAAAACTCTGCTGCAGCATGATCGGGAAAGACCGGCGGCAGGGCGCCTATGCATGCAGCTCCGCAGGCGGGAGCCCGCGGGGAACACAATGGACTGGCGCTTGGAGCGGAAAAACGGGCAGCTCCGCCTGAAAACCGGTCAGTGCGGCCAGCCATGCCAAAAAACATCCTCTGGAAGGGAAAAGCTGCGCAGGGCGCGACGCAAGGGCCGGCAACGGCCGCATATCATGGAACGATTCTTCCAGAAGGGGAACGTTCCTCCGCCCCGGGAACAGCCTGCCCCCGCCTGCATGCCCTCCGGGGAAAAAACCGGGGCGGACCAGGCGGGGACGTCATCCCGCCTCAGGCGGGCATATGATCTTGCTGTCGTGCCTGCCTGCACGGCAGGCCCAGCAAATCGGCTGGGCGGTACTATAGACAAAAACTTTTCGTTTGACAAAGGGAAAGATACGCCCAAATTTAAAAAGGTTCGGTCATGGGAGGCAGCATGGGAAAAAACAAGGCAGAACTCCGCCGGCACTTTGCCGCCCTGCGCAGGGAGATGCTCTCCGGGCCGCAGGGGCTCTGCCGCAGCACAGCAGCGCAGCATGCCCTCCTGGACAGCCCGGTCTGGAAACGGTCACGGCGGGTGGCGCTCTATGCATCACTGCCCTGGGAAGTGGGCACGGACATCCTGCTCGCCGAAGCCTGGCGCAGCGGGAGAGAGGTCTTTTTGCCGCGCTGCCGGCCCGGCGAGCCCGGCGGGATGGACATGATCGCCTGCGGCTCACGGGAAGACCTTGCCGTTTCCCCCCTCGGCATCGCCGAACCCCGCCTCCTCCCCGGCTCCCGCATGCTCACAGCCGGAGGGCCCAGGGAAGAGACGCTCATCGTCGTCCCGGCGCTGGCCTTTGACCTCATGGGGCACAGGCTGGGCTACGGAGGCGGGTACTACGACCGTTTCCTGGCCCCCTCGTGGTGCGTCTCTGCGGGGCTTGCGCTGCAAAGCCTGATCGTCCGTGAAGGCCTGCCGCACGACCCGTGGGACGTGCCTGTTTCCCATGTCTGCACCGAGGAGGGGATGTTTTGCTGCACGGATTGATCCCTTTTTGCTTTCCCGGCGTCCCGCACGTCCGCTGCGCGTTCGGCACCAGGAGCTTCGGCAGCATCGCCTGCGATCCGGCCGGGGGCGTGCCTGCCCCGCCGTCCAGGCAGCGCCTCGCCTCCTGCCTGCCCGGGGCGGCCGGATTTGCCGAAGCGAGGCAGGTCCATGGCGTCGATATCCTTTATGAGCCGGACATGCAGGATCCCGGGACGCCCCCCCTCAGGGAAGCCGACGGGATGGCCGGAACGCGCGCCGGGCTTGCCCTGATGATCAAGACCGCCGACTGCCAGCCCATCCTGCTGGCCCATGAAGGAGGGCGGCACATCCTGGCGCTGCACTGCGGGTGGCGCGGCAGCCGGCAGGATTTCCCCTGCCTGGCCGTGCAGGAGTTCTGCGCGCATTACCGGCTGGATCCCGCGGAACTCTGGGCTGTCCGGGGCCCGAGCCTGGGGCCTGCGGCAGCGGAATTCGTGCATTTCGACAGGGAATGGGGAAGGGACTACCTCCCCTGGTACCGCGAGAGGGAACGCTCCATGGACCTGTGGTCCCTGACACGCAGCCAGCTCGTCCGCGCCGGACTGAAGGCAGGACGCGTCCTCGGGCTGGACCTCTGCACGTTCGAAGGGCATGAAACGTTTTTTTCCTACCGCCACCACCGCAAATGCGGGAGCGAAGACGGACGGCAGCCGAACCTGATCTGGATTGCGCAAAAATAACGCTTTATTTTTTTTTAAAAGAGGCATAATGAATGCCCTTGCTTCTTCCCCCGCAGCCAGAGAGAGGCTGGCTGCGGAAGGCATCCTGCTTTTCCGGGAAGGCGCAGCCTGCCGGCCTGTGCCGGTATTTTCCAGTTTTTTCTGAGAGGAAAGAAAATGAACGTATCTCGCCGCACAGGGCGCGCGCTCCGTCGCGTCGCCTGTGCTCTGCTGGCGGCCGCCGGCCTGTCCGCCCTTCCCCTGTCCCATGCCTGTGCAGAAGGCTTTTTCGTCACCGAATGGAGCGCCCGCGGCGTATCGCTGGGCGCAGGGATCACGGGCGGCATGGTCGCCCGCGCCGATGATGCCTCGGCCATGGCCTACAACCCGGCCGGCATCACCCAGATCCCCGGGACCATGTTCCAGGCAGGCATCTCCCTGGCCATGCTCAATTTCGACCTGTCGCGCCACGACACCGGCAAGCACGTTTCCAGCGCGGACCAGGTGTTCCCCATCCCGCACATCTACATGACGCATCAGCTCAATGACCGCGTCTGGCTGGGCCTGGCCACCTTCACCCGGTACGGGCTCGGCTCCAAATTCCCCAACAACTGGGGCGCCCCGGAACCGGGCAAGACACCGGCCACCTTCCCCCAAGGAAACCCCTCCTTTTGGGCATCGGGCGTGCTCCGCTCCGTCAAGCTGCTCTCTTCCACCGTCAACCCCAACATCGCCATCAAGCTCAACGACACATGGTCGGTGAGCGCAGGCGTGAGCTACACCTGGGGCTACCTGAACATCAACCAGCAGTACAACGTCCTCTCGCCCTATGGCATGGGTCATGCCGATGCGCGCATCCACTCGGAGAACGGCTACGCCTTCGGCTGGAACGTGGGCGTGCATGCGCGCTTCAATGACCAGTGGAGCGCCGGCTTCGCCTACCGCGCCAAGGAGGACATGACGTTCTCGGGCAAGACCCGCTTCCGCCACAGCGGTTCGCCTGCGGTTTCGGGCGTCATGCAGCAATTCCTGAAGACCTGCGATTCCCGCGGCAAGCTCAATGTGCCGGACACGTTCGTCCTGGGCGTCATGTACAAGCCCCTGCCCAACCTGAGCTTCGAAGCGGATCTTGGCTATACGGTATGGAGCCGCTACCGCAACCTCTCCATCTCCATGCAGAACGGCACCCCCCAGTTTTTTGAGCAAAAAAACTGGAAGGACGGCTGGACGTTCACGCTGGGCGTGGAATACCGCCCCGTCGACTGGCTCGCCCTGCGCGCCGGCTATACCTACGAGACCACGCCCCTGCAGGACAGCAACTGCTACGACTACCTCGTGCCCTCCAACGGGCGCAACTACTATACGGCAGGCGTGGGCTTCACGTACGGCAACTGGACCCTGGACCTCGCCTACATGTACATCAACGTGAGGGACATCACCTACCCGGCCTTCGGCGGCGTGGGCAAGGTGGAGAACGGCATCATCAAGGAATACTCCGGCAGGGCCCACAACAGTTACTGCCACAGCGCCGCCATGACCATCGGATACCGCTTCTAGGGGCATGGCCCCGGAAAGCGGCAGGCAGCAAAGAGGCGCCCGGCGGGCGCCTCTCCTGCTTTAAAAACTCCGTTCCTGCTACGGAGCGACCGGCGTGATGATGGACAGCTTTTCAGGCGCGGTGACCTTGACCCCATGCTCGATGACTGCCGACTGATGCGGCGGGACATCCAGCTCCCATACCAGTTCAGACTTGCCTTCCCTGGCAGCCGGGGCCGAGGTGTATTCCACCTTCACGTCTTTGTTCACGCTCTTGGGCAGCGGACGTTCCACTTCCACGCGGACAGGCGTTTCGCGGTCGTTGCGGACGGTGTACTGCCATGCCCATTCCCAGATCTTGTCCTTGCCGATGAAGCCCTGCGTCCCGCTCTTGCGCGGCTCGGTCCTTGCCAGGAGCTGCACGCGCGGATCGTGCCCGAAGGAAAGCGCGACCTTGCCTTTGCGGGGGCTGAAGGTGTCGGTGCCTATGGCCGCGCCGTCAAGGCTCAGCCTGGACGGTCCGGCAGGCCAGGCGACCCCGGTCTCCAGCTCATGCTCTGCGCAGAGGAACACCCTGGCATCGCTGTTGAGCGGACGCACCTTCCAGACGATGTCTTCCTTCCACTCCGCGCTGTGCAGGAGGATGCGGCTCTCACCCTGCGCCAGCCCCCTCATTGCAGGGATCCACGAGGCGAAAGCGCCCGAAAGGTCGGCAACGGCGGGCTTCTTGGGCTCGGCATTGCGCTCCATCACAGGCACAGCCGCCATCATGGCCCCAGAGGCTGCAGCGCCGTCCTCCATGGAACGGCGGCGCTCCCTGACCTGTGATGCTTCCTGCCCTATGTTCCAGGAGCGGAGGGACGGGGGGCGCACGCCCGATCCCGTTCCGGTGGTGACGAGCTGTATCACCGTGCCGTCCCAGTCGAAGCATGAGGACTGCTGCACCACGGCCTCCAGGCGCACCCGGATCGTCCCCTTGCCGTCATCCTGCGGCGAACAGGCTATGTTGTATTCAGGACGCCATGAGCAATCCGGTATCTTGTAGCTGTATTCCGCTTCGATGCTGGCTCCGGGCTGGACCGTGGATCCCTGCAGGGAGCTGGCCTGCTTTTTGACGCCCGCGGCCTCCGCAAGGGCTGCGGTGACGAGCGTGCGCCGCTCCATGGATTCCGGATAGGCTTTCAGCGTCTCCTGCAGGGTCTTGATCTGCTTTTTGATGCCTGCGTTCTCCACATGCAGCGCCTGGATGTCGATGCCGCGGGAGATGTCCTCCGCACCGTATTCGATCCTGGCGAGGATGGCCTTGGACCTTCCCTCCAGTTCGGCGATCTCCTTCTCCATGCGCGCGCGCTCGCGGGAGAGCCCGCCGTCGGGCGCGCCGATGACGGCGCGCTGCGTCATCCTGAGTATCTGGGCGCCTTCCAGTTTGATCTGCAGGTCGGCGGCGTTGGCGGGGAGCAGGATGCGTATGCTGGGCGCGCCGCCGATCATCTCGACGGGGATGCTCCCGTGCACGAACAGCGTGGCGAGGGAAGGCGAAAGGACCGCCCGGGCCGGGGAAGCCAGCTGGGGCAGCGGAGCCTCCTGGGCGGCGCTTGCCGCAAGAGGGAACGCAAGCAGGAACAAGGCAGGCAGGCAATGCTTGAACATGGCGACTCCGTTGTTGATGGTGGACACACACGTGCTGGGCAGGTCATCCTCCATGGTCCGGAAGCGGCGCGGGCAGCGTCACGCTCCTTCCCAGGGCGCGATGGCGCCGAGCAGGGGCTGCTTTTCCATCCTGATGACAGAAAGCTCGTATTCCGCCTGGAGGAACGTCCAGAAGCGGGCGCTGTTCCCGAAAAAACGCGCCAGACGCGAGGCGGTGTCCGAAGAAATGCCCCTGCGCTCGTTGACGATGTCGAGCATCCGTGAAACAGGGACGGATATGGCCAGCGCGATCTTGTTGGATGAAAGCCCGAGGGGCAGCATGAACTCCTCGCGCAGGACCTCTCCGGGATGGGTGACGATCCTCTGCTGATCTTCCGCCGGCAAGGCGGACGCACCCGCTTCTCCGCCGCATGCCAGGCGCACGCCGCGGACGCCCCTCCCCTCCCAGGAAAAATGCAGCTGCCAGCCCTTGTCCACGGGGATGGAGCATTTTCTCGCGTTGCTCCGCTGCGCGGCGGGGCGGCAGGACCGGATGTCTTTTGGCGAGGTCGCACAGTGGATGAGATCGAGCTTGCGCAGCGCGGCATGCCCGGCATCCCCAAAGACGGAAGCGCGGCCCGTGGTGAACAGCTCTTTTGTCGCCGGGCAGCCAAAATCCACGATCATACCTGCCTCCTTGCTGGGATCGGATGTTTGCCGTCCATCATACATGACTGCTGCGGCAAGTCAACCTGTGCGCCGCAGCGGACCTTCTGCCTGCGCATCTGCAGGCGGCCGGGACGCGGGCGGACGTTGCGGCAGCCCCTGCGCAGCAGGGATCCGTCCGTGCGCCGATCCGGCAGGGGAGTTTACGTCCATGGCGAAAAATGATAAGCATGGCATGGGAAAAGACCTGGGCTGCGGGGGACTGCACGCCTGCGCCCCCTCCCATGATCTTTCATGCACCGCTCATCAACATCCCTGCAGGAGTGTCCATCATGCGCAAAAACATCTGGCTGAGCTGTTTCCTCGCCGCAGCGCTGCTGCTCCCTGCGGCATCTCTCCGTGCTGCAGAACGCCTTCCCGTGACCATTAGCGAAGATTCCGCGCTGCCCCTGCGCGTGCTCACGCGCCCGGCTGCCACGCTGTATCAGGATATGGAAGGAAAGACCGTCCTCCAGAGCAACCTGCCCACCTTCCGGTCCTTCTTCGTGTACACCCGGCCCGCGGGCGAAGAACTGGGCGCCGGCACCGGATGGTATGAGGTCGGCACCGACGACAAGGGCAAGATCGCAGGCTGGATGAAGGCCGAAGACCTTTTTGAATGGAAGCAGACCATGTGCCTTTCGTACACCAATCCCGAAGGGCGCCATCCTGTGCTGATGTTCGACGACGACGAATACCTGGGGACGCTCGCCGGGATGCCCGAAGACAAGCGCGCCGGGCAGGTCGACGGCTTCTACAAGGCCATCGATGAGGCCGCCGCGCAGGGCAAGCCGCTGCCCGCAGACTTCCCCATCATCTCCATGGAGCCCAAGATGGCGGTCGGTGAGAAGGACAGCTTCACCCTGCTGCCCATCCTCGACCATTCCTCCATCACCATCGACGAGCGTGAAGCCCGCCTGCTGAGCATCGCCGCCGTGAACAGCAGTGCGAAGGACAGGGTGAAGAGCGACATCCGCCAGAACACCGAGGTGCTGCAACAGGTGACGACGTCAAGCGAAAGCAAGGCGAAAAAACTTGAAGACATGAAGTTCGACGTGGTCTGGGTCATCGACACCACGAGCAGCATGCGCCCGTACATCGACAAGGCGCGCGAGGTGATGAAGGGCGTCTCTGAGACCGTGGCCGCCAATCCCAACATGAACGGCAAGATCGCCTTCGGCGCCTGGGCGTACCGTGACTCCAGCGAAGTCGAAGGACTGGAATACGTGACCAGGAATTTCACGCCTGAGCTCCTGCCCATCGACCAGTTCCTCCCGGTCATGGACCAGATCCAGGAGACCAAGGTCGACAGCCAGACCTTTGACGAAGACGTGTTCTCCGGCGTGAACGACGCCATCAACACGACTGCATGGCGCCCCGATGCCCTGCGCATCATCATCCTGGTGGGTGACGCACCGGGACATGAAGCCGGGCACAAGTGGAACGCCTCCGGCATGGATCCGCAGACCCTGCGCGCCATCGCCAGCGAAAAGAAAGTCAGGCTGTACGCCCTGCACCTGAACCCGCCGAACGCCAAGAAATACAACCGCATCGCCGCCCGCCAGTTCAAGACCCTTTCCCTCAACGCAGGCAGCGACAAGCCCTTCTACTGGGGCATCTCATCCAAGGACGTGCCGGCCTTCGGCCAGTCTGCCCGGGAGATCGCCGAAAGCGTGACCATGTTCGCCGAAAATGCAGAGAAGGTGTTCAAGGAAAGCCAGCTCGCCGCGCAGGAGGAAGCCGCCCCCGCAGCACCGGCCCCTGAACCGGTCAAGGAACCGGCGCCTGCCGTCGCCAACGCCCCCACCAAGGACGACATCATGCAGAGCCTGCGTGCTGCCGCTGTGGAATGGCTGGGCGCCAAGGAAGGCGTGGAAGCCCCGCGCGACATCGAAGCATGGGTGGTGGACAAGGACCTGGAGGACGCCACGCGCCAGTCGCTGGAAGTCCGCCTGCTGCTCACCAAGGCGCAGCTGGATGCCCTTTCCACGCTGCTCAAAGACGTGCTGATGGCCGGCGCCCAGCAGCAGGTCAGCGGCGAGGACTTCTTCTCCTCCCTGCAGGCCGCCTCTGCCGTCGCGGCCCGCGACCCGGACATGCTGGCCGAGGCCGAGACCCTTGGCAAGTCCGGACTGGCGCCCAGCTTCCTTGAAGGCCTGCCGTACAAGAGCCAGCTGATGTCCATGAACAACGAGCTCTGGGCAAGCTGGGGCCCCGATGAACAGGATGCCTTCCTGAACAACCTCGAGGCCAAGATCAAGGGCTACCAGGCCATCCACGATGACACGTCGCTCTGGTTCCCGCTGAACGAAGGCGACGACCCCTCCGAGCATGTGTCTCCCGTGCCGCTGGAGCTGATGCCGTGAAGACATGCATGGTCGCGGAAGGCCTGAGCATCCGCCGGGAGAAAAACGGCTCCAGCTTCACGCTGGTCGTCCCGAGCCTTAAGGTCAGCTACGGGCAGGCCCTGGCCGTCGTCGGGACCAGCGGCTGCGGCAAATCCACCCTGCTGGACATGCTGGCGCTGATCCTCCGGCCCAGTGCGGCCTCCCGCTTCACGCTGGAGCTTGACGGCCGCAGCGAAGACCTGTTCGCGGCCGGTCCGGCAAGACTGGCGCAGATCAGGGGGGCGAACATCGGCTACGTGCTGCAGTCAGGCGGACTGCTCTCCTTCCTTTCCGTGCGGGAAAACATCCTCCTGCCGGGGCGCCTGATGGGCTTGCCCATCACCGCCCTGGACAGGCGGGCAACGGAACTGGCCGAGATGCTGGGCATCGCCGGCCAGATGGAGAAAAAACCGCAGCATCTTTCAGGCGGCCAGCGCCAGCGCGCCGCCATAGCCCGTGCGCTGATCCACCGCCCTGCGCTGGTCCTCGCGGACGAGCCCACGGCGGCCGTGGACCAGGCATCCGCCGAAGATATCTGCGCCATCTTCAAGACCGCCGTGCACGAAACAGGCTCAGCCCTTGTCATCGTCAGCCATGACAGGCCCCTGATGGAGCGCATGGCCGATGCCATGGTCACCTTCCGCGTGGAAAAGCCCACGCCTGTCGACGCCTGTTCCACGCTCATCCCAAGGGAGGGTGCCCTATGAGCCGCTGCGGGGAGATCATCCGCCTGGCGGCGGCAGACGTGCGGCATGAATGGCGCATGAGCCTGTGCATGATGCTTGCCGTTGCCGCCATCGCCACGCCGCTGCTGCTGTTTTTCGGGCTCAAGTACGGCGTCATCGAAACGCTCCGCCAGCGCCTCCTGGACGACCCGTCCAGCATGGAGGTCCTCCCCCTGACCGACAGGCGCCTCGACGATGCCTGGTTCGAACAGAAGAGGACCGATCCGCGCGTGGCCTTCGTGGTCCCGCACACCCGCAAGCTCTCGGCCCAGGCGGAATTCGCCGTCCAGGGGAAGAAAAAGAAGGTGATGCTGGACATCGCCCCCACCATGGAAAACGACACGCTCCTGCTGCGCTACGGCGCTCCCGTCCCCAAGCCCGGCGAATGCGTCCTCACCGCCGAGGCTGCCTCCAGGCTGAAAGCGGGCCCCGGAGAAATGCTGGACTGCCAGGTCTCCCGCGACAAGGGAAAGGTGCGCGCCTCCCGCACGTTCCGCGTTGCGGCCGTGCTGCCAAGCCGCGCCGGCTCACTGCCTGCGGCGTATGTCCGCCTGGAAGAACTGGAGCAGATAGAACAGTTCAAGGACGGCCGCGCCGTCCCGGAACTGGGCTGGCCGGGCAGCGACCCGCTGGCCTACCCCGCCGCCCCGGGCGCGCTGCTCTCGCTCCCGGCGGAACTCGATGCCGTGCGGGAAGCCATGCTCACGCAGAACACGGGATTTGCGCTGAAAAAACGGCTGGGCGAAGGCGAAGGCGGCATCCTGCCCCCCGGCATGCCGGAAGGACGGGTGCTCTATATGCTCTCCACCGTGGGGAGCCTGGCCGACAGCCGCGATTTCGCGGCGGTGGCCGACCGTGTGCGCGGCAAAGACGCCTTCATCCTGCCCCTGAATGCCGCACTGAAGGTGTTCCTGCCCGCCGGTGGAAAAGAGGAGGCGCTCTCCCTGCTGCCTGCCGCCGGCATCGGCAGGCCCCTGCCCGGCATCGCCCTGCCTGAAGGCGGGCAGGACTGGACCGAGTTCTCCTCCAGGCCGGCGCCGCGCATCCTGCTGGTCGCGCCCGGTCTTGCCGCACGCATAGGCCCCGGGGAGGTCAGGGCCAGGATCGTGAGCTCCCTTTCCGGCAAGGGAGGTGCCTTCCAGGAGCGCGAGGCCGCGCTCTCCCTGCGCGTCCAGGCAGAAGATCATGTGCCGGGCGGAACGGCCCTCGCCGCGCCCTCGCTGCTGGGGCAGCTCGGCCTCCTGGCTGAGCGCCCGGTCATCGACGGAAAAACGGCTGACGGAGGACCGGCCCTGCTGCTCGGCAGGCGCGGCTATTCCGGGTTCCGCATGTATGCCGCCGGGCTGGAGCAGGTCGCCCCCCTGAAAGCCGCCCTCGAAGAAGAAGGGATCACCGTGAGCACGCGCGCCGACCGCATCGAAGAGGTGCTGGCGCTCAACAAGTACCTGGACATCCTGTTCTGGATCATAGCGGCGGCGTCCCTTGCCGGGGGCATGGGCTGCCTTGTTTCCAACGTCTACGCCAACGTCGAGCGCAAGCGCAGGGAGCTTGCCGTGCTGCGGCTGCTGGGCGTGCACGGGACGAGCCTGTCCTTGTTCCCGCTCACGTCCGCCATGATCCTCACGCTGGGCGGCATCCTGGGGAGCCTGGCGCTGTTCCACGCCCTGGCAGCGACCATCAACGGCGTGTTCAGCGCGCATCTTGCGGAAGGAGAAATGTTCTGCCGGCTCACCACTGTCCATCAGATGGCGGCCCTGGGCATGGCGCTGGCGCTGGCGGTGCTCACCGGGCTCGCGGCTTCCCGCAGGATGCTGCGCATCCAGCCGGCAGAATCCCTGCGCGATGAATGACCGGAGGAAGACCATGCGATTGCGATCACTGTTCGGCAGCCTGGCCCTGGCGGTGTCCTGCTGCCTTCCCCTTGCGGCTCACGCCGCGCCGCAGGACGGCGACCTTGTCATCAGCGGTCCGGAAGGGACGCGCTTCGTCTTCCGCCCTGTCGTGGTAAGGGGCGGCACCGGCCCCCTGGCCGGGCAGAACTACATCATGGGCGACGCTTCCGGGACCTTCCGCACGCCGCCGACGTCTGTCGTGCTCGGCGGCGGCTTCGTCAGCGGCGGGGACAGGCTGTTCTACATCGGCAAATTTGAAGTGACAGAAGCCCAGTACCACGCGGTCCTGGGCGATGCCATGCCCAAGGCTGACAAGGCTGACCT
>CACZQM010000020.1 GCA_902783285.1 uncultured Desulfovibrio sp. | reverse complement strand
TCCAGTCTTTTGCCGGATCCAGGGCAAAAAGCTCGCTCATGCTGTAAAAAGGCATTGTCCGTCCCTCTGAAAGAAGATCATTGCATCACACACAGTCACCAAATCATTTTGTAAAAAGTCCTGCTCGCCTCCATGTCCATCCTGGATCGCATGACATATTGCAACCTGCGATCTCATGATAAACGAGAATCAGCTTATCACGGCATATCGCAAAGTCGGCATACGGATAACTGTCCATTATTTCAGGACTATGACCTCTCGAATCGGGGCTGCTCCAGGCAGCATATTACAGGTGCTTTGACGCCAGCTGAAGTATGATGTATCATCATAAAAAAATTGGCGCGCGTCTGCGCGCCTCAGGAGATGCTCATGAAGGTACTGCTTGCCGGCGGCGCCGGATATATCGGTTCGCATACTGCGCTTGCCCTGCTCAATGCCGGGCACGACGTCATCATCGTGGACAACTACTGCAACAGCAGCCCCGAAAGCGTGCGCCGTGTCGAGCAGCTCGCCGGTCGCCCCGTGGAACTGTACGAAGCCGACGTGCGCGACTCCTCCGCCCTTCTCAGCATACTCTCCGGAAGCCGCCCTGACAGCGTCATCCATTTTGCCGGGCTGAAGGCCGTGGGCGAATCCGTGCAAGTACCGCTTGCCTATTACCGGAACAACCTCGATGCCACGCTCACCCTGCTGGAATGCATGGGCAAAACCGGGGTACGCAACATCGTTTTTTCTTCGTCCGCCACCGTGTACGGCGAAGACGCTCCCGTCCCCTATGTCGAGACCATGCCCCGGGGACGCTGCTCCAACCCCTACGGCTGGACCAAATCCATGATCGAGCAGATACTGGAAGACGCCGCCGTTGCCGACAGCGACCTTTCCGTGGTGCTCCTGCGCTATTTCAACCCCGTGGGCGCGCACGAATCAGGACGCATAGGCGAGGATCCCAGGGGAATACCCAACAACCTCATGCCCTACATCTCCCAGGTGGCCGTGGGCAGGCGCGAATGCCTGAACATCTTCGGGAACGACTACCCCACTCCCGACGGCACCTGCCGGCGCGATTTCATCCATGTCATGGACCTGGCCGAAGGGCATGCCCGGGCGCTGGAATACGGCGCGGGCAGAAAGGGAGTGGAGGTGTTCAACCTGGGCACGGGCACGCCCTACAGCGTGCTGGAGATGCTGCATGCCTTTGAAAAGGCTTGCGGCTTCCCGCTGAAGCATGCCTTTGCGGAACGGCGCGCAGGCGACCTGCCCGAATTCTGGGCCGACGCCGGGAAGGCCAAGCGCATCCTTGGCTGGCAAGCCAAGCGTTCACTCGACGACATGTGCCGTGATGCCTGGAACTGGCAGGAGCAGAACCCCATGGGATACCAGCCCTCGTGAACCGGGGAACGTCCTGAACAGGATCCTTCTCTCACAGGTAGAGGCAGATCCATGCATGGGGACGGCGAGTCAGTATCTTATTTTGCCTTCAGCAACGGCTTTCAAATGTTCCCCGTAAGGGCTCTTGCCATAGGCTTTTGCTGATTCGAGTAACTTCTCTTTATCGATCCATTTGCTGACATAGGCAATTTCTTCGGGCGCGCTAATAGTGATGCCTTGGCGCGCCTCGATGGTCTGCACGAAATTGGCAGCCGAGAGCAGGCTCTCCATGGTGCCCGTATCGAGCCAGGCAAAGCCGCGGCCTAAAAGCTGCACGTCAAGCAGCCCTTCGTTCAGGTACATCTCGTTGAGGGTGGTGATCTCCAACTCTCCCCTCGCGCTGGGCTTTACCAGCTTTGCACGCTCGCAGACATCGCCAGGGTAAAAGTACAGTCCCGTCACCGCATAATGGCTCTTCGGCTGCCTCGGCTTTTCTTCAATGGACGTCGCCTTGCCGTACTCATCGAAGGCCACCACTCCAAAACGTTCAGGGTCTTTGACATAGTAACCGAACACGGTGGCCCGGCCACGGACTTCGGCGTCCTCTGCCGCCGACCGGAGGATGCGGACAAAACCATTCCCGTAGAAAATGTTGTCTCCAAGGACCATGGCTCCCGGCTCTCCCCCCAGGAATGTTTCGCCCAGGATGAAGGCCTGGGCCAGTCCATCCGGCGAGGGCTGCACGCAGTACGACAGAGAAATGCCGAACTGTGAGCCATCGCCTAAGAGGGCCTCAAACCTGGGCGTGTCGTCTGGCGTGGAAATGACAAGGATATCCCGTATGCCTGCCAGCATCAGCGTTGACAGGGGATAATAGATCATGGGCTTGTCATATATCGGGAGAAGCTGCTTTGACGTGACCTTGGTCAGGGGATACAGCCTTGTGCCGGAACCGCCTGCGAGAATGATGCCTTTCATGCCTGCCCTCTTTTAAAACTTGAACGTGTCTTTGAGACCGAGCCACTTCTGGTCCTTGTCGGAAAGCTTCAGAGGCGTGCCGTCCACGGTGTAGCCGCCTGCCGAAGCATTGCCCGGATATGCCCCCGTGAGCATCGGCCATGCGATGCCGATCTCCGGATCGTTCCAGGCCATGCCGCCCTCATCGTTGGGATGATAGAAATCATCGCACTTATAGCAGAATTCCGCCGTGTCAGAGAGGACCAGGAACCCATGCGCAAAACCGCGGGGAATGAGGAACTGCCTTTTGTTCTCCTCCGTGAGCAGCTCCCCGTGCCATTTGCCGTAGGTCGCGGACCCGGACCGCAGATCCACGGCCACGTCAAACACGGACCCCCTGATCACACGCACCAGCTTGGTCTGGGGATAGCTTTTCTGGAAATGAAGCCCTCGCAGCACGCCCTTGGCACTCATGCTCTGGTTGTCCTGTACAAAGGCGATGTCCAGGCCTGCCTCTTCCATGTCCCGCTGGGAATAGGTCTCCATGAAGTAGCCGCGTGCGTCGCCATGAACGGCGGGGGTGATGACGCAGAGCCCTTCGATGCCGCCGACGTTATATTCGACCTTGATCTGACCCATGATCAAATCTCTCCTATCTCCTGAAGATAGCGGTGAAGCGCGTCCTGCCAGGAAGGCAAAGGAGCGAACCCGTTCCTGACCAGCTTGCTTTTGTCCAGCCGCGAGTTAAACGGCCTTACTGCCTTGCGCAGTCCGTACTCCGCGGTCGAAACAGGAACAACGGTGGTCGTCATGCCCGCCTGCCTGTATATCTCGACCGTGAAGTCATACCAGCTGACATATCCGCCTTCATTCGTTGCGTGGTAATAACCATACTTTTCCGTTCCGATCATATCGACGAGCAGGACGGCGAGATCCTTGGTGTAGGTCGGCGTGCCTATCTGGTCGTTGACGACCCTGACCGTGTCATGTGTCTTGCCGACGCGCAGCATGGTCTTGATGAAGTTTTTGCCGTTGAGTCCGAACACCCAGGCGATGCGCACGATGAAATACTTGTCCAGCGTGTCCGCCACGGCCAATTCGCCTTCAAGCTTGGTCTGACCATAGACGTTGAGGGGGGCATAGTTCTTGTCGTCCGGCTGCCACGGCTCCGAGCCCTGCCCATCGAACACATAGTCTGTCGACAGGTAGACCATCTTGGCATCAACGGCTTTTGCTGCCTCCGCCATATGCTGGGTGCCGCCGGCATTGACAGCCCTGACGAGCGCCACT
>CACZQM010000019.1 GCA_902783285.1 uncultured Desulfovibrio sp. | reverse complement strand
CGATTTCGGTGTAGTTGTCCAGCACCTGGACGCAGAAGCCGCGGCGCTGGGCTGCGTTCTGCGGCAGCAGCTCCGGGTGCGCGGGCGAAGGCATGGGCGCATACGCGGGATGCTGCGTGTCCAGGACCTGGCCGACCTCCGGCGAAAGCCGGCGGATGACGGCGCGGACCGGCTCCTGCAGGAGCGAGAGCTCCAGGCGGAACGGCGCGGGTTCGGAGAAGTGTTCGCCCACTTCCTTGGCCACGGTGCGGGCATTCAGGTAGAGCTGCGTGCGCATGAAATAGACCCGCCCGCGCTCCGGGATATCCTGCAGGGCGCGGTCGTTTTCCACCGCCCGCATCTGCGCCATGGCATGGCCCATTTCCCGGCTGCACAGGATGCCGTGGAGCTTTTGCATGGCTTCCTGGCCCAGGGGCGGTTCGCCGGTCTTCAGCAGCGTCATCGACATGAAGCCGACGCGGTCCTGCTCGGTATAGCGGTTTTCCGTCCCGAAATCCGGGTCATGCAGGGATTGCACCAGCGCGATAAGATCCTGGTCCAGGGCCCTCGTCGTTTCGGCAAAGCGCCGCAGCACCTCCGCTGTCGTCATGGGCGGTTCCGCGTTGGCGATCTCCCGGAACAGATCCGCCTGCACACGGGCGTGCTTCACAATGGTGCGCAGTTCCAGGGGCGAGCGCAGCGCTCCGGCCTCGACCACCCACTTGGCCACGGCTTCCTTCTGCGCAGGGAGCAGGGGCGGTTCTTCCGCGGCAATGGCTTCCAGCTCCCGCAGGAGTTCGGCCTTCTGGCGCAGCATGGGCAAGGCCACCTCCTGAAAGGCAATGGCGACCAGGTCTTCCGCCGTATTATTGTGGGTATCGTTTGCCATCTCATTGATCTTTTTGAGAAAATCATGGATGAGCTTCTCCCGGGCGTTGCCTCCGATGCGCAGGGCGCCTTCCGGCAGGCCTGCCAGCATGGTGTCCTTATGGAACGCGATGAGGGCGCCGAGCTTCTCGTCCAGATGGTCCAGGTAGTCCTTCCGGACCCCGGCCAGCTCGGCCTGGTCGGTATGCTGTGCGTTGAAGGCCATCTGCTTTTCCTCGATCACGTCGGTCAGATCATCTTCATCCTCCTGCTCCATTTCGTACGACGTGAACGTGACCTTGATGCCGGTGTCCTTTTCGTACTGGCGGGCCCTGGCTTTCAGGTCTTCCTGTTCGTTTTCGGGCACATCGTCCAGGTTGATGCGGATCTCGGCGATGTCGCGGCTGGGGATGAGCGGACCATGGATCTGGGCCTCGATGTACTGCACGTTCCGGAGCGACAGCTTGGAGGATTCGTCCTGCCTGTTGGCCATCACGGCGCGGGCCAGATTGTTGCCGCTGACGCTGTTCATCTGCGTGAGCAGCGATTCCATGTTGTCATGGGTGGCCATGGCGCCGCGCGTCGCTGCCGTGTCGCCGAAGCATTCGGTCAGGAAGGCCTTGAACGAGCTGAGGGACGCGTCTTTGTCCCCTTCCGGAAAGTGCGCCTGGATGCTTGCCGGATAATTGTTGTAGCCCAGCTGCAGGACGTCCTGCTTGTCCTTGGGGTAGCTCGCCACTTTGTCCAGGTACGCTTCAAAATCCCGGCGCTCCTGCGACGCCGGATCCCGGAGCGCGGAAACCAGGCTCTCCGGGATCGTGCCGCCATAGCGCAGGTGGTCGCTTTGGTTCACGCCGTCCAGCAGGCTGTAGAAATTCTGCCGCCGTGCCGGCGCGAGATCGAGCTTCGTGCTCATGAAGGAGTCGTTCACGCTGTAGGTGGCCCGCTTGGCGGCTTCCGGCTTGAGGACGATCACGGACGCGCCGTAATCGGACCGGCTGGTGATCGCGCCGAGGCGGCTCTGCCTGTAGTTGACCGCGCCGTACATGGGGCGCTCGTCCGCGTTCACCTGCTTGCCCTTCAGTTCGGGGAAGAGCACTTCTTCGGTCGTGGTCCGTTCTTCCAGGTAGTCTTTTCCCTTTGGGTCCTTGCCCTGGTCGTGCAGGTGGTAAATATTGACCATGGGATCGTTGGGGTGGTCGAAGATGTTGTTCTCCCCGCCGATGAGGAATCCGGTCTTGATGTTCATGGTCACTTCGCACTTGCGCAGGGCGTCGCCCATCTCCTTGACGGTGACGCCGTCGATGCCGCGGGCGCTGAGCTTCGACTGCTCGGCGATGGCGGTCTTTTCCCGCTCCGTGGCGCTCCGCGCGCCGACTTCGGTGAGCGAAACGAGGTTGGCTGCCGAGATGTCGTGCGCTTCGTCCGGCGTCGTGGCCTGCTGCGCGCTGCCGAACTGGCTGACCAGGGACTTCGGCCTGCCGGAATCTTCATCGGGCGCCCTGCCGTCCAGGATCTGTTCCTGACCGTCGATGACGGCGATGTCGTCCAGCGTGAAGACGACGCCGTCCACCTTCTGGCCCTCGCCGGCCATGGTCTGGTCGATCTGCTCGTTCACGGAGCGGTTGCTGATCTCCTTGAGGATGAGCGCCTGCAGGTCGAAGAGCTGGGCGGCGGCGCGGCGCGCGTCCACGGCAGTGGGGTTGTTCTGCCCCTCGTGCTGCAGCGCGGTCTGCAGCAGGTCCATCTCCGTGGTGAGGAAGCTCTGGTACGCTGCGGAAAGCTCGCGGTTGGAAAGGCTCTGCACCGCGGCAGTGAAGGTCCACGAAGAGTCCTCCTTCTGCGCCTGGGTGAGCTTGCCCTGCGCATCCAGCTTCGCCGTCTGCGTCTGCATGACCT
>CACZQM010000018.1 GCA_902783285.1 uncultured Desulfovibrio sp. | reverse complement strand
TCGCACTGGGTCTCCATGCCGGGGATGAGCCTGGGGGGCAGGCTGGAACGGGCGTTCTTTCCGGTGTCGAAGGCGATGCGCGCACGGTAGAAGGCGCCCCCCTGCCCCTGGGCCCCTTCGCCTGCGGCCGGCTGCGTGAAGGCGTCTTCCGAAAGCACGCGGACAACCCCTTCCAGCGTTCCATGCTTCTGGAAGGGAAAGGCCGTGACCTTGACGCGCACGCTGTCCCCGGTCTTGACCTTGCCGATGTCACCGGCGCGGATCATGGCATCCACTTCCAGCGTGCCGCCCAGGGGGACGAGCGTGACCAGCGTTTCGGCCTCGCGCACTGCCGATCCGATGGACAGCGGGGCGATGTCGTGCACCACGGCGTCTTCGGGCGCGCGCAGCTCCACGTAGGAAGTAAGCTGGAAGGCCTTGTCATATTCCTTGCGGGCGCGGATGAGGTTCTCCCTGGCCTTGACCATCTCCTCTGCTGTCTGGATGTTCCACTCGCGGCGGAAGGCCTCGCGTTCCGCCTGGCGCGAAAGGTATTCGCTGTTCAGGGCGAGCATGTTGTGCGACTTGTCGCTGATGTCCGCCTCCAGCTCCATGCGCGCCAGCTGCGTCTCCTTGACCTGGCGCAGGGATCCTGCAGAAGACCTCATGGCCCGCTCGTGCATCTTTTCGATCTCGTGGTACCCGGCAAGCCGGTCGCGCTGCACTTCAAGGTTCTTGCTTATGGCTTCGCGTGATTTGGCGATGCGGTCGAGGTCCTTTTCAAAATAGGCCATCTTTTCGGCATAGAACTGCCTGCGCCCCTCGTAGATGGAACGCTGCCAGAGTTCTTCTTCCGTCGGCTTTTCGGGGAGCACGAGCTCACGGCCCTCGTATTCCGCGCTCAGGCGGTTGAACTGCGATTCATAGACGCGGATCTCCATGGCAAGGCGGTCGCGGTCGGATTCAGAGAACACGGGATCGAAGGTGACGAGCACCTGCCCGGCCTTCACGCGGTCGCCCACGGCCACATGCACGCCCTTGATGACCGTGCGTTCCAGGGGCTTCATGACGATGGTCTGATGGTCCGAAACGAGCTTGCCCGCAGCCTCCACGATCACGTCCACCCTGCACATGACCGCCCAGGCCACGGCGAGGCCGAAAAAGACGAACATGAGCAGTATGCCGCTGCGCGCCCAGCCGGGCAGCCTTTCGTTGCGCACGGCCAGGGCATCCGGGAGGAAGTCAGCAGCGTCTTTGTCGTAGCGCGTCTTCATCATGCCTCCCCCATCTGCTGGCGCCAGAAGTCCCTGTACAGCCCTTCCTTGTGTACGAGCACGTCGTGCGGGGCCAGCCCCACGATAGCGCCCTTGTCGATGACGAGGATGCGGTCGGCCTGGCGCACCATCGAAAGCCTGTGCGCCACGATGAGCACGGTCCTGCCCCGGGCGATGGCATTCAGGTTGCGCTTGACGACTTCCTCGCTCTCGGGGTCAAGGGCGCTCGTGGCCTCGTCGAAGATGAGTATGGGCGGATCCATGAGCAGGGCGCGCGCGATGGCAAGGCGCTGCCGCTGCCCGCCCGAAAGGTTGGAGCCGTTCTCCTCCAGCACCGTGTCGTAGCCCTTGGGCATCTTGCTCACGAATTCATGGGCCCCGGCAAGCGATGCTGCCTGGATGACTTCTTCGGGCGATGCGTCGCGGCGCGTCAGGCGGATGTTGTCGCGTATCGTGCCGTGGAAAAAGTAGTTTTCCTGCAGCACGACGCCGATGTTCCTGCGCAGGTGCGCCTTGTCGAATTCCCGTATGTCCACGCCGTCGATCTTCACCAGTCCGGATTGCGGCTGGTACATGGCCTGCACCAGTTTGACGAGGGTGCTCTTGCCCGAGCCGGAACGCCCCACGATGCCTATGGTCTCTCCCGGGCTGACGTCCAGGGAAAAGTCGTTCAGCACCAGCGGCAGGTCGTCACGGTAGCGGAAATCCACGTGTTCAAAGGTGATGCGCCCCTGCAGCGGCTGCCGCACCCCTCCGCCGGGATGCTCTATGGGGGAGTTCATCACGGCACCGAGCATCTTCACAGAAAGCGCCGTCTGCTGGTATTCATGCACCAGGCCGACGAAGCGCACGAGCGGGGAGCTCACGCGGCCGGAAAGCATCTGGAAGGCGATGAGGGCGCCGATGGAGATGACGTGGTCGAAGACCAGGTGCGCCCCCACCCAGATGACGGCGACGTTCATGAGCATCTCCAGCATCTGGCTGAGGGCGTGGGCCGAAAGCGATATCTTGCCCACGTTGAACAGCGCCTGCACGGAGTACGCCGTAGCGTCGTTCCAGTCGCGTTCCTCCACAGGCTCCAGAGCCAGGGACTTGACGGTATGGATGCCGTGCAGCGATTCCACGAGCCTGCTCTGCCGCTTGCCCTCTGCCTGGTACAGGATGTCGAGCCTCCGCTGGAAAGGCTTGATGAGCGCCATGATCACCAGCGCCATGAGCAGGGAGAACAGGAGCACGATGCCCGTGAGGGGCACGCTGTACAGCATGAGGAAGGGGATGAACAGCACCAGGGAAAACAGGTCCAGCACGGTGAAGAACAAATTGCCCGAAAGGAAACCGCGGATTTTCTCTGTCTGCTGCATGTGCTTGATGAGCAGTCCGGAGGGGACAGCCTCGAAAAACTGCACCGGAAGGCGCATGAGGTGTGCAAAGGTGCGCATGGCCGTGCGCACATCTATCTTTTTGGTAGCGAACAGCAAAAGATAATTGCGCAAAAATTCCAGGAGGCAGTTGAAAAGGATGGCGCCGGTGATGCCTATGCCCAGCACGTTGAGCGTGGTGAAGCTGCTGTTCGGCAGGACCTTGTCGATGATGATCTGGAAGAAAAGCGGCATGAGCAGCGAAAGCAGCGTCATCATCACCACGGCCAGGGCGATCTGGGCAAAAAGGCCCTTGAGCCTGAGGAACTCGGGTATGAACCATGCCAGGCCGAAAGGCTGCTCTTCTTCGGTGATCTTCCAGCGCTTTTGCAAAAGGAGGCCGCGCCCTGCGGATTCCTTTTCCCAGGTCTCGCGCGTCCAAAGGCGGTGGGGGCCGCGTTCCTCGGAATCGTCACCCTCGGACGGGACGGGATCGAACACCGCCAGGCGCACGTCCTGCCCGCCTTCATCCACGCCTGCAAGGAGGAAGTATGGACCTGACTTCTTGCGGCACAGCACAGGATAAGCCCCATCCAAGCCCGTGGCCTTCTCCCAGTCCATACGCGTGATGCGCCGGCGCATGCCGTAGTTGCCGGCCATCTCGGACAAAAGCTCCATGGATGGTTCGCCGCTGTCCAGGGCGTATTCATGGGCCATGCGGCGCTCATCCAGGTCGATCCCCAGATGCCGTGCTATGAGCGAAAGGCAGTACAGTCCTGTGTGCGTGGCGGGGTCGATGCGTATGAGTGAACGGAAGATCACCGCCCTGCCGGTGAGTATCTGCTGCAGATCCTGCATGCCGATCTCAAGGACCGTATCTTCACCGGCGTTCCAGTAGGCGACCACCGGTGCCGCCAGGGAATCCGATGACAAGATGCAGCCCCATTCGCCATTGCCGAATTCGACGGCCACCGGGCCGGAATAATCCTGGGGGATGACGCCTTCGTGCACCGTCTCGGGAGAAAAGCCGAGCCTGTCCGCTGCGGCCATGAGCATGGCCTGGGCATCGTCACCTGACTCCCGGGCAGCACACAGGGCGGGATCGCCGTCGGCGATCTTTGCCCCGCGCAATGTCCTGGCAAGGAACTGTACGCACGCAAGGGAAGAAGGCAGAGCATCGGATTTCTCATCGGGCATGGAAAGCCCTCCCCGGCATGCCATCTGCCGCCTTTGCCATATGCCGATCGCTCTTCAAGACATGGTCCTCACGCATATGTTTGCAGTAAAACTTTAATTATTTAACATTGCTCGTCAAGCATCCTGAGCCATGCGGCTGATCATGCTCCAACAATTTAAATAAATTGAGGCATTGCGTCAACTATCTCCAGGATAGCGTACAATCCGGAAACGACCAGCCCAGGATTTTCATTTCGGACCATACGGTGTATGCTGGATCATAGAGGTGGTGAATGATATGCAGACACTGTTTCTCATGCTGTCGATCATTGACATCGCGGTGGTGTAACAGATTTTGTGTAAACCCTATGGATCGATGTAACGGTTTCAAAGGGTCATAGAATTAATATCGTTGGGATTATCATGGTCGACTATGTCCAGGCTGTCAATCTCAGCTCTGGGCATTTCTCATGCTCTCTCATTCCAGGTCCTCCGGATCGATACGGTCTTCAAAATAGATGCATAGCTGCGAAAGGATCTTGCCCCAGTCCCTGTCCCGGCCGGTCCACTTCTCCGTTATGTCCATCGTCGCCAGATAAAGAAGCTTGAATAGCGCCTCATCGGAAGGGAAGATCGTCCAGGTCTTGGTGACTTTCCTGAGCTGCCGGTTGAAATTCTCGATTTGGTTGGTCGTATAGATCATCCGGCGCAGTTCCGGGGGGTATTTAAAATAGGTCGATAGCTCCGCCCAATTGTTCCGCCAGCTTGATACGGATGACGGGTACTTTCCGCCCCAGTTCGCCTCCAAGGTGGAGAGACCCTCTTCGGCCATTTCCAGCGTTGCAGACTGGTAGACCATTTTCAAGTCTTTCATGAATGACTTGATGTCCTTATAGGAAACGAACTTTGTCGTGTAGCGGATCTGGTGGACGATGCAGCGCTGAAACTCCGCATTCGGATACACGGCACTGACCGCATCGGCAATACCTGTCAGACCATCCACGGAGATAACAAAAATATCTTCCGTCCCACGGTTCCGGATCTCATTCAGTACGCCGATCCAATATTTGGCGCTCTCGTTCCCTCCGACCCATAGTCCGAGGACTTCCCGATGACCATTCAGTTTCGTGCCGATAGCGACATACACGGCTTTCTTGACGGTCCTGCCTTCCTGCCGGACATGAAAATGAACAGCATCCATAAACACTATGGCGTACTTTCGTGCCAGCGGTCGGCTTTGCCATTCCCGGGCGATGGGGAGAATGCGGTCCGTCATCCTGGAAATCATTTCCGCTGACGCTTCCACACCGTAAATCGACTGCAGGTGCACGGAGATATCCCGTGTCGTCATGCCCTTGGCGTACATCGACAGGACCTGGTCTTCGATATTCGAT
>CACZQM010000017.1 GCA_902783285.1 uncultured Desulfovibrio sp. | reverse complement strand
CTTTGACGGTCCGGTAGGCATCCTGTGCGGTGATCAGGCAGGAGCGCACGGCGTAGGCGCTTTCGTTGATGGCGGCCCGCACGGCGGCTTCCATGGCCGCTACCTGGCGCTGGGCCTGCCTTGTCAGGTGCGCGCGCTGGCCGCTGGTGAAGAGGGTCCAGGTCACCGCCAGTCCCACATGGGCGTACGAATAGTCTTTTTTGGCGTACTTGCCGCCGTCGGCGCCGATGCGGCTGCCGCTGGTCGTCCATCCCAATACGGCGGAGACCCTGGGCCAGAACTGGCTTTTGGCGATGCCGAGGTCTGCAGCGGCGATCTCGGCAGATTTGCGCGCCAGGAGCAGGTCAGGGCGCTGTTCCAGCGCTTTGGCGAGGCACTCTTCCAGCGTGCGCCTGAAGGGGGGGATGTCGAGCTTTCCCAGGTATTCCGCCCCCGTGTCCGGCTGTATGTCCAGAAGGGAATTCAGCCGTTCGTAAAAAACGCCGCGTTCGTTTTCATGCGTGATCAGCGCCGCTTCGGCGCGTGACACCTCGACCTCGGACTGGAGCATGTCCAGCCGGGGCTTGAGGCCGATCTCCCAGGACGTTTTCGCCATGGCGAGCTGATTGCGCGCCCGTTCCAGCCGTTTCCTGCTGCTGCGTATGCTTTCTTCGGCCCTGACATAGGAAAGGAAAGCCTGCTGCACCAGGAGGGCCGTGGAAAGGCGCTGGGAACCCAGCCTGATCTGCTGGTATTCCTCCTGCAGGCGGGAGCGCTGGTATTCATTGAGCAGCTGCCAGCCCGTGAACAGGGGCTGGGAAAGGCGCACGGTGAGCGATGCGGCATTGCGCTCGGCACGGGTCGGGCGGTCTTTGTTGAAGCGGTCGAATTCGTAGGATGCCGAGACCGAAGGACCAAAGGCGCTGCGCGCGGCCTTGCGCCCGGAAGCCGCGGCCTCTGCAGCCAGCGAGGCGCTTTCCACGGAAGGGTTGCTGTCCAGCGCGTGCAGCACCGCCTGCACCATGTCGAATTTCTGCCCGGCGCAGGCATCGCCGCCCGGGACGCACAAAGACGCGCAGAGCAGGAAAAGGCACAGGCAGCGCATGGTCCGACCTCCAGGCAATGTTTTTCCCCAGCCTAGTAGCATGCCGCGGCATGGTCAAGATGTGCAGCGGCATCCCGCATGCCTGTGCGGGAAGGGACAAGAGGCCGTCCTCCGCCCCTGCAAGGGAGATGCCTGCCCGGGGGGGGCAGGCATCTCTGCTGCTGTTCCTGGTCCTGCAGCGTCCCGGAGGACGCCGGAAGGACTGCCCGGGAAGGGCGCGCGGGGGCAGCGCCGCGCCGGACCGGCAAGGAGCCCGGCAGCGGGAGCAGCCCCCCCAGGCTAGAAGGTGAAGGCTACGCGCACGAGGTCTTCCTTGCGCTTGTCCACCAGGTCGAAGGCTTCGGGGGCCTTTTCGATGGGGAAGGTGTGCGTGATGAAGTTGGCGATGCGGGGATGCACCTTTTCGGCAAGGGACGTGGCGATGCGGAAATCCTCTTCGTCGTAGGTGACGCAGCCGATGATGTCCTGCTCGCGCAGCTGGGACTTTTCGATCTCGAAGGTGACGGGGCCGGTGTAGGAGGCGATGATGGCGATGTTGCCGAGCTTGCGCACGGCCTGCACCGTCTGGTCGAGCAGCTTGGGCGCGGCAACGCACAGGATGCCGTGGTCAACGCCCACGCCGTCTGTGACGCTCTTCACGAATTCGACCATGTCGCCTTCCCTGGAGTTGAACACATGGGTCGCGCCCACCTGCTTGGCGCGTTCGAGGTTGTAGTCCAGGATGTCGGTCGTGATGATGGTGGTGGCGCCGGCTTCCTTGGCGGCCAGGGTGGCCATCAGGCCGATGGCGCCGCTGCCGACGACGAGCACGGAATCACCCATTTTCACGCCGGCCTTGCGGATGCCGTGGATGCCCACGGCGAAGGGCTCGATGAGCGTGCCCTGCTGGTCGGTATAGACGTCGCTGATGGGGAAGAGCAGGCGCGCAGGGATGATGAAGTATTCCTGGTAGCCGCCCGGCCATTTGGTGAAGCCCAGCATCACGCGCTTGTCGCACAGGTCGGGATGCCCGGTGCGGCACCAGCGGCATTCGTTGCAGGACCACTGCGGCAGCACGACGACGCGGCTGCCCACGGGGAACTTGCCGGTGGTGTTGGGGCCGTAGGCATCGACCAGCCCGCAGACTTCATGCCCCATGACAGCGGGCGCCTTGCGGCCGAAATGCTTGCCGTGGTAGCCGTGGATCTCGGATCCGCAAATGGCGGCGCTGAGCACCTTGATGCGCACTTCGCCTTCCTTGGGTTCCGGGATCTCTTTTTCGATCATCTTGAATTTGTGGGTGTCTTCCAGAAGCAAAGCTCTCATAGGAGATCTCCATTATGCATCATGTGATGGTTCAAGGAAAAGGGAGGGACTGGGCCCGTCAGATGGCCAGCCAGCCGCCGTCCACGCCGATGACCTGCCCGGTGATGTAGTCGGAAGCGTGCGAGGCCAGGAAGATGGCCAGACCCTGCACATCGTCGCAGCCGCCGAGGCGGCGCATGGTCGTCTGCTTTTCAAGGGCGCGGATGACTTCCGGCTTGGAGAAAAGCGGCGCCGTGAGCTGGGTCTTGAAGAAGCCGGGGGCCACGGCGTTGGCCGTGATGCCCGTTCCGGGCGTGGACCAGGCTTCGGCCATGGCGCGGGTGAGCTGGGCCACGCCGCCCTTGGAGGCGCCGTAGGGCAGGCCGTTGGGGAAGGCGCGGAAGCTCTGGAGCGAACCGAAGTTGATGATGTGCCCCCAGCCCTGGGCCTTCATGTCCGGCACGAGGGCCTGCGCCAGGAAGAACGGGGCGGAAAGATTGAGGCGCAGGGTGTATTCATAGATCTCGGGCGTGACTTCTTCCGCAGGCTTCCGGGGGTTGAGCCCGGCGGCATTGATGAGGATGTCGGGCGCGCCGAAGATGGCTTTGGCCTGCGCTGCCAGTTCGGGCAGCGTTTCCAGCTTGCTCACGTCCCAGGCGATGCAGGCGAGGCGCTTGGAGAGTTCGGGCGCAAGGGCGTCCCACTTCGCCTGGTCGAAGTCCTCCACATAGGAATCATGCCCCATGGGCTTGTCGTCCCTGAGGCTCGCGTACATTTCCATGGCGGCGACCTGCAGGCGCTGCAGCCCGCGTCCCACCAGGATGACGTTGGCGCCGGCGTGCAGGACGGCATGCGCCATATACTTGCCAAGTCCGGAACCGGCACCCGTCACCAGGGCGACATGCCCGTCCAGTGAGAAAAGCTTTTCCGGCAAAGAAGTCCAGTTGGCCATAAAACAGCTCCTTAAAAATAAATGACCAGCGCAACGGCAGCCGTTTTTGCGCCAGGGACCAAATTCCCTGGAGGTCCCCAGGCCGCCCTTCCCTGTCGGACGGCCACAGGCGCTTCCGCGGCAGCGGCGTGCGCGCAGCTTTGAGTCTTATATTTTCTCGGGACCGCCCTGTCAAGGGGGGGCTTGTTCTCTGGACGCCAGCAGCGGGGGATCTGCGCCATCCGGGTCAGCCGCACACGGCGCGGAGGGCATCGTAAAGCAGCTTCGTGGCTATGACATAGAGGAAGCAGGCAAAGAATTTTTTCAGCTTTGGCACGGGCAGCCTGTGCGCGATGGATGCGCCGATGGGCGCGGTGAGCATGCTCACTGCCACGATGCCGGCGAGCGCGGGGAGGTAGAGGTAGCCAAGGGCATACCTGGGCAGCGAAGGCACCCCCCAGCCATTGGTGACGTAGCCCAGGCATCCGGCAAGGGCGATGGGTATGCCTATGGAGGACGATGTGCCTATGGCACGGCGGATGTCCACGTTGTTCCAGACAAGGAAGGGCACGGAGAGCGTGCCGCCGCCGATGCCGACAAGGCTGGAGACGCCGCCGATGACGAGCCCGGCGCCGGTCATGCCGGCAAAGCCCGGCAGCGTGCGCGTGGGGCTGGGCTTTTTGTTGAGCAGCATGTTGGTGGCCACATAGTAGAGGAAAAAGGCAAAGAAGAGCTGGAGCCACTTTCCGGGGATCTGCGCCGCGACGAAGGAGCCGCAGTAGGTGCCGACGAGGATGCCCAGGGCGATGTTCCTGAACACGTTCCACAGCACGCCGCCCTTCTTATGATGCGCCATGGCGCTGGAGAAGGCGGTGAAGATGATGCTGCCCAGCGAGGTGCCGATGGCCATGTGCATGGCGACATCGGGGGATATGCCCTGCCAGCTGAAGGCAAAGACCAGCATGGGCACGATGACCGCGCCCCCGCCTATGCCCAGGAGCCCGGCAAGGAGGCCGGCGACCGCGCCCAGGGCGCCGTAGAGAAGCAGTGAAACGATCATGGAGCGTCCCCTGGAATGGAAAAGATGTGCGTGCATCATATCCCATGCGCCGATTACGTCAATCCTGCCGGGCGTGCGGGACGCCAGGGCAGGATCCCGGTCCGCCGTTTGACATGGGGCGGGGACTGTGGGAAGCTCCTGGAGCAGCCGCCCGGGCGCACGGCCCATGTCACGGCGGAGGAAGGAGGGGCTCTATGCCTGTCATCACCTATCCCTTCGGGATGCTTGAGGCAAACTGCCATATCGTCCATAACGGCAGGGACGCCGTCGTTTTCGACCCGGCCGACGACACCGGTGCCGTCCTCAAGGCAGTCGCCCGCGAAGGCCTGCAGCTGCAGGGGGTTGCCCTGACGCATCTGCATGCCGACCATTGCCTTGGCTGCGCCGCTTTTTCCGCGGCGACGGGACTGCTGCCCATCGTGGGCAGGGAAGACTGGGAAGAGCGGGAACTGCTGCTCTGTAAGGGCATGTGCTTCGGCATGGACATGGATCTTTTCACGGCCATGCCCGTGAGCGCGGGGCACTTCAGCTGGGGGTCGCTGGAATGCGAAGCGCTGCATGCCCCGGGGCATTCTCCGGGGAGCCTGTGCTACTATTTCCCTTCCCTCGGGATCGTGGTCACCGGAGACGTGCTCTTCTACCGTTCGGTGGGGCGGTCCGACCTCCCGGGCGGCAATGCGGCGCAGCTCATGGCGTCCATCCGCAGCCGGATATACACGCTGCCCGATGATACCCTGGTCTGTCCGGGGCATGGTCCTGAGACCAGCGTGGGTGCCGAGAAGCGCGGCAATCCCTTCTGTCCGGCCATGGACTGACGGGGAAGGACGTGGAGCCTTCCGTCTTCATAGCGGCGTGCAGCCCGCGCAGGGGCGGCAACAGCGACTGCGCGGCTGAAGCGGCGCGCATGGCCCTGCCCGTGCCGGCATTCGTCAGGAGGGTGGCTGACGCCGGCGTGCGGCCCTGCGCCTCCTGCGGACACTGCCTTTCCCATCCCGGGGAGTGCGCGCTGGACGGTCCCGGCGACGGCGCCGCAGCGATCTTCGGCCATGTCGTGCGCACACGGCTCACCCTCATCGTTTCCCCCGTATATTTTTACCATCTGCCGGCGCAGGCCAAGGCCTGGGTCGACCGTTCCCAGTGCTTCTGGGCGCTGCCGCCCTCGGGAAAGCCTGCTGCCGGCCGCGTGTTGAGCGCCATCCTCATCGGCGCGAGGGAAAGAGGGGAGCATCTCTTTGACGGGGCGGAGCGCTCCCTGCGCTGCATGGCGCGCGTCATGGGCATGGACTGGCATCCCGCCCTGCGCCTCTATGGCTTTGACGGACCCGGGGCCCTCAGGGACGACAGCGCCGCGCAGGGACGCATCCGCAGCTTTGCCGCCGCAGCGTGGCATATGCTGGAGGGCAGGGAGGTCCGCCATGCGCCTTCCCGGGCTGAAACGGCCGGAATGGCTCGCTGAGCGGCGGTGCGCAGCCTGCCGGGAGCCGTTCCTCCCCTGGGGAACGGACGCTGCCGGACGGCTTTTATGCGGGCGCTGCGCGGGCATGCTCAAAACGCGGGAAGCGGGATACTGCCCCTACTGCGGCGAGATCTTTGCCTTTGAGGAAGCGCCCTGCACGCCCTGCGGGGCGTGCATGCAAAAGCTGCCTCCCTGGTCGGAGTTCCTTTTTTACGGTGTGCATGAAGGGCTGCTGCGCGAGTTGATCGTGCAGGCCAAGTTCGGCGGGAGCCTTCCGCTGCTGCACCTCCTGGGATGCCTCATCGCCGGGAGATGCACGGCGCACTACGGCGTCACCCTCCGCCCGGACGCCATCGTGCCCATGCCGCTTTATCCGGCGCGGCTCCGCGAAAGGGGGTACAGCCAGTGCCGGGAGATCTGCCGCCCCGTGGAAAAGGCGCTGGGCGTCCCTGTCCGCCAGGAACTGCTGGAAAAGATCCTGCCGACCCCGGAACAGGCGCGGCTGGGCAGGGAAGAGAGGAAAAAGCTGGGCCGGGTCTTCCGCGGCGCCCCGCAGGCAGCGGGCATGCGCATCCTGCTGGTCGATGACGTCTGCACCACCGGGACGACGCTGCGCAGGGCGGCGGAAGCCCTGCTCGCCGCCGGCGCCGCCCGCGTTGACGTCGCCGTGCTCGCCAGGACGCCCGCTCACGGGGGCGGGCCGGCATGACGTTGCGCCGGGCGCCATGGCATGCATGGCGTCCTGCATGCTTGCACGGTATGGTGTTCGCTGGTATCCTTGCCCCCGCACAACGCTTTCCAAGGACCGCCATGCTCCCCTTTTCCCCCGATGCCCCCTGGCTCGCGCCGCTCGCCGGCTGGTCAGACCTGCCTTTCCGCCTCCTTTGCCGCGAACAGGGCGCGGCGGCCTGCTGCACCGAGATGGTCAGCGCCAAGGGCCTGGTCTACGGGGGGAAGAACACGGAAGACCTGCTGCAGACAGCGGACGGCGACCAGCCCCTTGTCGTGCAGGTCTTCGGAGCGGAGCCGGAGTTCATGCAGAAGGCGGTGCGGATCCTGAAAGACCGGGGTTTTGCCTGGTTCGACGTGAACATGGGCTGTTCCGTGCCCAAAGTCACCAAGACCGGTGCCGGCGCCGCCATGCTGCGGGACGTGCCCAATGCCCTGCGCGTGGCCGAAGCCGTGATCCGCGAGGCGGGGGAGGGGCATTGCGGCTTCAAGCTGCGGCTGGGCTGGGATCATGGGCATGAGGCGTACCTGGATCTTGCCAGGGCGCTTGAAGGGCTGGGGGCCGGCTGGGTGACGCTGCATCCCCGCTACGCCGTGCAGGGCTTTTCCGGCGTGCCGCGCCTGTCCGCCATCGCGGAGGCCGTGCGCGCGGTCTCCATGCCGGTCTTGGCCAGCGGCGACCTGTTCACGGCGGAGGACGGCATCCGCGTCCTGCGCGAAACGGGCTGCGCCGCGGTCATGTATGCCCGCGGGGCGCTGCGCGACCCGGGGATCTTTGCCCGGCACAAGGCGCTGCTTTCCGGGCGGCACCCGGCAGCGGACGTGCCGGACGGGGAGCGCGCCGGGCTTGCGGGCCTGATGCGCCGGCATATCGTCCTTGCCAGGCGGTACGCCCCGCAAAGCGCCTTTTTGAAGATGCGGACCTTCCTTCCCCGCTACGCCAAGGGTTCGGAAGGGGCCAAGACGCTGCGCCGGGAGATCATCGCCTGCGGCGGGTGGGACAGCCTGGAAGCCGTGATCGACCGCTTTGAAAGCGGCGGTTTTGCGTATGGAGAAGAGGATGCCTGATAAAGTGGACCTGCGCTGCCTGACCTGGGAAAAGCTGGAGCGCTTCGTTGTGGATCTTGGCTGGAAGCGCTACCGCGCCATGCAGATATGGCAGTGGGTATGGGCGCGGAACGCCGCGGACATCGCCGCCATGACGGACCTTTCCCTGGACGACAGGGAAAGGCTCTCCGCCGTGGCGTTCATCGACCGTCCCCGCATGGCCGACGTCCGCGTGAGCAGCGACGGGACGACCAAGTTCCTCCTGGAGCTGAAGGATGGCGAACTCGTGGAAACGGTGCTCATCCCCAGCGACGCCCCCCAGAGGGCCGGCGACCTGGCTGTGCGCATGACCCAGTGCGTTTCCACCCAGGTGGGCTGCCCCATGGGCTGCACCTTCTGCAGCACGGGCAGGCTGGGGTTCCGGCGCAACATGACCATGGGTGAGATCCTGGGGCAGGTGCAGGCGGCGCGCGCCTATCTGAACGACACCCGCCCCGAGCATCCCATCGTCCGCAACCTGGTCTACATGGGCATGGGCGAGCCCCTGCTCAATCTCGGGCCCGTGCTGGATTCGCTGAGGACGCTGGAACATCCCCGCGGGCTGGCCTTCTCTCCCCGGCGGGTCACCGTTTCCACCTGCGGCATCGAAAAGGGCATGCGTGAATTCGGCGAAAGCGGGCTGGCCTTCCTGGCCGTGTCATTGCATGCGCCCAACCAGGAACTGAGGGAAAAGCTCATGCCCCGGGCGGCCGCATGGCCGCTGGACGACCTGGTCTCGGCGCTGGAGTCCTACCCCCTGAAGACCCGTGAGCGCATCACCCTGGAGTACCTGGTGATCGCCGGGCTGAATGACCAGCCCGTGCATGTGCGCCAGCTCGCCCGCATCTGCTCCAGGCTCAAGGCCAAGCTCAACCTCATACCCTGCAATCCCACGCCGGACACGCCTTACCGCGCCCCCTCTCCGGAAGAGCTCCTGCGCTTTGAGAAGGCGCTGTGGCAGAAGGGCATCACCGCCATCGTGCGCAAGAGCAAGGGCCAGGACATCGAGGCCGCCTGCGGCCAGCTGCGCGCTGCGCACATGTCCGCGCAATGACGCTCCGGCGCCCGCCGTGCCTCCATAAAAAAAGCCGGCTGGAGGAACCAGCCGGCCTGCGTTGTCGGTCATGAGGGTGAAGTCAGGATCCTACAGCCACTTGAACCAGTCTTTCCAGCTCCCCTGCTGGCGTTCCCGCACGGACTGCGCGTCGTCCTGGCGGTATTTCAGGTAGGCGGCCTCGGCCCTGTTGCGGGCGAATTCCGCTTCTTCCTTGACATCGGGATAGGTCTTGACGACATGCTGGTAGCGTGACCACGCAGACTGGTAATTCTTCATGCCCCAGAAGACATTGGCAATGAAGATCTCGTGCTGCGCCAGCAGCTTGCGGCAGGCGGCGATCTGTTCCGGCGCTTTCTGCCCGTATTCCGTTTCGGGATATTCCTGGGCGAGGCGCTTGAAGATGGTTTCCGCCTCCTGCACTTCAGCTCCGGCGTGGTCGATGGAATCGTAGCTGTTTTTCAGCGACATGCCCAGCTGGTAGAGCACGTAGGGCATGGTCTCGTGCCGGGGATGGAGCGTTTCGAAATCGCGGTAGGCTTCCGTGGCTGCAGGGAAGTCAGAGTCGAGGAAATGCGCGTCGGCAAGGGCGAGTTCCGATTCCACGGCGTAGGGGCTGAAGGGGAACTCCTCTTTGATGCGCGTATAGAATTTGATCGCGCTCGTGTAATCCTTGTCGCGCATGGCCTCATTGCCTGCTTCGAACATCTCCTGCACGGTATCCTGGGGCGCAGGCAGGAAATATTCGTCGACGAAAGCGCATCCGCCAAGCAGCAGAGAGCTGGCAAGGGACAGGGAAAGCAGAAGGTTACGCATGCCATTGCTCCAGATAGGAAAGAGCGGACGTCGCGGCTGCCGCGCCATCGCCCACGGCGCTGCTGACCTGGCGGCAGTGCTTGGCGCGGATGTCGCCGGCGGCGAAAAAGCCGGGCACGTCCGTGCGCATCTCGGCGTCTGTCTGCACGAAGCCGCCGGCGTCGAGGACCGCATCGGCAGGGAGCCAGCCGCTGGAAGGCTGCATCCCCACATACAGGAAGACGCCGCTCACGGGGATGGTCCGCCCCCCTCCGGTGCGGACGTCGCGTACGGCAACAGTTTCTACGGCGGACTGCCCGGCGATCTTTTCCACGACGCAGCTCGTGACGAGTTCGATGTTTTCCGTGCTGCGCACCTTGTCCTGGTAGATCCTGTCGCCGCGGAAAGCCTCGCGCCTGTGGATGAGGTAGACTTTGCGCACGATGCGCGCAAGGTACAGGGATTCTTCCAGGGCGGAATTCCCGCCGCCGACGACGGCGACATCCATGCCGCGGTAGAAATTGCCGTCGCACACGGCGCAGTAGGAAACGCCCCTGCCCGCGAACTCCCGTTCGCCCGGGACGCCCAGCTCCCGGTGCCGGGCACCGGTGCAGGCGATGACGGCCTTTGCCTGCAGGACGCTGCCGTCATCGGCATGGAGCAGCGCGGGCTTTCCCGGGGCACCGGCCTCCGCCCTGGCGATGCGGGCGCGGATCCGTTCGACGGGATACGGGGAGAGGTGCGCTTCGAAAAGGTCGGCAAGCTCCCAGCCCTTTATCCCCTTGGGAAAGCCGGGGTAGTTCTCGATCTCGGCGGTGGAAAGGATCTGCCCTCCGGCAGCGCCGTCTTCCACGAGCGCAGTGCTCACTCCGGAACGCACCAGGTAGAGCGCGGCGGTGATGCCGGCCGGTCCGGCGCCGATGACAGCGGCGTCATATATCATCACAGGGCCTTCGCGATCATGCCGGCGAGCACGGATTTGGCCACGGCGCCCGTGATCTGGTCAACGACCTCCCCGTCCTTGAAAAGGATCAGCGTGGGGATGGCGCGGATGCCGAACTGGCTGGGCACCTTGAAATTTTCATCGACATTGACCTTGCAGACAAGGACTTTGCCTTCGTATTCCTGGGAAAGCTCGTCCACGATGGGGGCGACGCCGCGGCAGGGGCCGCACCAGGGGGCCCAGAAATCGACGAGCACGGGGATGGATGACTTTATCACGACATTTTCGAAGTCTGCATCGGTAACGGCCATGGACATGGGATGATCCTCCAAAAATGGCGGCTGTGCCGCCGTTAAAGTGCGGTGG
>CACZQM010000016.1 GCA_902783285.1 uncultured Desulfovibrio sp. | reverse complement strand
TGGCTGGACGGCCTGGCCGACGTCATCGCCGCGCTGTAGCAACGCCCGGCAGGGCCGGCATGCGCGCCGTCCGCCCTGCCGGCCCGCGCGGGAATGAACTGGGACAAGGCGGCCGTCGACGATGGCCGCTTTGCTTTTGATGCGCCGGCCGGGAGGTGGGCGCCGCGCCCGGCCTCCCGGCCCGCAGCAGACGGGGCCAAGGCCCCGGAGGGGGAAGACATGGATGACAGGAAAGCCATCGAAGAGCTGGTCGGCCGGTACGTCGATTCCATCAACACATGCGATCCGGACATCGTCGATGCCATCTGGTCCCACGGGGAGGGCGTGTCCTTCGTCGCTCCCGCCGGCCGGTTCGTGAGCTGCGAGTCCATCCGTGACGATCTCGTCATGGGCGTGTTCGCCCGGAACTTCCAGGCGCGCAGCCTCCGGAAGGAAGGCCTGGATATCCACCTGGCGGGGAACATGGCATGGGCGGAATTCACCTGGAGCTTCGATGCCGTGACCAGGGACGGCAAAGAAGTCCGCAACCGCGGATTGGAGACCCAGATCATGCAGAAGGACGGGCAGGGGGCATGGAAACTGGTCCATATCCACTACTCGAGGATCTGATCCGCACAGGACGCGCCAGCCGCTGCTGGCAGCAGGGATGCCATGGAAGACATCACGGAAAGGGATCCGGGCATGGACGGCGGGGCATCCGGGTCCGGAAACCCGCTCTTTGCCAGCCTCACGGATGAGGGCGCGCCCCTTCCCCCCGTCGGGCTGCATCTTTTCATGGTCAGGGTGGCCATGAAGCTTTCCCCCAGGAAGGCCTCGACGATGCTGGGCATGACGCAGAAGCAGCTGCAGGAGTACGAGCTGGGCCGCAGGGAAGCGAAAGGGGAGCACAGGAAGAACATCCTGCAGTTCATCGACAGGCTCGCTCCGAAAGCCGGCCTGCGCGGACGCGGCGGGCTTCGCTGACTTCTCCGCCGCACCCCTCCCGGGCGCTGTGCCGGCGGCGGGGATGGCCGGGAACATTTGAACGGCTTCACGGGCATGGAAGCAGATCGAGCCATGGTACAGGAATTCCTTTTGGTAGGCACAGGCAGTTTTCTCGGCGGCGTCGCCCGCTACGGCATATCCCTTGCCATGAAAGGCGTCAGTGCAGCCTTCCCGTGGGCGACGCTGGCCGCCAATGTTGCCGGCTGCCTCCTGATCGGCATCTTTTGCGCCGCATTCGACCGTCATGTGCCGTTTCCATCCCGCGCCTGGCTCTTCCTCACGGTCGGCTTTTGCGGCGGCTTCACGACGTTTTCGACGTTTTCACGGGAAAGCCTCATCCTGTTGCAGTCCGGGCAGTACAGGGCCTTTTTCTTCTATGCGGCAGGCAGCGTGCTGCTCGGGATCCTGGCCGTCATGGCGGGATACTCGGTCATCAGATGACATCATGCCGGCATGCCTGATCTTCCGGAAACCAGGCTGCCCGGGTCTCAGGCCGCAGGGAGGACGGAACGAGCCTGTCCGGCGGCCTTGAGGCGGCAATACCCTCTGAATAAACTTTAAGTTTTTCAAAACATACGGGTTTCACAAGGGAATTTCATCGTTTTTTTTCATCCCGTCACGTGTGCGGCCTTCCCGAGATGCTCCCGCCCTGAAGAAGGCAGGGCATGGAATTGCGAACACCCGCCTTTTATGCAACAATGCCGTTGCGGGCGGCGGCAGGCATGTTGCGCCATGCTCTCACGGATGCCATGCGCCTTGAGGAGCATGCATCATGGCGCAGGACCTTTTGATGCCGAGCCCTGCAGGGATGCGATCCCGGAACGCGGCCGGCCGCAAAGGCAGCCGCGATGCAGAAGCATTTTTGCATGGACATTTCTTTTTCCGGGAGGGATGAGGTCCCTGCGTCCTGAAACGCCTCTGTGGAAGGAGTGTTATGTCCGCTTCATTCGATATCGACCGCTGCATAGCCCATCTGAACGAGGTGACCGGCCTCCATCTTGCGCCGGACGCCGACCATGCCGTCTCTTTTGACTATCGCAACCGTTCCGTCCTGCTGCGCTTCCTGCCCGATGACCAGGTATGCATCGCCCATATCCAGCTTGCCGAGCTGGGGAGCGCCGCCCTTCCGGAGGCCCCGGCCCTCCTGCTGGAGGACAATTTCATGCTGTCCAACACCGGCGGCGGCGCCCTGAGCTGGTCGCGGGAAACGCGCATGGTGGCCCTCAACTTTTTCCTGCCCCTGGCCGGCGCGGACGGCGACCTGTTCATCAGCCGCCTGAACAACATGCTCGCCGCCTCCGATGAATGGGTGGAGCGCATCCATGAGATCAACGCCCGGGCGCTGGCCGATGCCGCGGAGCGGCTGTCCGGCCTGCGCGAGGGGACGGCGCATCACGATCCCGTCCATCCCCTCACCCATATGCACACGTTCCGTGCCTGAAAGGACCAGCCATGTCACAGATCGATCGAAACGGACCCGCCTTCACCCTGCGCCAATTCGAAGAGCTCGCCTCCCGGAGCCGGGATGACCAGAACCTGCGCATACGCCAGAACGGCAGGGAACTGAGCAACACTTCCCTGGGGCCGATCGCGTACATCAGAAGACATTCCGAGTCCAACTACCTGGCCAATACCGCCTTCATCAAGGCCGTGGTCGCCGACAAGCGCTATGCCGACGCCGCGGCCCATATCCATCGGATGCTCTCCGCGCGCATGCGCACCGACGTGCCTCTGACCCCGGCGAGGGTAAGGGCCGCCCTGAACGCAGCCGACAACGTGTTCGCGCTCCACAGGGAGGGGAACAATGCCGCGTGCGCCCTGGCGGATTTCAAATTGCTGCCGGGCAGCATGATCAACGAGTTCACCTCGTTTTTCATGGACTACAAGGCGAAGCATCGCGATGTGAAGCTCGACCTGAGGGACCTGGGCGATGCGGAAGCCCTCCCGGAGGACAAGCGGGGGCTCACCGGCTTTCCGCTGAAAATGGCCCTGCAGGAGGCGGACGCCAAACGCCTCGCCCCCCTGGGCGCCATGCTCACGGAGTTTTTCTCGAAGGGGGACCGCCTGGAACGCTCCGGCTTCTTTGCCTTCCAGCCGCAGGATTGCGGCAACGACGCTTCCAAGGCGAGGGCCCTGGGCAGCCTCGTCACCAAAAACGCCTCCAACTTCGCCAGCCTGAAGACGGAGCAGGACAAGGCGAAGCTGCTGGAAAACGTCTTTGAGATCGACAGCAAGAAGCTCCCGGAGAAAGGCTCCGTCTTTTCCGCGTGGGAGGACGGCTTCCATCGGGCGTTCATGGACAAGGCAAGGCAGGTCAAGCCCAACGAGAATTTCTTCCAGTACTGCAGCGTGGACGACCTCAGCTACCTTGAGCAGCATGCCCCGGCAGGGGCAAGTCCCAGTGAGCGGACGGAATGGCTTTTCCAGATATACAAGGGGCTGGACCGCTTCTGCAGGGTGCATCCCGGATGCATGCAGCCGGGCGGGGAGGAAGAGGTCTCCGCCGCCGTCCGCTATATTTGCGATGCCGCGGCACGGGCGACCACAGCCCCCGGCGGTTTTGAGGGCAAGCAGGCCGCCCATGAATGGTCGCTCCTGCGGCAGGTGGAAAAGGGCGCCTGCGACGGCATCTTCAGCGGGCTGGGCATATCTCGGGACATCGGCCGCGCCGCGCTGAACAGCCCGGAATTCCTCCGGCAGGGCAGGAAAGCGCTGGCTGCCCCGGGCAGCAACCTGAAC
>CACZQM010000015.1 GCA_902783285.1 uncultured Desulfovibrio sp. | reverse complement strand
TTCCAATCCGCTCAGGTTAAGGCAGTTCAAGGCATTCCTCTACGCGGCCTTTTCCATCCTGGGGCTGCCGTTCTTCCCTTTTTACCGCACGCACAGGCCCTATTCCCACTTCGTCGAACTGTTCAGCGGCTGGATCCCGCATTTCTTTTCTTCGCGCAAGCGCACCGCCGCCTCGGAAGCCGCCAGGAAGCGGCTTGACGGCGCCGATTATTTCCTCTTCCCCCTGCAGCTGGATTCCGATTCCCAGGTCAGGCGCTACTCCCCCTTCAGCGGCATGAAGGAGGCCATCGCCTATGTCATGACGTCCTTTGCCCAGTACGCCCCCAAGGATACGCTGCTCGTCATCAGGAACCATCCCCTGGACAACGGGCTCATCCGCTACGACCGCTTCATCCTCAGCTTCAGCAGGGCGTGCGGCATCGAAGACCGCACGGTATTCGTGGAGACGGGCAACGGCCGGGAGATGCTGCGCGGGTGCAGGGCCGTCGTGCTCCTGAACAGCACCATGGGACTTTCGGCCCTGGAACTGGGCAAGGCCGTCTACTGCGTGGGCAAGGCGATATACGCCATGCCCGGGCTCGCGGAGAACGGCGCGCAGGACACCCTGGACCATTTCTGGAACGATCCGCGCCTCCCCGATAAGGACCTGCTCGGGGATTTTGAGAGGATCGTCCGCTGCCGGACGCTGGTGAACGGGAATTTTTACCACGGCGAAGGCCGCAGGCTTGCCGTGCAGGGCTGCGCCCGGCGGCTGATGCAGCAATAGCAGCAAAAAAAGAGCGCCTCCCTGCCGGAGGCGCTCTTCGCATGCGCTCTTATGCGCCGGCTCCCCGGCCGGAGGCGCTACTGGGGCTTCTTGACGGCGAGGAGGACGTTCGCGGTCTTGAACAGGGCGACGACGGGAGTGCCGCGCTCCAGCTTCAGGCGGTTGACGCCTTCCAGGGTGATGGTGGCGTTGAGCTCCAGCCCGCTGGCCGTCTGGAGGAGCACTTCGCCGTTGACGAAGCCGCGGACGAGCTTGACCACCTTGCCGGAAAACTGGTTCTTGCAGGAAAAGAGGTAGTCTTCGGTCTCTGCCGCCAGCATGATCTCCGTGGCCTTGACGATGGCCAGGGCTTCTGACCCGACGGCCAGCTTGAGCTTTTCCGTCGCCGTGCGGGTGATGAGCGCGTAGACGGTGTCCCCGTTGTCAAGGAGCAGTTCGATCTCGTCGTTGATGACGCCGGCGCGGATGGCCGTGACTTTGCCATGGAAGGAGTTGCGGGAGCTGGTTTTCATACAATGACCTCTTAAGAGAGAATGGTTTTGCGGATGTGGGTGGACCTTACCCGAATAATCCGGCAAAGGCAAGCGCCCGGGTCTTGGTCAGCGTTCCGCGGGGCTGCCAGGCCCGGCCGTGAGGAGGGCGCGGAACCCGTCTTCGTCCAGGATGCGTATGCCGAGCGCGCGGGCTTTTTCCAGCTTCGAGCCCGGGGCGTCCCCGGCGACGAGGAAGTCCAGCTTTTTGGAAACGCCGGACATGACCTGCGCGCCTGCTTCCTCCGCCAGCTTCCTGTACTCGTCCCGCGGACGGGAGAGCGTCCCGGTGAAGAGGATCCTGACGCCCTGCAGCGGGAGGGCGGATGCCTCTTCCGGCTTCTGCGACACGGGCCACAGGCCCAGGGACTTCAGCCTTGCGAGGAGCTCACGGTTGGATCCCGTTTCGAAGAAGGCCCGGATGGACCCGGCGACTTCCCCTCCGATGTCGGGCAGGGCAAGGAGCTCTTCCTGCGATGCCGCGGCCAGTTCGTCCATGTCCCTGAAGTGCGCGGCCAGCGTGCGTGCCGTCTGCTCGCCCACCATGCGGATCCCCAGGGCCGCGATGAAACGCTGGAGCGTGGCGCTGCGCCTGGCTTCGGCCAGCGCGTCGATGAAGTTCGCGGCTGAGGTCTCCCCCATGCGCTCGAACCCCATCAGGTCGTCTTTCGCCAGGGTGAAAAGGTCGGCGGGGCTTTTCACCCGGCCGGACGCGATGAGGATCCCGATCCATTTCGTGCCGATGCCTTCCACATCCAGGCCGGCCTTGGAAACGAAGTGCGTGATGCTGCGCATGGTGACGGCGGGGCAGGAAAGGTTGAGGCAGCGCCATGCGGATTCCCCGGGCATGCGCCGCGCCTCGGAACCGCAGGCCGGGCAGCGCCGCGGGAAGGTGAACGGCGGCAGCCCTGCGGGGCGCTTTTCCAGCACCGGCCCCACGACGTCGGGTATGACGTCGCCTGCCCTCTGGATGATCACGGCGTCCCCGGGGCGCAGGTCGAGGCGGCGGATCTCGTCTTCGTTGTGCAGGGTCGCCCGGCTCACCATGACGCCGCCCAGGCTCACGGGCTCAAGCTCGGCAACGGGCGTGAGCACGCCGGTGCGCCCCACCTGGACGGAAATGGCCCTGAGGCGCGTCTCCGCCTTCCGGGACGTGAACTTCCAGGCCACGGCAAAACGCGGCGCGCGCGCGGTGAAGCCCAGCGCCTGCTGGGCTTCCAGGCTGCTGACCTTGTACACGACGCCGTCTATCTCGAAGGGCAGGCTGTCGCGCCTGGCCTCGATGCGCGCAAAATAGTCCCTGGCCTCCTGCGGCGACGCGCAGAGGGTGCCGAGGGGGGGCGTCTCGAACCCCATGGCGGAAAGGGCCGCGAGGACGTCCCCGTGGGTCTTCCAGGGCAGCGGCCGGGAAGATCCCGCGGCGCCGAGGCTGTACGCCAGGAAGCGCAGCCTGCGCCGTGCCGTGATCCTGGGATCGAGCTGGCGCAGGGATCCCGCGGCGGCATTGCGCGGATTGGCAAACGTCTTCTGCCCGGCGGAGGCCTGCTGCCTGTTGAGCTCCTCGAATTCCCTGCGGAACATCAGCACCTCGCCGCGCACTTCCAGGAGCTCGGGGAGGAGCGTCCCCTTCAGGCGGAGGGGGACGTTCCTGATGGTGCGCATGGCTTCCGTGACGACTTCCCCCACTTCGCCGTCGCCCCGCGTGAGGGCCTGGGTGAGGATGCCGTCCTCGTAGGTGAGTTCGCAGGCGAGCCCGTCCAGCTTGGGATCGGCCCACCATCCGCCGGCTGCCGCGCCGGTGCCGGCAAGGCCCCGTTCCGCCCTCTGGGCAAAGGCGTCCCATTCTCCGGCGGAAAAGACGTTGTCCAGCCCGTACATGCGCTCGCGGTGCGGGCGCGTTTCCAGGTAGGGCAGGGTCTTCCCTCCGACGCGCAGCGTGGGGGAGTCGGGCCGCTTCAGTTCCGGATGGCTTTCCTCCAGGCGGACGAGTTCGCGGAAAAGGGCGTCGTAGGCTTCATCGGAGATCTCCGGCGCGTCCAGTTCGTGGTAGAGCCTGTTGTGCCTGTCCAGCTCCCTGCAGAGTTCGTCGATGCGTGCGGCCGGACCGTCGTGGAGGCTGCGGTTGTCTTCCTGCATGGGTCACTCCGTGCCGCTGCGGTGGCGCGGCATCTGATGGCGGAAAAAGGCGAGGAGGAGCATGCCGCCGGCGCAGGCCAGGAGGACGGCCAGTTCCCTCGCCCCGGCGTGCTGCGGCAGCATGGGCAGGCCGCCAGCCTGCCAGGGCCAGGCCAGGCGCAGGCAGCCGGCCATGATCCCGATCATCGCCGCATGGGTGTGGTGGGGGAAGCGGCTGAAGCATCGCGAAAGCAGCCTGCTGAACAAGAGCAGCCCGCACGCTCCGCCGCAGGCGAAAACGATGAGGACAGGCAGGCGCAGCCCGATGACGGCCTGCAGGATATAGGCGTACTGCCCCATGAGCACGAGCATGAAGGATCCGGATATGCCCGGGAGGATCATGGCGCACAGGGCGATGAAGCCCGCGGCAAAGATGTGCGCCGGGCCATGGGCGGCCTGCAGGGAGCCCATCCCGGCGATGGACCAGGCGGCTGCCGCCCCAGCCAGGAGGAAGAGCATGGGGGATGCGCGCAGGGGGAGCTTCCTGGCCATGGCGGCGATGGAGGCGAGGATGAGCCCGGAAAAAAAGCCCCAGAGGATGTCCGGCCATCCGGCAAGGAGCCACAGGATGACCCGGGCAAGGCTGAAGATGGAAATGAGCACGCCGCAGGCGAGGGGGAGCAGGAACCCCCAGCGGACATGCTGCAGGGCTTCCTTCCAGCGCCTGTCCAGGAGGAGGCGGATGAAGCCGGCGTCGAAAGCGCGGATGGAGTCCAGCAGGGTCTCGTAGATGCCGGACATATAGGCGATGGTGCCGCCGGAAACGCCGGGCACCACGTCTGCGGCGCCCATGGCAAGGCCGCAAAGGAAAGGGCGTATCGTACTGCTTGGTATCCTCATCGAAGCACCGGCTGCATGGGGTGGCAGGAAGGCGCGGCTGCCGTTCAGCCGCTCTGCCTGTGTAGCCCAAATCGCCTGCGCTGTCCAAAGGTAAATCCCTGCTCCCGCACGCGCGGGACCGGGCGTGCCGGACCCATGGCCGGGGCAGGGCGGGGGCGCTCAGCGCCCGGCGTGCAGGCTGGCCAGGGCCGTCTTCCGGCTTGAGGTGCCGTCCATGGATCCTTTTTTGAGCATGTCCGCGATGCAGATGCCGTCGCTCTCCAGCTGCCTGTAGCACGCATTGTTGAAGCCCAGCGTCACCGCCAGGAGGAGCACCTGTGCGAGGAGCAGCGCCATGCCGCAGCGTATCTTCTTGTCTTCCATGGGGGCCTTTCCTTGTTTGTTTTGCCTTTTGTCACATACATTATTTCCTTTTGGAAACAAAATGTCAAGCGCCGATCGCCAACATGGACCATTTTTTTGGGCGCTGGCCTGGGAACATTCCATGGAATCAGCTGGACATCCCTGGAAATGGCAGTCCTGCGGCCCGGGCATGGATTTCTTTTTGACAACTCCGTCCCGGGATGCTATGTTGCCAATGTGTGTTCAACCCTACCCGTGCCGCCACCCGGCGGCAAAGCAGGACAGCCATGAAAAACCTTGCCAGGCAGATCGTCCCCATCATCAGGGAGGGCATAGAGCGCTACGGTTCCGCCGCCGAGCTCGCCCGCCGTTCCGGATGCACGCCGGCCAACATAAGCCGCTGGCTCAAGCAGGAGCGCATCCCCCGCATCTCCGAGTTCGCCCCCCTCATGGATGCCGTCGGCATCGAATTTTCCTATGCGGACGCGCAGATCATGGATTACGATTTCGTCCCCAAGCATGCGGCGCGGGCCGGCGCCGGGGCATCCCTGGAGACTTCGGAGGATGTCGAGGGCTTTTTCCCCTTCCGCAAGGACTGGCTGGCGGCCCGGGGCATCTATGCCAGCAGCGCCGTCCTGCTCGACGTTTCCGGCGACAGCATGGAGCCCCTGTTCCGCGAAGGCGACACCCTGCTCATCGACAGGCGCGACACCACGGTCCGGGACGGGAAGATCTACGTGGTCACGCTGGGCGAGGAGCTCCGCGTCAAGCGCATCCTCAGGGGCGTGAGCGGCTACATCCTGCATTCCGAGAACCCCGCCTACTCCGACGTCCCGGTCACGGGGCACGACCTGGAATCCTTCCGCGTGCACGGCAGGGTGCGCTGGTGCGGCCGGCAGTTCTGAGGCGGCGCGGCGTGCGGCACTGGCCCGGGCGCGGCGCAAAGGATGCCCCCGGGATGACGGGGGCCGCCTTTCCAGGCGCCCAGGGGAAGGCCTCCGGGCGCCGGATGCGGCACGGTGCCTGCCCATCCTTATCCTTTTGCACCGGAGCAGGGCATGAAAGAAGAGTCTGCCATCGTCTTCCACTGCACCAGGGACTATGTCTTCGCCCTGGGCGCCATGCTGCAGGGCCTCGCCGGGCATGCCGTGTCGTGCAGCCGGATCATCGTGTACACGGACTTCCGGGATGACGCCGTGTTCGATGCCCTGCGCGGCATCTGCAGGGGCATCGAATTCATCCACTATCCCCGGGAGGCGTTCCTCAGGGAGTTCGGCCTGGACGCGTCGAAGCCGAACATCCGCCTGTACATGAACAGGTACACGCACCTGTGCTACGTCAAATTCAAGATCCTGGAGCTGCTCGCCCGGTTCAGGCACGTCCTGTTCATGGACCTGGACATGCATGTCACGGCGAATTTCGACGAGGTCTTCTCCCTGGACTGCGACATCGCCTGGAAGAACGGCGTCCCCCTCCTGGCCAAGTTCAGCAGGAGCGGCCTCGATGCCGCGGGCATACCCTGCCTGAAGGACGCGGACAGGAGGACGCCTGCGCCCAACGGCGGATTCATCCTCGTCAATGACACGATGCCCTATGAAGAGGCCTATGCCTTTGCCCGGGATCTTTTCTGCCGGTATGCCGAGTATTTCAACAGCACCATCGACGAGATCGTCTTTGCCGCCGCCGTGCTGAGCATGGGGCTGCGCCTGGCCGTCCTGGATCCGGAGGTCTACAATACGCCTCCGCTGCAGGCCACGGCACGGACGAAGATCGTGCATTTCATCGGCAGGGAGACCAAGCCCTGGTCGAATGCGATGTTCCAGAGGGTCTTCCCCGGATGGATCCGCGACTACAGGCAGTTTTCCGGCAGGACGCACTGCGTTTCCGACAAGGTGAAGGACTGGGGGCAGGCCGGGCTCACCTCCTGCAGGCTGGAGTTCACGTACGGCGGTGACCAGAAGTTCGGGATGTCCTGCCAGATCGCGCCCGACCGGTCCATCCGCTGCTCCCTGGCGTTCAATGCCGAAAATTACGCCGCCGGCGCACAGTCCCTGCACGGCCTCATGGAATGCCTGCGCCGTGCCGGGCAGGACGGCGGCAGGGATCCCGGCGCACTGGGCCCGGAAGACCTGCCGGCGTTGTTCGCCAGCCTGCACAGCCGCCTCGAGCAGGCGCTGGCGCCGGAAGGCCCCCGGAGCGATCCCTGCAGCGGCATCCCTCCGGGCGCTGCCCCCGCGCAGGGCAGTTGAGAAAATCCGCCGCACGGGGTATAAGGGGGCATGCGTCCTTCATCCCTGTTCAAGCGATCCTGGCTGGCAGCCCTGCTGCTTGCGGCCGCCATGGCCCTTCCGGCTCCGGCAGGAGGTCCTGCCCATGCCGCTCCGGCAACGCGCCATGCGCAGCGGCAGCCCAGGAAATATGTGGACAAGTTCCTCCTGGCCCGCCAGCGCCATGCGCGGCTCGCCAAGGCTGGGCTGTTTGTGCCCGGCGCGGCCGCCGGAGCCGCCGCCCTGGGCGGCGCCAACTACTACAAGGATGCCTATGCCTTTGACGGAAAGGGCATCGAAAGCATCATCCGCCGGAGCAATCCCGGCATACCTCCCGAGACCATCGAGGCATACCGCAGGCACATCCTCACGTGGGCGCAGCATTACAAGCTGCCTCCGCTCCTGGTGGCGGCCGTGATCCACGTGGAATCCAGGTTCCGGGAAGACTCCTACTACCTCGGCAATGCGGGGCCGATGCAGGTCAACATCACCGTGCACAAGGAAAGGCTGAAGCGCATGGGCATCGCCATCGAAGACCTCAGGACCATCGAGCAAGGCGTGCATGCCGGCTGCAGCGTCCTCATCGAGTGCATCCTGGGGTCCGGCGGGGATTACGTCCGTGCCCTCACCTGGTACAACGGGGCGATGAACCCCCATTACGCGGCAAGCGTCCTGGCGATGTACGCCTACGGGAAGGGCGCCGCCGCCCGGCCGTGATGCGCCGCGCCTGCCCCGGGGCTCCCGCGCCCCATCCCCGGCAAAAAAAAAAGCGGCGCCGCAGGGGCGCCGCTCCCCATGATCTCCGCTGCGGTCAGTTTTCGTAGAACGAGCGCAGGGCCTGGCTGCGCACGGGATGCCGCAGCTTGCGCAGGGCCTTGGCTTCGATCTGGCGGATGCGTTCGCGGGTGACGTTGAACAGCTTGCCCACTTCTTCGAGGGTGTGGTCGGATTTTTCCCCGATGCCGAAGCGCTTGCGCAGCACCTGCTCCTCGCGCGGGGTGAGGTCGGCGAGCACCGTGGCGATGAGGTCGCGCAGCTTGGTGCTGACCACCTCCTCCGCAGGGGCCGCGGCCTTCTTGTCTTCGATGAAGTCGCCGAGGTTGGAATCCTCTTCGTCGCCGATGGGCGTTTCGAGGGAGATGGGCTCCTTGGCGATCTTGAGCACCTTCTTGACCTTGTCCACGGGATAGTCCATGCGTTCGGCGATCTCTTCGGGGCTGGGGTCGCGCCCCAGCTCCTGCACGAGGTAGCGGGAGGTGCGGATGAGCTTGTTGATGGTCTCGATCATGTGCACGGGGATGCGTATGGTGCGCGCCTGGTCGGCGATGGCGCGGGTTATGGCCTGGCGTATCCACCAGGTGGCATAGGTGGAGAACTTGTACCCGCGCTGGTACTCGAATTTGTCCACGGCCTTCATCAGCCCGATGTTCCCCTCCTGGATGAGGTCGAGGAACTGGAGCCCGCGGTTGGTGTATTTCTTGGCGATGCTCACCACGAGCCTGAGGTTGGAGCGGATGAGCTCCTGCTTGGCCATGGTGGAGATGTCCATGCCCCTGCGCACGCGCCAGAGCACATCTTCGAGGTCCGTTTCGTCCTGGCAGCATTTTTCCCGCAGGCGGGCGAGGATCTCGATCTTGCCCATGATGAGCTCCTTGTAGGAGAACATGTTGTCGATGGGCATGTTCAGTTCCGCCGCGACCTCCTGGATGGGGCGCGTGCGCTTGTCGAGGGCGGTGAACAGGGCGAGGAGCTCTTCCTGGGACTTCCCGGTGGTCTCGGCATAGGCGTTCAGCTCGCGCTGGTAGTTCTTCATCTGGCGCACGTAGTCTTCCACGGTCTCGATGATGCGGTCGATGAGCGTTTTCTCCAGCTTGATCTCGCGCAGCCGTGAGACCACGTCCTCCTTGTACTGCATGATCTCCTTCTGGATGGAGGCGACGCGGCGTTCCGTATTGCAGCAGGCGTCCAGCTTCAGGTAGACCTTCTGCTTCTTCTTGTAGATGCCCCTGATCTCCTCGAGGAGGTTGATGACCCTCTGGCGCTGGCCGATCTCGTCTTCGTCGGGGTCGTCTTCCTCGATGGTCTTCACCACGTCCTTCAGCTTGGCCCGGTTCTGGATCAGGTCGTTGCCCACGTTGATGAGTTCTTCCACCGCCACGGGCACTTCGACCAGGGCGCACAGGACCTCATCTTCGCCGGCTTCGATCTTCTTGGCGATCAGCACCTCTCCGTCGCGGTCCAGCAGGGGGACGGCCCCCATCTCGCGCAGGTACATGCGCACGGGATCGGAATTGCGCGCGGCAAAGTCGGCGTCGTCGTCCAGGGCGCCTTCCAGGACGGCGATCTCCGATGGGCCGTCGTCCACGGTCTCGAAGGCGACATCGGCAGGGTCGGCGTCGGCATCCGCATGGCTGCTGGCGATGGATTTCCCTTCCTTTTCGGTGTCCACGATGGCGATGTCGAGCTGGTCGAACATGGTCATGATCTCTTCGATGCAGTCTTCCGTATGCATCTCGGCAGGCATGGACTTGCTCACTTCCTCGATGGTCAGGTATCCCGTCGACTTGCCCTTGGCGATGAGCGGCTTGAACTGGGGCATTTCTTTAAGATTGCTGGTCACGGTGTCTCCCTTGCGCTTCTTTGAGTGCGATCAAGTATTCCCGTTGTGAAGCTGTTCCGCCGTTTTGCTGCAACGCAGCCTGCACGGACGAGGCAAAGGCGTCCTTCCTGTGGTTTTCCAGGAGGATGCTGATGGCGTCGAATTCTGCGGCCTCATTGTCCAGGGGAGGGGCGTCGCCGCTTTGGCAGCGGGTCCAGAATGATTTTTCCTTTTCGTCCAGATGGTCAAAGGCGCCGGCTCCCAGGGCGGAAAGCTTGCCCCAGAGCCTGATGGCCCAGGGTGCGGAAAGGACCAGGTCGGCTCCTGCGTCCTGGAGGTCCTTCACGCGCCGGGGATGGCGCACGGCAAATGTCATGATCTCCCGGTCGATGCTGCCTGCCCGGGGATGCTTCGGGGCGGAAGGGGCGTCATGCCGGGCAGGGGACGTCCTGCGCCGGTCGAGGACCCCTTCCCGGAACGTGGATTCCGAGATCCCCAGCCCCGCAGACAGCCTGGCCGCATAGCGGTGGAAAAGCTCCGGCAGCTCCACCTGGGACAGGAAGGAGCGCGCCCATTCCACGGCGTCCCGCGGGGCCATGGAGCGCAGGCGGGAAATGCAGTAGTCGAGCCCGTCGGCCGCGTGCGCGCGCAGCTCTTCCACGGCATCCCTGCCGTAGGAATGCAGCATGGAGTCCACGTCGTTGCCGCCGGGGAAGAGGACGACTTTGCAGGAGAGCCCGCGCGCCAGCAGCATCTCGCAGGAGCGCTGCGCCGCCTTCATGCCGGGCTCGTCGCCGTCGAGCATGAGCTCGACATGGGAACACAGGCCGGAGATCCTTTTGACCTGGTCCGGAGTGAGGGACGTCCCCAGGATGCCCGCTGCCTGCGTGTAGCCGTACTGGTGCAGCGTGATGACGTCCATGTACCCTTCCGTCAGCATGATGGCCTTCTGCGCCGCGATGGAGGGCCGGGCCTGGAACAGTCCGTAAAGATGCTCGCCTTTCCTGTAGATGGGGGAATCGCTGCTGTTGATGTACTTGGCGTCGTCTTCCTTCGCAAGGGCAGGGAGGATCCTTCCGCCGAAGGCCACGGCCTGCCCCGAAAGGCTGCGGATGGGGAACATGAGCCGGCTGCGGAAGCGGTCGAACACGCGGCCGGACTGGCTCCGGGAGAGCAGGCCGCATTCTACGGCCGCGGCCGTGTCGAATCCCCCGCGGGCGAGGGCCCCGCAAAGGTCCTGCCACCCGTCCATGCTCCAGCCGATGCCGAAGCGCTCCCGGAGCTCGGGGGATATGCCCCGCGAGTCCGCGTATTCCCGGCAGGCCCTGGCCTGCGGGGAGGCGAGGTTGCTGCGGAAATGCGCCGCTGCCAGCTCGTGCATGCGCATCATGTCCAGCTTTTTGGAGCGTTCGCGCTTCTGCCGGGGATCGGCGGGGCGGTCCTCCAGGCGCACGCCGGCCTCTTCGGCGAGGGCATGGAGCGTCTCGCGGAAATCCAGCCCGTTGATGCGCCCGTAGAAATCGAAGATGTCGCCGGAAGCCTGGCAGCCGAAGCAGTAGAAAAGCCCCTGCTCGTCGTTGATGGAGAACGAGGGCTTGGTCTCCTGGTGGAAGGGGCAGGGCGCGACGAGCCGGGCCCCGGCATGGCGGAGGTCCACATAGCGCCTCGCCAGGTCGGAAAGCCTGATGCGCGATTTGATGGCTTGTATGGCGTCTTCGTTGCTCATGGGCACACCGGGATCAGCGGAAAACGACCTGTGTCACGCCGTCGCCGCCCTGGTCTTCCGGGGCAGGATGGAATGACGCCACGAAGGGGAACGTCCCGAGGGATCCATGGATGGCCCGGCGCAGGGCCCCTGTGCCGCGCCCATGGATGATGTCGGCGCCGTCCATGCCGGACATGAGGGCGCGGTCGAGGAAGCGTTCCAGTTCCATCAATGCTAAATCAGCACGCATGCCCCGCAAGTCAAGGCTCAGCATGGAGCCAGGGTCGGAAATTTTTGCGCTGGCGGAAACTTTTTGCTGCGGGGGGGCGCTGCTCCCCGGTTCGAGGTCGGCCGGCTTCACCCAGAGCGTGACCCCGCCCATGTCGATCTTGATCTTGCCGTTTTTGGCGTCCACCTGGCGGACCACGACCTTCTTGTTCCACAGCTTGTGCGTGGCTTCGCACCCCACGGTGAACATTTCGGGGGCTGGCGGCGGACCGCCCGCCCCGGCCTCCGGCCCCGGCGTGATGCGTGCGCGCAGCCTGGCCAGGTCCTTCTGGGCCTGGCGCGCGGTGAGCCGGCCCTTTTTGTATTCCTGCATGAGTTCGAGGGACATCCGCCGCAGGTCTTCCTCCAGCAGGGCCCTGGACTTCTCCATCTTTTCCTGGAGCGCCTTGCGGCGTTCGTCCAGCTGCTTCTCCTGCGCGCGCAGGCGGTCCAGCTCGGCCTCGCGCTGCCGGGCGAGGTCGTTCAGGCGGTCCATGATGCGCTCTTCGCCGCTGCCGTCCATGAGGAGGTACTGCTCCGCCCGGGCCAGGACGGATGCCGGGAGACCGTGCTCGCGCGCCACATCCAGGGCCCGGCTGGCGCCGACCTGGTCGTAGGCGATGCGGAAGAGGGGCTTCCGGGTGGAAGGATCGAACAGCATGGAGGCCGCGCGCACGCCCTCGCGCGTGAGGGCATAGCTTTTGAGCGCGGGGAAATGCGTCGCCGCCACCGTGGTGACGCCCTTGCCGATGAGCCCGTCGAGCACGGCCTGGGCCAGCGCAGCGCCCTGGGCCGGGTCGGTGCCCGATCCGAATTCGTCCAGGAGGGCGAGCGCGTGGCTGCCGAGGCCGTCCCAGGCTTCGGCAAGATGGCGTATCTGCCCGGTGAACGTGGAGACATGGTCGTCGAGGCTCTGCTCATCGCCGATGAAGGCCAGCACATCGTTCCAGAAGGGCAGGCGGGCGCCGTGGCCCGCGGGCGCAGGCAGCCCGGAAAGGGTCATGAGCGTGATGACCCCCAGGGTCTTGAGGGCGACGGTCTTGCCGCCGGCATTGCCGCCGCTGATGACGAGCGCCCGGTCCCCCTCCCTGAAAAAGATGTCCACGGGCTCGACGCGGCGGGGGGCGCCGCCCTTGCGGCGCGCGGCGTCCAGCACGAGCAGGGGATGCCGCGCCCCCGGCAGGTGGACGCCGTTCCCTTCCTCCATGGCCACGCACCTGCCGTCGAGCTCTGTCCCGAGGGCGCAGCAGGCCTGGAGCAGGTCCAGCTCGACGAGCAGGTCCCATGCGGAACGGATGAGGGGGAGCTCCTGGCTGAGCAGGCTGCTGATCATGCGCAGGACTTTCTGCTCTTCGTCGCGCTCCTGGCGCTTGAGTTCCTGCAGCCTGTTGTTCTGCTCGATGAGGAAGAGGGGCTCGAAGTAGAGCGTTTCGCCGGTGCCCGAATAGTCGTGGATGATGCCCTGCAGGCGCCCCTTGAAATTGCTCTTGACGGGCAGGACGTAGCGGTCCGAGGACAAGGTCATGTACTCGTCGCGCAGGCAGTGGGCGATGTTGTACTTTTCGGCGTAGTCGCGGACCTTGTGCAGGCAGCTCTGGTGGATGGAGCGCAGTTCGCCCCGCACCAGGAGCAGGCCGGGGGAGCTGTCGTCCTTCAGCAGGGCGTCGTCGCTGACGCAGCGCAGCAGGGCGGAGAGGGAGCGCTCGGGGAGCGGGGACCCGCAGGCAAGGGCGTCGAGCAGCGGGCGCCGCGATGCGCCTTCGTGGATGCCGTCGGCTATCCTGCGGGCAAGGAGCAGGGTCTCCCGGAACATCCAGAGGGCTTCCAGGTCGAGCAGGGGGGAGGCATGGTCCCCGAGGTAGCGCATCGCTCCGGAAAGGTCGGGGAAGGACAGCGCCGGACGGTCGGCTTCGGCGAGCCAGGAGCGCGCTTCTTCGTACAGGTGCTGGCGCCGCAGGATCTCAGCCGGGCTGTCCAGGGGGCGCAGGGAAAGGGCAGCCTGCCTGCCGGCATCGGAATGGCAGCGGTCGGCAAGGGCCTTCAGGACCCTGTCAAATTCCAGCGCACGGAAGCTGCGTTCGTCCATGGGGAAACCCAAGAAGCTCCCGCCGCAGGGCGGAAGGTGGCGATGCAGGGAACAGGCAAGGCCGTTCCCGGCGGTCAGGGGCGGGGGCCGCGGCTTCCTGCCCTACGCATGAAGAGGAGCCGGAAAACCTGAACGGAGTTTTTCCGGCTCCTTGCCGACCCTGCCCAGATGCGCCTTGAGGCGCATCCATGAAGTAAAAGGAAAGAAGATCTACGCTACAGTGGTCTTGCGCATTTTCTTGACCAGGCGCTTGCGCGCGGCGGCCTTCTTTTTCTTGCGCATGACGCTCGGCTTTTCATAGTGCTGGCGCTTCTTCATTTCGGAAAGGATGCCAGCTTTTTCGACCTGCTTCTTGAAGCGGCGGAGGGCTATGTCAAAGTTGTCGTCTTCGTTGAGAAAAACACCGGGCACGGAAATCACCACCTTTTTCGGGGAATATGCGCATGCGCCCTTGGGGGCGATGGCAGAAAAAAGTCAATAATACAGATCACGCCGGAACGCAAGCGCAAAAACAGCTTCTGCAAAAAAGAAGCCGGTCAATGCTCGTGGTGGCTGTCTGCCTTGGCATCCTTGATGGCGCGCGCGAACACGAGCGCCAGGCCGATGCCCAGGACCAGCAGCACAGAGTACAGGGCTCCGAAGAAGATGGCGTAGTCGGGCTGCCAGAGGGGAAGGTCCCAGGGCAGGGGGCTGTGTCCGTTTTCACCGGGGATAAGCATTCGATCTCCTTATGCCATTGCAATGCGGATGGAGCGCAAGATCACTTGACGGCTTCCCTGAGCTTGGCACCGGCCTTGAACTTGACGGACTTGCTGGCGGGGATGGCGATGGCTTCACCCGTCTGGGGGTTCCTGCCCTGGCGTGCGGCGCGTTCTTCGACGGAGAAGGTGCCGAACCCGGGAAGGACGAGCTTGCCTTCGGAGGCGAGGACATCCTGGAGGGAGGCGATGAACGCCTTAAGGGAGGCGTCGGCAGCGGATTTGCTGATCCCGCCGTTTTCAGCGATCTTGGCCACAAAGTCTGCTTTCGTCATGACTGGCTCCTTCCTGCATGGTGCAGAATGTTTGAATGTATGCCTTTAGGAACATGTTTTGTGGGGATAGTCAATACGCAAGCCCGGGATTTGGGCAAAATTCATGAAAAAAGCCTGGCCGCGAGAGCCTGGAACTGCAGGGGGGAGAGGGTCTCCGGCCTCTGCCCGGGCGCGATGCCTTCCCTTTCCAGGGCTTCCAGGGCCTTTTCCGGGGGGAAGGCGCGCCTTAGAATGGACTGCAGCTGCTTGCGCCGCTGCTGGAAGCAGAGCTTGAGCAGGGCGGCCAGGTGGTCCGGCCGGGCGGGCCGCGGGCCGGAGACGGGGGTGAGGACCACGACGGCGGAATCCACCTTGGGCGGCGGGGCGAAGCATGACGGAGGGACCGGGAAGCCCTTGCCGGGCACGCAAAAGCTCTGGATCCACGCCGAAAGGGCGCCGTACTGCCTGCTGCCGGGAGCGGCGAGCAGGCGTTCGGCCACCTCCTTCTGCACCATGAAGACGGCGCGCTCGAGCGCCGGGACGCGGCTGCACACGTCCCACATCAGCGGCGACGCGACATTGTAGGGCAGGTTCCCGGCGATCTTCCAGGGGCCTTCCAGGTCCTGCCAGGGAAAGCCGAGCGCGTCGCCATGGAAGACTTCCAGCCCCGGCATGGGCAGGGAAGCGTGCCCCCGGGCATATTCGTCGTCTTTTTCCAGCAGCAGGAGCCTGCTCCACGGCAGGGGGCGCAGCAGGGCCGTCAGGGCTCCCGGTCCGGGGCCGATCTCGATGACCTGGTCGCCCGGCCGCACGTCCAGCAGGCCCGCGATGCGGCCGGTCACCCCGGCGTCGCGCAGGAAGTGCTGCCCGAGGCTCTTCTTGGCGCGCCTTTCGGGCATGATCCCCGGTGCGCTCATGCGTGCCCCTGCAGGGTATCGAAGTGGCGGAAGCGCATGGTGAAGCCCGCCCGCCCCTGCGTCGCGGAGCGGAGCGCCGTGGAAAAGCCGAAGAGCCCCCGCATGGGCGCTATGCCGCCCAGGTAGCGCATGCCGCCGCGTTCGCCCATGCGCTCCACCTTGCCCCCGCAGTTCTGGAAGAGGCTTATGCTCGCGCCCAGGGATTCTTCGGGCGTGACGATCTCCACATCCATGAGGGGCTCCAGGACGATGGTCCGCGCCTTTTCCATGGCGTCGCGCACGGCCAGGGATGCCGCCATGCGGCAGCCGGCGGGGGTGGCCCCTTCGCGCCGGATATGCGTCACGGTGACATGCACGTCCTGGACGGGATAGCCGGTCTTCTGCCCGGAAAGGAGGCTGTCGGAGATCCCCTGCAGCACTTCGTCGGCCAGGGCCCTGGGCACGGCGGCGCGGGGGTCTTCCGGGGACGCAAGGGCGGGCGCAAGCTCCACCCGGTTCCCGGAATCCCTTTCCCGGGGCGCAATGGTGAGGGCCACCTCGCCCGCATGGCGGGCCGCGCCCAGCTCCCTGTCGAAGAGCCCGGAGCCAGCGCCTTCGGCGGCCACCGTTTCGCGCAGGAGCACCTGGGGCTTGCCGGAACGCGGCGAGATGCCGTATTCCCTGCGCATGCGCTCCAGGATGACGTCCAGGTGGAGCTCGCCCATGCCGGAGATGATGCGGTTGCCCGTGCCTTCGTCCAGCGTGGTGCTGAACGTGGGATCCTCGGCGGCGTAGCGCGCCAGGGCTTCGTCAAGGGTCTTGCCTTCGTCGGCATTGCGGGGCTCGAGGGCCATGCTGATGACGGGCCTGGCCTCTTCGATCCTTTCCAGGAGGATGTCCAGCCCGGGGGCGGCCACGGTGTCGCCGGTGCATGCCGACCGCAGTCCGAGCACGGCGATGATGTCCCCCGCCTCCGCCTGCCTGATCTGCTCCTGGTCATCCGCGTTGAGGCGGTACAGGCGGGAGATGCGCTCGTCTTTCCCCCGGGCCGTGTTGCGCATGACGTCCCCTTCATGCAGGGTGCCTCCGTACAGGCGCAGCAGCGCGGTCTTGCGCCCGCCTTCCATGAGGATCTTGAAGACGAGCCCGCAGGCCGGGGCGCCGGCCGAGCGGTCCAGGGTGCATTCCTCCCCCGCCGACGTCATGGCACGGGGGGCGGGCACGTCGCCCGGGGCGGGCAGGTAGAGCCCGATGGCATCCAGGAGCGGCTGGACGCCCGCGTTGCGCAGGGCCGAACCGGCCAGGACGGGGGTGACCAGGCGCGAGAGCGTGGCGCGGCGCAGGGCTGCCCGGATGTCCTGCTCGGTGTAGCGCTCCTCCAGGTACAGGGCGAGGAATGCGTCGTCGTTCTCCCCCAGGAGCTCCAGAGTCTTTTCGCGCCAGGCGAGGGCCAGGGCGCGTTCTTCCCCTTCCAGGGGCTCTTCGCGCATCTCGGCGCCCTGGCTGTCTTCGCTGAACAGGAGCTTTTTCATGGCGATCACGTCGGCGACGCCGCAGAAGTCCGGCCCTTCGCCCAGCGGCGCGGTGACGACGGCGGGGGACGCGCCCAGCCTTTCGCGCATGGCATCGAGCACGGCGGCAAAATCCGCCCCGGTCCGGTCCATTTTGTTGACAAAGGCGAGCTTGGGCACGCCGAAGGCCTCTGACTGCCTCCATACGGTCTCGGACTGCGGTTCGACGCCGCCCACGGCGCAGAACACGCCCACGGCG
>CACZQM010000014.1 GCA_902783285.1 uncultured Desulfovibrio sp. | reverse complement strand
GGGCCTGCCGCGGCGCATCGTCGTGTGCGACAACGCTTCGGACAACGAGGTCGCAGACCGCATCCTCGACGAATGGAAGCTCCTCGCCGAGCGCACGGGGCAGCCCGAGCCCGTGGAATCCTACGGCTCCGACGTTTCGGCGGCGCCGCTCGTGCTCCTGCGCAGCGAGGAACCGCAGACGGTCGCCGGCGCCATGAACACGGGCATACGCTTTTTGCTCTACGACCGCGAATGCCAGGCCTTCTGGCTGCTGCGCAACGACGCCCGCCCGGAGAATTTCGCCCTGGAGGCCCTGCTGCGGCATTTGAACGAAGACGACATCGACAAGACCATCGGCATCGTCGGCTCCACGCAGCTGGTGGGCGATTCCGACATCCTGGAATGCGCCGCCGGCGGCCGCTGGAGCCGCTGGACGGGCGAACAGATCCCCCTGGACAAGGGGCTGGAGCGGCACGGCCTTTCCGACCGCTCCGAGGTCGTGAAGCAGCTGGACTACGTGTCCGACGCCTCCTGCCTGGTGACCCGCGGGCTCACCGAAAAGATCGGCCTGTTCGACGAGCGCTTCTGCGGCTTTTACGAAGATGTGGAATACGGCCTGCGGGCGCGGCGCAACGGCTTTGCCCTGAACTGGGCCCCGGGCGCCATCGTGCGCCGCATGGGCTGTTCCACGGCCAACCTCACCCCCTTCCTGAGCGTCACGGACGATCCGGAGCTGACCCCCAAGGACGACATGGAGTTCATCCGGGCGCGCTTTTTCCTGCTCAAGCGCGAGCATCCCGTGGCCACGCCCTTCATGCTGGCCCTGCTGCCTTTTTCGTGGAGGACGTTCCGCACGCGGCGCGGGCGCTTCTTCATGGTCATGCGCGCGGCGCGCGACGGCGCGGCGGGCAGGGTAGGGTCGCCGCGGCGCCGCAACGCCCCTCCTGCCCCTGCGGACGATCCCGGCGCGGCGGACGCATGAGCCGGCCGGCCCCCTGCCTCTAGGGACGGGCCGCATCCCCCTGCGCGCCCGGGGCGGGAATGGATCATTTTTTCGCCCGCGGGAACTAGGCACATGCCGGGAAATGATTATATCTTGGCATGCGGGGCTGCCCCGCGTGAACATCGTCAGGAAGGGAATGCCCCATGCATGCGAATGGTGACCTGTTTGCCGCCGCCTCGTCCGGCGACGCCGAAGCCGCCCGGGCCGCGCTCGACGCGGGCGCCTCGGTGCACGCCCGGGACGGGTTCGGCTCTTCCGCGCTGGACATGGCCTGTGCGCGGGGGGCTGCCGATGTGGCCCGGCTCCTCCTGGAGCGCGGGGCTGACGCGCGCGCATCCGGTCCGGGCGGGCTCTCGCCCCTGCACCTGGCGGCCCAGGGGGGCAGGGCAGAGGTCATCGCCATCCTGCTGGAGCACGGGGCCGACGCCGACGCCGCCGGCGAGGGCGGGCTCTCGCCCCTGCACCTGGCGGCCCAGGAAGGGCATGGCGATGCGGTGAAGGCCCTGCTTGCCGGCGGGGCGGATCCCAATTTGCGCGGCTGGGGGGGCGTGACGCCCCTGCATCTGGCGGCCCAGGAAGGGCATGCCGGGGTGGCGGGCATCCTTTTGGACGCCAGGGCCGACGCCGGCGCCCGGGACGACGCCGGGAACACGCCCCAGGCCCTGGCCGGGCTGAACGGCCACACCGAGGCGGCGCGCCTGCTCAGCAGCCGGGACATGGCCGGCCCCGGAAGGAAAAAGCTGGCCGGCGGCACGCTGGAGGTCTCCATCGGCCGTGACGACCATTCGCCGCTGCATGTGGCCGCCCTCATGGGCGATGCCGGGCTTGCGAGGATCCTGCTCTCTTCCGGGGCGGATCCGGACATCAGGGACGACATGGGCGGCACGCCCCTCATGCTGGCGGCCTGGCGCGGCCATGGCGCGGTCGCGTCCGCGCTGCTCGAAGCGGGCGCCGAAGTGGACGCCGTGGATGCCGATGGCGATACGCCGCTGTTCCTTTCCGTGCAGGAAGGGCATGAACGGGTCGCCGCCCTGCTGCTCGACGCGGGCGCCGATGCCGGGCACCGCAACGCGCGCGGCTTTGCCCCGCTGCATTCCGCGGCCCAGGAGGGCTTTACCAAGGCGGCGCGCTTCCTGCTGCAGCATGGGGCGGAAGCGGATGCCTGCGGCCCCGACGGACAGACGCCGCTCATGCTGGCCGCCTTGAACGGGCACGAAGATTTTTGCCGGCTCCTGCTGCAGCACGGGGCGCAGCCGACCCTGCGGGACCTGCGCCGCTCCACGGCACTGCACCAGGCCGCGCTGATGGGCCACGAGGGCGTGGCCAGGGTGCTCGCCCAGGGCGGGGCCGATGCCGAAGCCGCGGACGCCGAGGGCTGGACCCCCCTGCTCCTGGCGGCGCAGGAAGGACGCGCGGGCTGCATGGCCGTGCTGCTCGAAGCGGGCGCCCGGCCCGATGCCTGCGGCCCGGGGGCCTGGACGGCGCTGCACGCCGCGGCCAGGTCCGGGAACGCGGCGGCCGTGGGACAGCTGCTCGCCGCCGGGGCAAAGCCCGGCAGCCGCGACGACGACGGCTGGACGCCGCTGCATGCCGCGGTCAAGTTCGGGCGCGCTGATGCCGCCCGCGTCCTGCTGGAAGCCGGGGCCGATGCCAACGCGCGTGACAAGCTGGGGCTGGCCCCCCTGCATGTGGCGGCCGGAGACACCGGGGAAGGCGCTGCCGCCCTGGCCGTCCTGCTGCTGGAGCACGGCGCGGACATCCGGGGGCACGCCGGCAACGGCGCCGAGCCCCTGCATGCGGCTGCGGCCTGCGGTGCGGCGCCCCTGGTCTCTGTCCTGCTGGAGCACGGCGCCGCGCCGGATGCGCTCGACAAAGACCAATGGACGCCGCTGCACCTGGCGGCCCAGGAAGGGCATGCCGGCGTGGCGGCGCTGCTGCTTTCGTCCGGCGCCCGCGTGGATGCCGAGAACAGCAGGCACGCCCGCCCGCTGCACGTGGCGGCGGCCCGGGGCCATGCCGACTTCGCGGCGCTCCTCCTGGAGGGCGGGGCGGACCCCAACGCTCGCGAAGCGGACGGCTGGACCGCCCTGCATCTTGCGGTGCAGTCTGGCCCTGCGCACCTTGCCGCCCTGCTGCTCGATGCGGGGGCGGATCCCGAAGCCCGCACCACGGGCGGCGCCTGCCCCCTGCACGTGGCCGCGGCCAACGGCAATGTCCGGGCAGCCGCCCTGCTGCTGGACCGCGGTGCCGGGACCGGCCAGCGCGACGCGGAAGGGTTCACCCCCCTGCACCTGGCGGCGCGCTATGGCAGGGAAGAGATGTGCAGGCTGCTGCTGGACCGCGGCGCAGAAGCGGACCGGGCGAGCTCCGGCAGGAGCACCCCCCTGCACCTGGCCTGCGAAGGCGGCTTCACGGGATGCGCCCGGCTGCTCCTGGCGCACGGGGCCGGTCCGGGGACGCGGGCCGGGGGTGGGTTCACGCCGCTGCACCTGGCGGCGCGCGGCGGCTATGCCGACCTGGCCCAGGTGCTCATGGAAGCCGGCGCCGATCCCCTGGAACGTGCGGAGAACGGGTTTTCGGCCCTGCATTTTGCCGCGGCCGGCGGCAGCCTCGCGCTGGCGCGCATGCTGCTCGAGCGCGGGGCGGCGGCGGATGACCGCGGGGACGGAGGCTTCACCCCGCTGCACCTCGCCGCGCAGAACGGCCATGCGGCGATGCTCGGGCTCCTGATGGATGCCGGGGCGGACGCCGCCGCGGTCTCGGATACCGGTGCGGCCGCCCTGCATTTTGCCGCGGCCGGGGGGCATGCGGCTGCAGCCGCCCTCCTCCTGCAGCGCGGGGCCGGCGCCCTGGCGTGCGATGCCGCAGGCTTCACCCCCCTGCACCTTGCCGCGCAGAGCGGCAGCGCGGATTGCGCGGCCCTGCTGCTCAAGGCCGGGGCGCAAACCGGCGCGCGGGCGGAGCAGGGCGTGCAGCCCCTGCACATGGCGGTGGGCAACGCCCGGAGCGACATGGTGGCCCTGCTGCTGGATGCCGGGGCGGACGTGGAAGCCCTCATGGATACGGGCATCACGCCGCTCATCATGGCGGCGGCCCACGGCAGCACCGAATGCGCCCGTGTCCTGCTGGGGCACGGGGCCCGCATGGAAAGCCGCGACGCCGAAGGCCGGACGGCCTTGCACCTGGCTGCGCTCAACGGCCATGCCGCCCTGGTCCACCTGCTGCTCGACCGCGGGGCAGACCGCGGATCGCGCGACGGCGCCGGCGCCACGCCGCTGCACCTGGCGGCGCTCCATGGCGGCGCGGATGCCGTGCGCGCGCTGCTCGGCGCGGGCGTGCGCGTGGATCCGGCTGCGGACTATGGCGGCACGCCCCTGCACTATGCGGCCGACGCCGAGATCGTGCGCCTGCTCCTGGCCAGGGGCGCGGCGCTGGAACAGAAGGACAAAGGCGGCATGACGGCCCTGCTCGCCGCCGCCAGGGACGGCCGGAGCGGCGCCCTGGAACAGCTCATTTCGTCCGGGGCCGACCTGGAGGCGCGCAACCAGAACGGGGCCACGGCCCTGGCGCTGGCCGCCTACTGCGGGCATGCCGCCGTCATCCGCCTGCTCCTGGAGAAGGGGGCCGACGTGAGCTCCCGCGACGGCACGGGATGGACACCGCTGCACCTGGCCGCCCAGGAAGGGAAGGAAGAAGCCCTGTCCCTGCTCCTGGCCGGCGGGGCCGATGCCGGGTCCATGGCGCAGCAGCAGGGCATCACACCGCTCTTCCTGGCTGCCCAGGGCGGGCATGCCGGCGCCGTCAGGCTGCTGGCCGCCGCCGGAGCCCCGCTCGAGGAGCGCACGGAAGAAGGCGCGACGCCGCTGCTGGCCGCGGCGGCCCGGGGCCACGGGAACGCCGTGCGGCAGCTGCTGGCCCTGGGGGCCGATGCCGGTGCCAGGGACAAGAACGGCCGGACGGCGCTGCACCTGGCTGCCGTGCGCGGGCTTTCGCGGATGGCCAGGGACCTGGTCGCCGCGGGGGCAGAGGTCGGCGCGGAGGACGGCAGCGGATTCACCCCCCTGCATACGGCCGCGCTCAACGGCTCCTGCCCCGTCATTCGCCTGCTGCTGGCTTCCGGCGCTTCCCTGGAAGCCCGGGAAGCGAACGGATGGACGCCCCTGTTCTGCGCGGCCTACGGGGGCAAGGCTCCTGCCGTGAAGCTGCTGCTGGAGGCCGGGGCCGATGCGCGCGCCAAAGACGGCAACGGGGCGACGCCCCTGCACATGGCCAGGAACGCTCCTGCCGTGCGCCTGCTCGTGCGGCATGGCGCCCTCCTGGAAGAGCGCGGCACGGGCGGCAGGACGCCCCTGCACATGGCGGCCTACATGGACCACGCCGGGGCTGCCGGGGAACTGCTGGCTGCCGGGGCGGATATCGAAGCCCGCGGGGAAGACGGCTGCACGCCCCTGCACGCCGCGGCCCATGCGGACCGGGCCGCCGTGGCGCGCCTGCTGCTGGACGCGGGAGCCGTGGCCGATGCCCTGGACAACGACGGCGAGACGCCGCTGCACGAAGCGGCTGCCCGCGGGAGCATGCGCGTGGCCGCGCTGCTGCTGGAGCGCGGGGCCGATCCCCGGGCCCGGGGCAAGGACGGCGGGACCCCCCTGCACAAGGCCGTGCATGGCGGGCATGAGAAGGCGGCAAGGCTTTTGCTGGCGCACGGGGCGGATGCGCAGGCGCGCAACAAGACCGGCGCCGTGCCCCTGCATATGGCGGCGGCTGGCGGCAGCGTGCCCTGCATGCGGCTCCTGCTCGAAGCCGGGGCGGATGCGGATGCGCGTGACGAAGACGGCTGGACGCCCGCCCATGCCGCCGCACGGCACGGATGCGGGGATGCCCTGGAAGCCCTCCTGGCTGCCGGAGCCGCCAGGGATGCCGTGGACCATCACGGACTGACGCCCCTGCACATCGCGGCGGCCTGCGGCGAATCCGGCGCGGCCCGCGCCCTGCTGCGCTGCGGCGCCGGACACGATGCGCAGGACCTGGGGGGCAGGACGCCGCTCTGCCTGGCCGTGGAAAAGGGCAGCGTGCGGGTCGTCCGCCTGCTGCTGCAATACGGGGCCGACCCCGATGCCGGCGGCAGGGGCGCGACGCCCCGCGCCTGGCTCAGGGAGCATCTGCCGCAGATGAAAAGGACCACGGCCCTGCGCCTGGCGGAACTGCTGGGCTGCGGGACGGAATGCCTCCCTCCTGGGCGCAGGCGGCGCGGACGGCGCTGAAGCATAAGCATGAGGGGAGCGGAGCACAAGAGGGGTGACGGGAGGGGGCGCTTGGTGAGCTCCCTTCCTTATAAGCCTT
>CACZQM010000013.1 GCA_902783285.1 uncultured Desulfovibrio sp. | reverse complement strand
GCCGAATCCGCCGAAGGCGCCGGCGGCGATCTTGAGCGTATCCAGGAGGAAATCCTCGGCGTCCGCACTCAGGGCGCAGACGAAGACGAAGGTCACGCAGGCGATGAGGAACAGCTGCAGGATGAAGCGGGATGTTGCCGGGGACATGGCAGGCTCCTTGGCGTTTGATTTCAGAAAGTTAAAGTTCAGAATGAAAGATTAGGGATGGCAGGGCGGGGTGGCCGGGGCGTTCAGCGCCGGCCCTTGCCGTCGAGGAAGCGGCCGATGCTCTTGAGCCCGGCGGGCGCGCTCGTGGAATAATCCCCGCTGGTATGGGCCGAGGCCCACATGCCGGCCGCGCCCAGGCCGAAAATGCAGGACCAGAACAGGTAGGCCGGCGGGACGCGCGTGCCTGAGAGCCACATCTCGGCGCAGGCGCCCAGCCCGCCGAGGCAGAGGGCCACGAACAGCCACCAGGTGAAACCGCCCAGCCTGGTCTTTTTTTCGGGCAGGGCAGGATGCAGGCGGGGGATGGCCAGGGCGAGCAGGGCGATGGCCAGGGCGATGGCCCCGGGGATGAGCAGGGGGGAGAAGCCGGGCAGCGGCGGCAGGTCGGGCAGTTCGTTCATGGTCGTTCCTTTGCGCAGGTGGTAGCCGCGCTGCGGTCAAGGTTAGCCTTAATGCGCGGGGACCGCAAGGGAGCGGATGCTGCAGGGAAGGGAACGCCGGGCGTAGAGGGGTGGGTGAGAGGCGATGGCCGCCCCCTCCCGGTCCCGCTTCGTTCGACCGCCCTCCCCAGGGAGGAGGGCTCATAAGGAAGGGAGCTCTGCAAGCGACCGCTTTCGTCACTTGCTTCGCTCGTGACACCTCCCCCGTGGGGAAAGCATGAGAGGAAGGGAGTTCAGGAGGCCGCGTCCAGGTAGACCCAGGAAGCGAAAAGGTAGAGCGCGTAGAGCAGCGAGAGCACGAAAAAGGCGGCCGCGATGGCCTTGGGCACCCTGGCGCCGGCCCCGCGGGGCGGCTGGGCGCGCCACATGGCGATGCTCACGGCGGCCGCGTAGAGCAGGACGGCTGCTATCCAGACGGTGAAGAAGACGGATACCGCCGTGCCATCCGGCCCGGCATGGGGCAGCAGGCGCGAGAAGACGGCATGCGCCAGCGCCGGGACGGCGAGCATGAAGATGCCTGCCAGGATGTTGAACGAGATCCCGCACCGCCACAGGCGGGAGAAGAAGGCGATGAGGGCTGCGTCCTGCATGGCGCCGGTCTGCCGGGCGGAGGGCTTGCGGGGGCGGGGCATGGGCTTACTCCTTGGCGCCGGCCTGCGGGAAGCGGAATTCGAGCCGCCCTCCCTTTTCCGGCAGAAGGCTGAAGGAAGGGGCGAGGGCGCTGCCCTGGAGCGTGAAGGGCATGGAGCGGGATCCGCGGCGGACCTCGCCCGAGGCGTCGATGCGCCTGTCCAGGAGGCTGACCGTGCCCGTGGCGTCCAGTTCGTCGCTGCCTGCAGACAGCGTGAAGTCTTTGCAGGTGAGGATGCCGCCCTTGATGGAAAAGGTGCTGAACAGCGTGCCGTGTTCAGGACCGGCGTCCCCCGTGCCGGGCAGGGAGATCTGCAGGTCGGAGGAGGTGAGGCTGCCCCGGCCGGAGAGCGTGGAGAGCGAGCGCGAGGACGTCCAGTCCAGGGAGAGGTTGGCATTGACCCTGCCCCCGAAGCAGGAGGCCGGGGGGTAGAAGGCGGCGATGCCGGCCAGGTCCGCCCCGGAAGCGCTCAGGCTGAACTCGCCGCGCACCGAAAGGGGCGCGGTGGGGAGCAGGCTGAACGAGAGCGAGGCCACGGCGCGGGTCCCGGCCAGGCTGAAGGAGAAGGGGTTGAGCTCGTACCGCCCCTCCTTGCCGGAAAGCCTGCAGGAGAGCCCGGTGGCCTTCATGCCTCCGGCGGAGAATTCCCCGGCGTCCAGCGTGACCGCGAGCCTGGGCCAGAAGGGCGCCTCGGTGAGCGCAGGGGATGCGGCAAGCAGGCCCAGCAGGCGCGACAGCCCATCCATGTCGAGGGAAGAGGTCTCCAGGCGGCCTTCGAGCGCGGCCTGGCGCAGCGGCTGCACGAGTTCGCCCCTGATGTCGGCGCCGCCCAGCATGGCAGAGATGTTGCGCAGGCGGACGGCGTTGCTGTCGAGCAGGCATTCCGCCGACAGGGTGCATCCCTTGCTCATGGCCTCGAGCAGCTCGCGGCAGGCGGGGAAATAGCCTGCGATCGCCGGCGGGTCGAGCCTGGCATCGATCAGCGCATGGGCGTTGGCCAGATGCGGGTCTTCCAGCAGGCGGGAGAGGGAGCGGACGCCGCCCGAAAGCGCAGCCTGCTGGGCAAAGCCGGAAAAATGCAGCCTGTCGAGGGTGAGGGAGCCGAGGGAAAGGTCGTAGGACAAGCCGCCGGCCAGGGTGAGCGGTTCGGTGAAGCCCATGCCTTCCTCGGGAGTCAGCACGGACCTGTCGAGCACGAGGTTGAGCGTGTCGTTCCTGATGGAAAGGGCGCCGCCCATGGAAAGGGTGGCCCCGGCGCGGGGCTCGGAGCGCGAGATGCCGGCGTTCAGGGTGAAGCTCGTGTCGCTGTTGGCGTGGATGTTGGAGGCGGAAAATTCCAGGGGGTGGATGCTGTAGGCCGTGCCTCCTTCCAGGACGAGCGTGCCCCGGCCGTCCGTGATGTCCACGGCGTTGGGGGCGAGGTCGAGGATGCGGCGGAACAGCTGCGAGCGCGAGGAGAGCTTCTCCGGCAGCGTATGGGTGCGCAGGGCTTCCCTGATCCTGCCCTCGAGGGGGGAGTGGCTGACGGCGACGGTGAGGTCGTTGACTTCCAGCTTCTTGATGACGAGCCTGCCCGTGAGCAGGGCGTGCGAGGAAATGCTGGCGTAGGCCCGCGTGAAGCTGAGGCTCACGCTGCCGTCGGGGCTGCTCCAGGAACTGGCGCCCAGCTCCAGGGAACGGCTGGGGAACAGGCTGATGCGCGGCGCCTCGCTGTAGCGCAGGCGGGAGCCCAGGTTTTCCTCGAGGTATTCCTGGAACTTTTCGATGATGAAGTCCTGCGCCTTGCGCTCCAGGACATCCCTGTTGGCAAGCGCCAGGAGGAACGCGGCCGCGGCCAGGGCGGCGGCCATGCCCAGGCGCCTGATGATCTTGCGTGCGTTCATGGACAGATCCGTGTTGCTGTTGACGGAGAAGCATAGCCGCAAAGGGCGCCGCGGGCAAGGGAAAAGCCGCCGGGATGCGGAAGTCCGGCAGGCAGCCCCCCCATGGGCGCATGCGCAGCGCCGCTGCGGGAAGGCAAGGCAGGAAGGGCAGGATCCTTTGATGGAAGCATCGCCACGGGATGATCTTTGGCCGGGCGGACATCGGGACCGTGGCAAAACTCATGGGCCATGCCAGCGTGCAGATGGTGTGCAAGCACTATCAGCGCGTTGCTGCCCAGCAAAAAAGGCAGTCCGTTGCGGGCTGCCTTTTGTGCATGGTGGTGATCGTGGGTGGTGGACCCGGCAGGCTTCGAACCTACGACAATCCGGTTATGAGCCGGGGGCTCTACCAACTGAGCTACGGGTCCACAAGCGGCTATGATGCCTCATTCATGCGCGCTTGGCAAGCATTATTTGCCGGCCTGCGCGGGGGCTCAGTCGATGGCCTGGAAATAGTCCCGCGGGTGGTTGCAGGCGGGGCATGCCGCGGGGGCTTCCGTCCCTTCGTGGACGTAGCCGCAGTTCTGGCAGCGCCAGACGCGGGGCTTGGCCGAGGAGAACACGGTGCCGGCTTCGATGGCGGCGGCGAAGGCGAGGAAGCGCTTTTCATGGTGTTCTTCGGCCACGGCGATGGCGCGCATGACGGCGGCGATCTCGGGGAATCCTTCTTCGTCGGCGGTCTTGGCGAAGGCAGGGTACATCGCGGTGTATTCCTCGTGCTCGCCGGCTGCGGAGGCCTTGAGGTTGTCAAGCGTGCTGCCGATGACGCCGGCAGGGAAGGCGGCCGTCACTTCCACGGCCCCGCCTTCCAGGAACTTGAACAGGCGCTTGGCATGCTCCTTTTCCTGGCCGGCGATCTCGTCAAAGGCCTTCATCATTTCCACGTAGCCGTCTTTCTTGGCCTGGCTGGAAAAGAAGGTGTAGCGGTTGCGGGCCTGGGATTCCCCGGCGAAGGCGGTGAGGATGTTCTTTTCGGTCTGCGTTCCCTTGAGGGATTTCATGGATGCCTCCTGGTGATTAAAGGTCATGTGCGGAGCGCCCGCATTCGTCGCACAGCCCTACGTACTCCACGCGCATGGAAAGGATGCTGAACCCCCCGGCGCTGGCCCCTTCGGGCGGCGGCATGTCCGCCGGAAGGCCTTCCACGTCGGCAACGCGCCCGCAGACGGCGCAGCGCACATGCCTGTGGGGCATGGTGTTGCCGTCGAAGCGCAGGCGGCTGCCGGCATGCTCCAGCATCACCGCCTGCCCGGAGCGGGCGAGCAGCTCGAGGTTGCGGTACACCGTGCCCAGGCTGATGCTGGGCAGGTGGGCGCGCACGCGGTCGTGGATGTCCTCGGCCGTGGGGTGCGTATGGCAGCTGCGCAGCTCATTGAGTATGATCATGCGCTGCCGCGTCATGCGGGTCTGTGACATTGCGGGCCTCTGTTGTTTTCATGATAATAATTCCTGTTAAGAGATATGTCAAACAGGGCGGGAAGAGGCTTGCAGGAAGGGCTGGCGGGAATGGCAGGGGCAGGGGGCGCCCTTAAAAGGAAGGGCCCCGTGCGGGACGGGGCCCTTGGTGCGTGATGGAAGGAGGGGGATGCAGCGGACAGCTGCAAGGCAGGGCATGCGCGGCGCTGTCCGGAGCGTGCGGGCTATTCCCCGGCCCCGTCCCTGGTCAGGCCGACCGCGCGGCGTATGTCATCACCATGGGCGTCGGCGTTGTCCTTGAGGGCGGCCGCGCCTTCGGCGATGTCGGCGGCGAGCTCCCTGGCGCCTGCGGCGGCTTCTTCGGGAGTGATCTCGGCGTCCGCCTGCCCGGCGGCCAGGCCGACCGCGCGG
>CACZQM010000012.1 GCA_902783285.1 uncultured Desulfovibrio sp. | reverse complement strand
GGGCCTGTCAAAGGCCGGATCTCGTCATGCGGCAAGGTCATTCGCGGTTGCCAAAGAGCCTGAGCAGCATGATGAACATATTGATGAAATCGAGGTACAGGGTGAGCGCGCCGAGGATCGCGCCGCGGCGCATGGCGAGGCTGTCGCCTTCCGGAGCGGTCATGCCCATCTGGCAGAGCTTCTGCGTGTCATAGGCGGTAAGGCCGGTGAAGATGATCACGCCCAGCACGCTGATGGTCAGGTCGACCGCGGTGCTGCCCAGGAAGATGTTGACGATCATGGCGAGGATGATGCCCCAGAGCCCCATGATCATGAAGTTGCCCATGCCCGTGAGGTCGCGCTTCGTCACCATGCCGTAAAGGCTCATCCCGCCAAACGTGCCGGCGGTGACCAGGAAGGCCTGGGCGACGGAAGCGGAGGTGTAGACGTACAGCGTGGGGCCGAGGAAGACGCCCATGAGCGCGGAGTAGAGCAGGAACAGCCCGGTGGCCGTCCCTGAAGAGAGCGTATGGATGCGTGCCGAGATGAAGATGGAAAGGCCTAAGACCGCGACGGCGAGGATGATGATCGGCATCGTGCTGCTGAAGATGGCCTGCAGCATCGCCGGGTTGGAAGCGGTGAACACGGCGGCTGCGGCCGTCACGCCAAGGGCGGCGGTCATCCAAAGATAGACCTGGCGCATATAGACGCTGAGGCCCGCGCCGGCGTATGTCCTTGCCTGGGTATCGTAATTCATGCTGTTTCCTCCGTAGGGGATGTTTTTTGCGATAGGATTCCCGTTTGGGATTAAATAAGGACTGTTTCGGCTTTTGGCAAGCCACGATGACCGCGGACAGGATATGCTTCCCCGCCAGGGCGGGCAAAGATCCTTTCCGGGAATGCGCGGTCAGCCGTGGAGCGGCACGCGGAAGATGCGGCCCGGGCGGTCATGGAGCCCGTTGTCGCTTTTGGCCGTGTAGCCCCCGATGCAGGCCCCGAGGCGCTGGTAGAGGGAAAAGGCTTTCGGATGGCTGGACTTGAAGTACATGGCCGAGAAGCCCTGCCCTGCGTACCAGGGGATGAGCACCTTGTCCAGCCAGAACGTGCCGTTGCCCCTGCCAGCAGGCGAGATATGGAAATAGTTGAACAGGACGATCCTGTCCAGGGGCTCGGAGAAATGGATGCCCGAAGCCGCATAGATGTCGGGATCGATGTTCCCGTGGCTCATGATGGCAAGCCCGAGGTGTTCCTGCCCGATGCGCATGGTATGGAAATCCATGAGCAGTCCGGGCCTGGCGCCGTACTCGTGGATGAGGCGGCAGCAGTGGTAGAGCTCGTTGTAGTCATCCCAGGCGCCGCCGGCGAGCTTGTCCTTGAGATTGTCCGCAAGGGGGCAGAGGAAGATGCCCTGAAATTCCCGGCTGACGCAGAAATGCGCGCTGCCGCGCGTGGCGAGAACGGTCTCCATTACGGCTCCTTGCATGATATGTGCATGGACGCATGGCATCCTATCAGTTTTAAAGGATAAGGCAATGCCTCTTTTTGCGGGCGGCGAGCTACGGCTGCAACGGCGGGCAGGGAATGCCTTTTGCGGAATGGCTTTACTTGCGGGCGCGATTCTGGCACGCTGGCCTGTACGGAAACCTATCAAACGAGGTGGATCATGCGCTGGAGGAATTTGGACGCGAGCAGGAATGTGGAAGACCGCCGCGGGATGTCCGGGCCGAGACGCGGGATGGCCCTGAAAGGGGGCGCGGGCACGCTGGTCCTGCTCATCGTCATGGTGGCGGGCTATTATGGCATAGACCTTACCCCCATGCTTTCAGGCGTGGGGGCAGACGCTCCCGTATCTGCGCCTGCCCGCAGCGCCCCTACTGCCCAGGAACAGGAGCTTGCGCAGTTCTCGTCCGTGGCCCTCAAGACGACGGAAGACACCTGGGGCGCGGTGTTCCGAAATTCCGGGCTGGCTTACAAGCCGGCGAGGATGGTGCTTTTCACCGGGACGACGGAAACAGCCTGCGGCTACGGGCAGTCCGCGATGGGTCCTTTTTACTGCCCTGCGGACGAGACGCTCTACCTTGACCTCGCCTTCTATAATGACATGAAGAGCAGGATGGGCGGCGGGGGCGATTTCGCGCTGGGCTATGTGCTCGCCCACGAAGTAGGGCATCATGTGCAGCATCTCCTGGGCATGGACAAACAGGTGCGTGCGGCGCAGTCGCGCACGGACAAGGCCGGCGCCAACAGGCTTTCCGTGATGATGGAGCTCCAGGCGGACTGCTATGCGGGCGTGTGGGGCCATGCCATGCAGCAGGGCGGCATCCTTGAGCCGGGTGACCTGGCCGAGGCCCTGAACACCGCTTCGGCCATCGGTGATGACAGGCTCCAGCGCCAGAGCAGCGGGCGGGTCGTGCCCGACAGCTTCACCCACGGCACTTCCCGGCAGCGCTATGACTGGTTCAAGCGCGGCTACGATTCGGGCGATCCGGGCATCTGCGATACGTTTGGCGGGCAGCGCTGAGGTGCGGACCCTGCCCTCCGGGGCAGGGATATTCCCTCCCCCCTGCGCCGCCGGCGCGCACCCAAGGTGGGGCGAAAAATATTTATCGTTTTCAAAACAGATGTCTGCATTGTGTAACAATCTATAATTATTATTATAATTAAATATCCGGCTATTTTTTTGAAAGGGATGGTCCGGAACTTGACCTTTACCTTGGGGGAAGAGTTATGATAAGGATAAACCAGTGAAAAATTCCGCGGGAGCAGGAGAACAACATGTCCTACAATCCCAGCCAGGCCATGGGACTGATCGAAACGCTGGGCATGGTGCCGGCCATCTACGGTGCAGATGCCATGCTCAAGGCTGCCGACGTCCAGCTTTTTTCGTATGAGAACGTAGGCTCCACGCTGGTGACGATCATGGTCAAGGGCGATGTCGCCGCCGTGCGCGCGTCCGTGGCCGCGGGCAAGGCTGCAGCTTCCTCTGTGGGCAAGCTCACGGCGTCCAATGTCATGCCGCGCCCCGTCCCCGGAGTGGGAGAGATCGCACGCGTGCACAGCGTGCTGGACGAGCCTGCCGAGCCTCGCCTCCGTTCGCTCGCGCTCATCGAGACATTCGGCATCGTCTACGTGCTCGAAGCCGCGGACGCCATGGTCAAGGCCGCGGACGTTGAGATCATCGGCTACGAGAACGTGGCTTCGGGATATATCTCCGTGCTCACGCAGGGCGATGTCGCCGCCTGCAAGGCCGCCCTTGCCGCGGGGATCAAGGCGGTGCAGGCCATGGATGCTTCCGTTTACAGTTCCTGCGTCATTGCCACGCCGCACCGCGACCTGGTGAAGATGACCCGCCGGTACAACCTGGAAAACCTGCTGGGCTGAGGGATGAGCGATGCTTGCCGATAACGACCTCCTTTCCATGCAGCAGGCAAGGATACTTGCCGAGAACGCCGCCGCCGCGCAAAAGGGGCTGGCCGAATACCCCCAGGAAAAGCTTGACGCGGCAGTGGAAGGCATCGCCTCCGCGATGGAGGCGCACGCGCCCGAGCTCGCCCGGATGTCCTGCGAGGAAACGGGATACGGCAATGTGCGCGACAAGGAGATCAAGGACCTGTTCGCCTGCCGGGCGCTGCGCCGTGCCATGGAAGGCGTGCGCTGCGTGGGCGCGCTGAAGGAAGATCCCGCGGGGAACATCCTGGAAGTCGGCGTGCCGCGGGGTCCGATCGCCGTCCTCTGCCCGTCGACCAGCCCCGTGTCCACGACCATCGCCGCGGCGCTCCTCGCCGTGAAGTCGGGGAATGCCGCCGTGTTCTGCCTGCACCCGCGCGCAGCGCGCGTCATGGCCAGGGCGCTGGACATGATCATCGAAGCCGGGCAGCGCGCCGGGCTCCCGGAAAACGCCCTTTCCTATCTGCCGCTGCCCGCGAGGCAGGGCATAGCGGAACTGATCGGGCATCCTGCCATCCGCCTCGTGCTGAACTCCGGCGTGGACCGCATGCTGCCCCTCTGCAGGGATTGCGGCAAGCCCATGATCTACGGGGGCACGGGCAACGGTCCGGCATTCATAGAGCGCAGCGCCGACGTGCGCCTGGCTGCAGAGCAGATCGTGCTCAGCAAGTCCTTCGATTACGGGACGGCGCCCTCTGCCGAGCAGTGCGTCGTCGTCGATGCGGCCGTCGAGGAGGAGGCCCGCAAAGCCTTCCAGCAATGCGGCGCCTATTTCATGACGGATGCGGAAGCTTCCGCGCTAGGCGCCATGCTTTTCCAGCCCGATGGGCGCCGCCGCCGCGACATGGTCGCCGTGGATGCCCCGACGCTCGCCCGGCGGGCAGGGTTCCAGGCCCCCGGCGCATCGGTGCTCATCGCCGACCGCCGCTTCGTTTCGGAAGCCGATAACTACAACCGTGAGCTCCTCGCCCCCATCCTTCCCTGGTATGTGGAAGATGACTGGCGCCACGCCTGCGAGAAGTGCATAGAACTCCTCCTGTACGACCGCAGCGGGCATTCCCTTTCCATCCATGCGCAGGACCCGGATGTCGTCAGGCAGTTCGCCCTCAAAAAGCCCGTGGCCAGGGTCCTGGTCAATTCGCCCGCCTGCTTCGGCGGCATGGGGGCCACTTCCCGCCTGTTCCCGGCCATGACGCTGGGCAGCAGCACCGGGCTCGGCATTTCCTCCGACAACCTTTCGCCGCTCAATCTCGTCTATGTGCGCCACATCGGCTATGCAGACCGCAGCGTCGGGGATTTCCTGCGCTGCATCGGCGCCGGCGCGGGCACGGAACACGGGCGGCAGGCCTGCCATGCCGGCGGAGGAGACGGCGGCATGGAAGCGCTCAAGCAGGCCATCCTCCGATCCCTACGCACGACCTGCGGGAACAATCAACTTTAAACAACACGGAGCACGATAGTGGACCTTCATGAATTTTCGAGCAAGATCGCTGAGGCCGCCAAAACCCTGACGCCTTCTGAACGTGAATCCCTCCGCAAAGTCTTTGCCGGCGTGTCCGAAGACATGCTCCGCAGCACGGTGCAGGCGCTCCCGCTGGATGCCCCCAAGGCGCATGCCGCCCCGGCATCCGACGGCACCGGCGTCCCCGATGGCCCCACCGAGCGCCATAAGCGCCTGAAGGAGAACTATCTCAAGCAGGTGCCGAGCATCACCATCCACCGCGCGAAGATCATCACCGAGATCGACAAGGCGCACCCCGGCATGCCCAAGATCGAACTGCGGGCCAAAGCCTTCCGCCGCTGCTGCGAGACCGCTCCGCTCGTCATACAGAAGGATGAGCTCATCGTGGGCTCCCCCTGCGGGGCGCCGCGCGCCGGCGCCTTCTCGCCCGACCTCTCCTGGCGCTGGCTGCGTGACGAGCTGGACACCATCGGCACCCGCCCGCAGGATCCCTTCTACGTTTCCGAAGAGGACAAGAAGGTCCTGCGCGACGTCATCTTCCCCTACTGGGAAGGCAAGTCCGTCGATGAATACTGCGAAGCGCAGTACCGCGAAGCCGGGCTGTGGGAGCTTTCCGGCGAATCCTTCGTCTCGGACTGCTCCTACCATGCCCTGAACGGCGGCGGGGATTCCAACCCCGGATACGACGTCATCCTCATGAAGAAGGGCATGCTCGATATCCAGAACGAGGCCAAGGCGCACCTGGAAAAGCTCAGCTACCAGAATCCGGACGACCTGGACAAGATCTATTTCTACAAGGCGATCATCGACACCACCGAAGGCGTGATGGCCTACGCCCGCAGGCTTTCGGAATACGCCGCCCAGCTGGCAGCCGCCGAGAGCGATCCCGTCCGCAAGAAGGAACTGCTCAAGATCGCCGAGGTCAACGCCCGGGTCCCCGCCCACGCGCCGAGCACCTTCTGGGAGGCGATCCAGGCGGTGTGGACGGTGGAATCCCTGCTCGTGGTGGAAGAGAACCAGACGGGCATGTCCATCGGCCGCGTGGACCAGTACATGTATCCCTTCTTCAAGGCCGATCTGGAATCCGGGCGCCTGACGAAATACGAGGCGTTCGACCTCGCCGGCTGCATGCTCATCAAGATGTCCGAGATGATGTGGGTGACCAGCGAAGGCAGCTCGAAGTTCTTTGCCGGCTACCAGCCTTTCGTGAACATGTGCGTCGGCGGGCTCACCAGGACGGGACGCGACGCCACCAACGACCTTACGTACCTGCTCATGGACGCCGTGCGCCACGTGCGGATCTACCAGCCTTCCCTTGCGACCCGCGTGCACAACAAGTCCCCGGAGAAATACCTCCACAAGATCGTGGATGTCATCCGCTCCGGCATGGGCTTCCCGGCGGTGCATTTTGACGACACGCACATCAAGATGATGCTCGCCAAGGGCGTCACCATGGAAGACGCCCGCGACTACTGCCTCATGGGCTGCGTGGAACCGCAGAAGGCCGGGCGCCTTTACCAGTGGACGTCCACGGCGTACACCCAGTGGCCCATCTGCATCGAGCTGGTGCTCAACCGCGGCGTGCCGCTCTGGTACGGCAAGCGCGTCACGCCGGATCTCGGGGACATCAGCCAGTACGACACGTGGGAGAAGTTCGAAGAGGCCGTCAAGGAGCAGATCCGCTACATCACCAAGTGGACGGCCACGGCCACGGTCATCTCCCAGCGCGTGCACCGCGAACTCGCCCCCAAGCCGCTCATGTCGCTCATGTACGAAGGCTGCATGGAGAAGGGCAGGGACGTTGCCGCGGGCGGCGCCATGTACAATTTCGGCCCGGGCGTCGTATGGAGCGGGCTTGCCACGTACACCGATTCCATGGCGGCCATCAAGAAGCTGGTCTACGACGAAAAGAAGTACACGCTGGCCCAGCTCAACGAAGCCCTCAAGGCTGATTTCGCCGGATACGACCAGATCAAGGCGGACTGCCTTGCCGCACCGAAGTACGGCAACGACGATGACTATGCCGACCTCATAGCCTCCGACCTCATCGAATTCACCGAGACGGAGCACCGCAAATACAAGACGCTGTATTCGATCATGAGCCACGGCACCCTTTCCATATCGAACAACACCCCGTTCGGCATGATGACCGGCGCTTCTGCCAACGGCCGCAACGCATGGAAGCCGCTTTCCGACGGCATAAGCCCGACCCAGGGCGCCGACTACAAGGGGCCGACGGCCATCATCAAGAGCGTGTCCAAGATGTCCAACGACAACATGAACATCGGCCTTGTGCACAACTTCAAGCTGATGAGCGGGCTCCTGGATACGCCGGAAGGTGAAAACGGCATCGTCGCGCTCATCCGCACGGCGAGCATCCTCGGCAACGGTGAGATGCAGTTCAACTACCTGAACAACGACACGCTCCTCGACGCCCAGAAGACTCCCGACAGCTACCGCGACCTTGTCGTGCGCGTGGCCGGATACAGCGCTTTCTTCGTGGAACTGTGCAAAGACGTCCAGGACGAGATCATCAGCCGCACGGTCCTTCATTCCGTGGGCTAGCAGGCTGAGGGCAGGCAGACAAGATGAGCAAGGCCGATCCATCGCTTGAGCGCAGGGCGCTGATCTTCAACATACAGAAGTACAACCTGTATGACGGACCTGGCGTGCGCACCCTTGTTTTCTTCAAGGGCTGCCCCCTGCGCTGCCTGTGGTGTTCAAACCCCGAAGGGCAGCTCAGGTGCTTCCAGGTGCTGTTCAAGAAAGACCGCTGCGTGAACTGCGGGGCATGCGTGCCCGTTTGTCCTTCGAGGCTGCACAGCATCAACGCCGCCGGCCAGCATGTGGTGACCAGGAATGCCGAATGCGTGGGCTGCCGGAGATGCGAAGAAGCCTGCCCCAAGTCCGCCCTGAACATATCCGGGGAGCACAAGTCCATATCGGACATCATGTCGGTCATCGAAGAGGACATGCCCTTTTACCAGAGCTCGCAGGGCGGGGTGACCCTTGGGGGCGGCGAAGTGCTCATGCAGCCCGAAGCCGCCATCAACCTCCTGGCCGCCTGCAAGCAGCGCGGGCTCAATACGGCTATCGAGACCTGCGGATACGCCCGGCTGGAGACCATCCGCAAAGTCGCGGAAGTAGTGGATCTTTTTCTTTTCGACATTAAATTGATGGACTCAGATGGCCATTACAGGTTGACAGGAGTGCATAATGAGTCCATTCTGGAAAACGCACGTTGGCTGCTTGAAAACGGCTATAATGTCAAGGTGCGGATGCCGGTCCTCAAGGGCCTCAACGACAGCGAGGCAGAGTTCGAGGCCGTGATCCGCTTCTTATGGCCATACAAGGACCACCGTAATTTCAAGGGCATAGATGTGCTCCCCTATCACAAGATGGGGGTTAACAAGTATGCCCAGCTTGACATGGAGTATCCTCTGCAGGGAGATCCCAAGCTGGACGACAATGATCTCGCCAGGATCGAGGGCTATGTGAAAAAGCATGGCATCCCCGTGACGGTGATACGGCATTAGCAAAGGAGTTTTCCATGCTGGCTTTGGGTTTGGTCGAAACATGCGGTCTCGTCGGGGCCATCGAAGCGGCGGACGTCATGCTGAAGAGCGCAGACGTGGAGCTGCTCGAGCGGAATGGCGCCGATGCCGGACTGGTCACCATCACGGTGGCCGGAGAGGTCTCGGCCGTTCAGGCATCGGTGCAGGCGGCGGCCATGCGGGTCAGGCAGATCGCCGGCGCTGTGCTCCTTTCGGCCCATGTGATACCCCGGCCCGACCTTGAGCTTGAGAAGATCCTGCTGCTGGATCCGGAAAAAAAGCCGGGCCCCAGGGACCTTCCTCCCGCCCCCCCCGCAGCGCCGCAGGCTCCTTCGGACAGCGGCAGCGGTGCGGCGCAGGAACGTGCAGCGGCGGAAGACGCGCAGCCCCTGCAGGAACAGGCCGCGGCTCCGGAGGCGGAAGATCCGGTACCTGCCCCGCAGGCGCCGGCAAACGGGCTGACGCCGGCGCGCCTGAGGAACATGAGCTTGGCGAAGCTCCGCCAGACGGCTCTTGAGATGGAAGGGCATGGCTTGACCGCAGAAGCCATTGCCAGTGCAGACAGAAGGACCTTGATCGCCGCCCTTACGCAGGCGCTCAAGTAACATAGAGGAGTAGTCATATGGTAGATAAGGATTTGTTGTCCGTGCAGGAAGCCCGTTCGCTTGTCCGCGCCGCCCGCGTGGCCCAGGCTGAATACTGCCAGCTCGGACAGGACCGCATCGACGCCGTCGTCAAGGCCATTTCCGAAGCGACATCCGCCCAGGCTGAAGCCCTTGCCCAGATGGCGCACGAAGAGACCGGCTACGGCAAGACCCATGACAAGAAGATCAAGAACCTCCTTGCCAGCAAGGGCGTCTATGCCGCCATCAAGGACATGAAGACCATGGGCGTCCTGCGCGAGGATCCGGTCAACAAGATCACGGACATCGCCGTGCCCGTCGGCGTCATTGCCGGCGTGGTGCCATCCACGAACCCCACCTCCACAGTCATCTACAAATCCCTGATCTCCCTCAAGGCCGGCAACGCCATCGTCTTCACGCCGCATCCCGCGGCCACGAAGTGCATAGCCCGCACGGTGGAGATTATCAAGGACGCCCTGCTTTCGTGCGGCGTGAGCACGGATCTCGTGAGCAGCATCACCGTGCCCACCATCGAAGGCAGCGCCGAGCTGATGAAGATCGCCGACCTCATCCTTGCCACGGGCGGGCCCGGCATGGTGAAGGCGGCCTACAGCTCCGGCACGCCGGCCCTCGGCGTGGGCGCGGGCAACGTGCCTGCGTACATCGAGCGCAGCGCCGACATCGAAGACGCCGTCACCAAGATCTTCGCCAGCAAGACTTTTGACAACGGCACCATCTGCGCTTCGGAACAGTCCATCGTCACGGAAGCCTGCATAGCCGACAAGGTCAAGCAGTGCGTCATCGCCCACGGCGGCTTCTTCCTCGAAGGCGAGAACCTTACCAAGGTCAAGGCCATCATGGAGCGCGGCAACGGCAGCATGAACCCCGCCATCGTGGGCCGCGACGCCCAGACCATCGCCCGCCTCGCCGGGATCACGATACCGGAAGGGACGAAGCTGCTCATCTCCGATGAAAAGGGCGTCGGCAAAAAGTTCCCCTTCTCGAAGGAAAAGCTCACTGCGCTCCTCGGTTTCTACATCGTGGAGAACTGGGAAGAAGCCTGCGAGCTCTGCAAAGCCCTGCTGCATAACTGCGGCATCGGGCATACGCTGTCCATCCATTCCAAGAATGAGGCGGTCATCCGCGAATTCGGCCTGAAGAAGCCGGTCTCGCGCATCGTCGTCAATTCTCCGTCGACCCATGGCGGCGTGGGGCTCACCACGGCCCTGTTCCCGTCCTTCACGCTGGGCTGCGGCGCCGTGGGCGGCAGCGCCACCTCGGACAACATCACCCCCATGAACCTGCTCAACATCCGGCGTGTCGCCTACTACATAGGCGAGAGCCGCATCCGCCAGCTCGGCGCGGACGAGGCTCCGGCCGCCTCCGCTTCCAGCTGCTGCGCCCCGGGCAAGCCCAACATCAACATCGACGCGCTCACATCCCTGATCGTCGCCGAGTTGAAAAAGATGATGTAGCCAAGTCTCCGGAGCACAAGCGCCGGACTTCCCTCAAAACATAACCCCTTTTTAAGGAGATCGACATGACTTCCACCAATGCACTCGGAATGATCGAAACCAAGGGTCTCGTCGGCGCCGTCGAGGCTGCTGATGCCATGGTCAAGGCTGCCAATGTCACGCTCATCGGACGTGTCCAGGTCGGCGGCGGGCTCGTCACCGTCATGGTCCGCGGCGACGTGGGCGCCGTCAAGGCTGCCACGGATGCCGGCTCCGCCGCTGCCCAGAAGGTCGGCGAGCTGATCAGCGTCCATGTCATCCCCCGCCCGCACGCCGAAGTCGAGCTCATCCTTCCCCATAAGGAAGCGTAGCGGTAAAAGCTGGCCGGGGCCACAGGCCCCGGCCGTATGTCCATTACCCATGTTCCAAGGTGAGCTATGAACGAGCAAGCCATAAAGAAAATGCTGGGCGAAGTGCTTCGCTGCGTCGTTGAGGAAGTGGCCCGGCAGAGCAGGGGCGCCTGCCCTGCGCAGAATGCCGAGGGTGACGGTCCTATCCCGGTGGAGCTTTCCGCAAGGCATGTGCATCTGAGCGAAAAAGATGCCATCGCGCTCTTTGGCGCTCCGCTTACCCATGCCCGCGACCTTTCGCAGCCCGGCCAGTTCCTGTGCAATGAACGCGTCCGCATCGTCGGACCCAAAGGCGTCATGGACAATGTCGCCATCCTGGGGCCGTCGCGCGGGCATTCGCAGGTGGAGATCTCCAAGACTGACGCAAGGGTGCTCGGCATCGACGCTCCTGTGCGGCAGTCCGGCGACATCGCCGGCACACCGGGCATCATCCTCAGTTCCAAGACGGAGACCATCGGCCTCACCGAAGGCGTGATCGTCGCGTCACGTCATATCCACATGACCCCCGAAGACGCAGCCCGCTTCGGTGTGTCAGACGGCGAGCTTGTGGATGTGAGCCTCAATTCCGACCGTCCCGTCGTCCTTTGCGACACGCTGGTGCGCGTGAGCCCGAAGTTCAGCCTTGCCATGCACATCGACGCGGACGAAGGGAACGCTTCCGGATGGAACAAGAAAGTTGCCGGAACGATCGTGGCACGAAAGGGAAAATAGCATGGACTTTTCCGCCGCAGACCAGCAGATCGCCGATCTTGTCGCGCGCATAGACACGCCGGCAGAACTTGCCCCCGGGGAAAAGCTCTTTACGGGTGTGGACCTGGGCACGGCATACATCGTCGTCGTGGTCGTCAATGCCGACAAGGAGCCTGTCGCCTGCGCCCTGGAATTTGCCCAGGTCGTCAGGGACGGGCTCGTCGTGGACTACACGGGCGCAACGCGCATCGTGAAGCGCCTCGTGAGCCAGATCGAGCAGAAGATCGGGCGGGAACTGGACATCGCGGCCATCGCTGTCCCCCCCGGCACGCGCGAGCGTGAGTGCGCCACACACCGCCATGTCGTCGAAGGGGCGGGGCTCACCGTCACCGCCATCCTTGACGAGCCCACGGCGGCCAATGCCGTCCTTGGCATCGACAACGGCGTCATCGTGGATATCGGCGGCGGGACGACCGGCCTTTCCATCCTGGAAAACGGCAAGGTCACTTATGTTGCGGACGAGCCGACGGGAGGCACCCATCTTTCCCTCGTGCTCGCCGGCAACTACGGCATTTCGTTTGATGAGGCCGAAAAAATCAAGAAAGAGGCGTCGCGGCAGAAAGAGATCTTTCCCGTCGTCAAGCCCGTTCTGGAGAAAATGGCTTCGATCATCAGGAGCCATGTGCAGGGGAAGAACGTCCCGGCGGTCTATCTCGTCGGAGGCACGTGCTGCCTGAAAGACATGGAGACGGTCATCGCCAAGGAGACCGGCCTCCCCGTGTACAAGCCGGCAAACCCCTTCCTGGTGACGCCGCTGGGCATCGCGCTCAGCTGCGCAGAGCAGGGACAGGAAGCGTGAGGTCTCCATGCTCACAGAGGCAATGATACAGGCTGTCGTCCACGAAGTGCTGAAGCGCCTCCAGCCTTCGCAAAGCACCTCATGCGTGCTTGTCCTCGGTCCGCGCGACGCGGCCGTGGAGGACAGGGTCCGTTCGCTTCTTGCGCCGTTCCATGGAGCAGCCCCGGACATCGTGTTCTCCGGCGAGTGCTGCAGCGGACACGCACCGGACCGCATCATCCTGCCAAGGCTCACCTGCACCGCCATGGCCGACCTGGCAGCCGGCAGGGCATCGGATCCCTGCGCGGCCGAAGCGCTCAGCCACCTGCTGCTCGGCGAGAAGGTCGAAGTCCTTGAAATGGAGTACCGCAGCTATTCGTCGACGGCGCCCTCCGCCCTGTATAAGCTGTATGCCTCGTATGAAAATACCCTTAAAGGCTATGGGCTCGTCCTTTTCCAGCCGAAGCCCCAGGAAAACGTCAGGATGCATGCCCGGCTGATCACGGCAGCAGACGTGGAGAAGGCGGCAGGCGAAGGTGCGCACTGCATCGATGCTCCGTCCGGGGCCATCATAACGCCGCTCGCAGCGGAAAAAGCTGAGGCGCTCGGCATAAGCCTGCGCAGGCAGGGTTGAGGGGGGCGCATGTTTGTTGGCATAGTCATAGGCAATGTCTGGGCAACCAAAAAAGAGGACGCTCTGAACGGCCTCAAGCTCATGGTCGTCCAGCGCATCGAGCCGTCTTCGGACAAGAGGCTCGAGAGCCTTGTCGCGGCCGACTGCGTCGGCGCGGGCATAGGTGAGCGCGTCCTCGTCGTCACGGGCAGCTCGGCGCGCATGGCTTTGTCGTCATCCAGCATCCCCGTGGATGCGGCGATCATCGGCATCCTTGACGAAGTGGAGATCGTTGACAGGATCGGAGACCGGTAGTGGATACACTTGGCGTTGTCGAACTGCACAGCATCGCGGCCGGCGCTGAAGTCGCCGACACGATGGTCAAGTCTGCGCATGTGGAGCTTCTCAGGGCGTCCACGCTATGCGGCGGACGCTTCCTTATCTATGTCTCCGGCGACAGGATGGCCGTTGAGACTTCTGTGCGCAGCGCCGAGGGATCCGGCCACAAGTGCCTCGGCTCCTTTGTTATTTCCCAGGTCTCGCCAATCCTTATCGCGGGGTTGAGGGGGACTTCCCCCGCTGCACCGGGAGAGGCCCTGGGCGTGGTGGAAAGCCGCATCGTATCGGCCGGGCTCGTTTCGGCAGATGCGGCAGTAAAGCGCGCTGACGTGCGCCTTTTGAAATTTGTTGCCGGCCATGGCATCATGGGCAAAGCCTACTATGTGCTGGCAGGGGACGTTGCAGCCGTGCGCGAAGCCGTCACGGCGGCCAACGGATCCCTGGGCGACAAGCTCGTCGAATCCGTAGTCATTCCAAGTCCGGCTGAATCTGTTGCGCAGGCTCTGTCGGGCGGAGCGAGGCATCTATGAAGAAAGAACTCATCAGCAGGGACAACCTTGATTCCTTCATCAACAAGGATGACGGGAAGCTTTATCTTGGCTCAGGAAGGCTGCTCACGCCGGGAGCGAAGGACGAACTCGCGAGAAGGAATGTCGCCATCGTCTATGGAGAACCGCCTGCGTCGGAACACGCCCAGCAGGATGGCTGCGGCTGCGGCTGCGGCACGGCCACGTTCTATGTCGGCCCCGAGCAGGGGACGGTCCAGCCGAAGAGCCTTGAGCAGCTCGCCCGCACCGTGGCCGCCATGCTGAGCCGCGAATACGGCGTGACTGATCCGGAACAGCTTAAAAGCCTCACCGTAGAGGCGCTTAAGACCATCAAGAACAACATCTAGCCGGAGGGGGCGCAAGCCTTCCGGAAAATGCTGACAGCATAGGAGTCATCATGAATCTGAACTACGAAGCACTGGGAATGATCGAAACGAGGGGTCTTGTCGGAGCCGTCGAGGCGGCCGACGCCATGGTCAAGGCCGCGAACGTGACCCTCATCGGCAGGGTGCAGGTCGGCGGCGGGCTCGTCACCGTCATGGTGCGCGGCGATGTCGCCGCCGTCAAGGCCGCCACGGACGCCGGCGCCGCCGCAGCCGGCCGCGTGGGCGAACTGCGCAGCGTGCACGTCATCCCCCGTCCCCATTCCGAAGTGGAACTCATTCTCCCGCACCTTCCCGAAGCGGCAGAATAGCCTGCATAGCGTCCATAGCGCCGCAGCCCCCGCGACATAGACTGGTCGAGGGGGCGACGGCGTGTTCCGCCGCATCAAGACAGAGGAATATCAGATGGCAAATCAACAGACGATAGATAAAATACGGGATGCCGGCGTCGTCGGCGCCGGCGGCGCGGGATTGCCTACGCAGGTCAAGGTCAATGCCAGCGTCGACACCGTCCTGGTCAACGGCGCTTCCTGCGAACCGCTGCTGAACAGCGACCCGTATCTGATGGAGCATGAAGTCGGCACGCTGATCCGCGGGCTCGAGGTCGTGATGGAATGCACGGGCGCATCCAGGGGCTGCATCTGCCTCAAGGGCAAGCATGCCGCCGCCATGGCTTCCGTCCGTGCTGCAGCTGCCGCCACCAACGGGCGTATAGAGGCCGTTGAGCTGGGTGATTTCTATCCTGCCGGCGATGAACAGGTGCTCGTGCATGAAGTGCTTGGGCGCACCGTTCCCGAACGCGGGCTCCCCCTCCAGGTCGGTGCCGTCGTGAGCAACGTGGAGACGGTGTGCAACATCGCCAGCGCCATGGACGGAAAGCCGGTCACCCATCGCTATCTCACCGTCGCAGGCGAGATCGCCCACCCCATGGTGGTCAAGGCCCCCATCGGGACGCCCGTGGAAGAGGTCCTTGCCTTCGCCGGCGGACCTCTCATCCGTGAATACCGCGTGGTGGACGGCGGCCCGATGATGGGCAAGGTCATCCCCGACGTGTCGCGCGCCGTCGTCACCAAGACGACGAGCGGCCTGCTCGTGCTGCCGCCCGATCATAATGTCGTCGTGCGCAAGGTGATGGAACCTGCCAAGCTGCGCAATTTCACCAACACCTGCTGCTGCCAGTGCTCGCGCTGCACGGATCTGTGCCCCAGGCATCTCATGGGCCATTCCCTGCATCCGCACAAGCTCATGCGCGTGTTTGCGAATCTCGAGCTTGAGAGCGAGATCGCCAAGGAAGCCCTGCTTTGCTCCGAATGCGGCATCTGCGAAAAGTTCGCCTGCCCGCTCGGCGTCTCCCCCAGGGAAGTCAACGCCCAGATCAAGCGCGTGCTCATGCAGGGCGGCGTGAAGTGGCAGAGCAGCGGCCGCGAACTGGTCGCGAGCCCCTTCCGCGAAGAGCGCCGGGTCCCCACTTCAAGGCTTATCCACCGTCTCGGCATCACAGCCTATGATACGCACCCGGGTTATGCGGGAGAGATCGCTCCTTCCCTGGTGCGCATACCGCTCCGCCAGCATATCGGAGCCCCGGCAGTGTGCGTGGTTTCCGCAGGCGCCCGCGTGCAGCGCGGTGACGTGATCGGCGAAATACCCGAAAAGGCCATGGGCGCCCGCATACATGCAAGCATCAGCGGCGTCGTCGAATCCGTAGCTGACGGCATGGTAACCATCAAGGCATAACACAGGGGAATATCATGAAAGTGCGCACTATCGGCTGTGTGGAATTGAACAGCATCAGCACCGGGATGCATGTCGCCGATGAAATGGTGAAAGCCGCGGAGGTCCAGCTCGTCATCGCTCGTCCTACCTGTCCCGGGCGCTACCTGGTCATCGTGTGCGGCGACACGGGCGCCGTGAGGAGTTCTGTCGAACGCGGCAAGCATATCGGCGGGGAATCATCCGTGGACTGGTTCATCCTGCCCAACGTGCATGAGGACGTCATCCCCGCCATGAACGGCACGGGCATCTGCCCGCGCATCAACGCCCTTGGCTGCATCGAGACCTATACGACGGCATCGTGCATCATCGCCGCCGATGCGGCCGCCAAGTCAGGCGAGGTCACGCTCATCGAGCTGCGCTTCGCCGCAGGGCTCGGCGGCAAGGCCTTCGTCACCATGACCGGCGAGGTCAGTTCGGTCCAGTCCTCGGTGGATGCCGGCGTCAGGGTCGTCAACGAAAGCTCCAGCGGGCCCGTCATGAGCCATATCGTCATCCCGTCCCCTGCCGAAGATTTCAAGAGGCAGATCCTGGGATAGCGCCAAGGCAGCGCCATCCCGCATGAACCATAGATCCTCAGGAGCGCCGGGAACACCTTCTTCCCGGCGCTGCCTTCCAAAGGGCGGCAATGAGCAAGCTCAGCGACGACATGCCAAAGCAGCGCGTTATCCAGGAATACGTTCCTGGCAAGCAGATAACGCTCGCCCACGTCATTGCAAGCCCTAACAAGGGGATATATCTCAAGCTCGGCCTGGATGACACGGCCAGCGACGCCCTTGGGATCATGACGATCACGCCGGCGGAAGGCGTGATCATAGCGGCGGACATCGCCACCAAGTCGGGGGCTGTGGAGATAGGCTTCCTCGACAGGTTCGGGGGCTCGCTCCTGCTCCTCGGCGACGTGGCGAGTGTGGAATCCGCGCTCAAAAGCGTCATCCATTATTTCGATGAAGTCCTGCATTACGATTCCGTGGGCATGACGCATACCTAGCCCATGAAGAAGATCATGCTCGTCGGCGAGTGGAAGTCCGGCAAGAGTTCGCTCATCCGCTGCCTTTCGGGCGGGGACTACCGCCCAAGGAAAGTCTTTGCGCTGGACTACCACGGCTGCTTCATCAACACTCCCAGCGAATTTCTCGAGAACAGGCGTTTCTACCCCTCCCTGATCACGGCGTCGGCTGACTGCGGCGCCCTTCTTTTTGTGCAGGCTGCCGACCGCTGCACGAGCCAGCTCCCACCGCAGTTCGCATCCATGTTCAACCGCCTCGTGCTGGGCGTCGTCACCAAGATCGACCTGCCCGGGGCGCGGGTCCCGCTTGCCCGGCGCTTCCTGGAGAATGCCGGCGTGCGCCGCATACTGGAAGTCAGCGCTGTGACGGGCGCCGGGATCGCCGACCTGAAGCTCGCCCTTGGCGGGCTCCCCGGGTGAGCGGGAGATTCTTCTGCCCAGCCAAACAAATCTCTTGTGCATCCTTGGCATTTAAGTTAATATCTTTGTCCTGCCTAAAGGGCAGAAATTTGTTTGTCAGGTTGGAGGATCCTATGGCGACTGCCGAAAACATGGAAAACCAAGATTCCGAAATGAACTTTGAAACTGCGCTCGAGCAGTATCTCAAGCCTGAGATGGGCGACTTCGAAGAAGGCTCCATCGTCAAGGGCGAGATCGTGCGCATGGATGACGACACTGTTCTGGTGGACGTGAGCTTCAAGTCAGAAGGTCAGATTCCCGCTGCTGAATTTCGGGATGCGCAGGGCAACATGACGGTGAACATCGGCGACATCGTCGATGTCTATGTTGTCCAGAAGAACGAAAATGATGGCACCATCACCCTTTCCTTCGAAAAAGCCAAGCGCATGCAGCTTTTTGACCAGCTCGAAAAGAAGCTGGAGGAAGGCGGGGTCATCAAGGGCACCATCACCCGCCGCATCAAGGGCGGCTACACGGTAGACCTTGGCGGAGTGGAAGCTTTCCTGCCCGGTTCCCATGTGGACCTCAGGCCCGTCCCCGACATGGACGCCCTCGTCAACCAGGAATATGAGTTCCGCGTCCTCAAGATCAACCGCCGCCGCAGCAACGTCATCGTTTCCCGCCGCGTCCTGCTCGAGGAAGCCCGCAATTCGCAGCGCGAAGAACTGCTCAAGACCCTCGAGGAAGGGCAGGTCGTCAAGGGCAAGGCGAAGAATATCACGGAATACGGCGTTTTCGTCGACCTCGGCGGACTGGACGGACTCCTGCATATCACCGACATGTCCTGGAAGAGGATCCGCCATCCGCGCGAAATGGTGCAGCTTGGCCAGGAGCTCGAACTCAAAGTGCTTTCCTTCGACAAGGAAACGCAGAAGGTCTCCCTTGGCCTCAAGCAGCTCGTCCCCGATCCCTGGCAGGATATCAATGTCCGCTTCCCCGATGGCTCCCGCCACACCGGCAAGGTGACGAACATCGTGGACTACGGTGTCTTCGTTGAGCTCGAGCCCGGCGTCGAAGGCCTCGTTCATATTTCCGAGATGTCCTGGACCCGCAAGCTGCGCCATCCTTCCCAGATGGTGCATCAGGGCGATGAGGTCGAGGTCGTCATCCTGGGCGTGGACTGCGAGAAGAAGCGCATTTCCCTGGGCATGAAGCAGGTCAAGCAGAATCCCTGGGAGCTCGTCGGCGAGCGCTTCCCCGAAGGCACGGTCATCGAAGGCGTCATCAAGAACATCACCGAATTCGGCATGTTCATCGGCATCGAGGACGGCATCGACGGGCTCATCCATGTCTCCGACATTTCCTGGACCAAGAAGCTCCGCCATCCGAGCGAGATGTACAAGGTCGGCGATGTTGTCCAGGCCAAGGTGCTCACCGTGGACCAGGAGAACGAGAAGTTCACCCTGGGCATGAAGCAGCTCACGGAAGATCCCTGGAGCACTGTCCCCGCCCGCTACCCCGAAGGCAACATCATCACCGGCACGGTGACCAACGTGACGGATTTCGGCCTGTTCGTTGAGGTGGAAGAAGGCATCGAAGGCCTCATCCACGTCACCGAGCTCGGCAAGAAGGTCAAGTCCCCCGCAGAGCTGTACAAGGAAGGCGACAAGGTGCAGGCCAAGATCATCCATGTGTCTGCCGATGAACGCCGCCTTGGGCTCTCCATCAAGCAGATCAAGGACGACGAGGAGCGCCGCAAGCCGAAGGATTACCATTCCGGCGACAACAGCATGACGCAGACCCTCGG
>CACZQM010000011.1 GCA_902783285.1 uncultured Desulfovibrio sp. | reverse complement strand
ATGGTCTTCATCACCGCCGGCATGGGCGGCGGCACGGGCACGGGCGCAGCGCCCGTCATCGCCAGCATCGCCAAGAAAAAGGGCATCCTTACCGTCGGCGTCGTCACAAAGCCTTTTAAATGGGAGGGGCCGCGCAAGGCAGCTGCCCTCAAAGGCATCGAAGAGCTCCGCAGCGAAGTCGACAGCCTCATCGTCATCCCCAACGACCGGCTGAAAGACATCGGTCCCAAGAATTCACGGCTGAAGGACATGTTCCAGAAGGCCAATGAAGTCCTGTTCGACGCCGTGAGGGGCATCACCGACCTCATCACGAAGCCAGGCGTCATCAATGCGGATTTCAACGACCTGCGCACGGTCATGGGCAATGCCGGCATGGCGCTCATGGGCATCGGACGCGCCAAGGGGGATGACCGCGCCCTGGAAGCGGCGCGCAATGCCATCACCAACCCTCTGCTTGACGACATCTCCATAAAGGGCTGCAAAGCTGTTCTGGTCAATGTCACGACCAACGGCAGCCTCCTCACTGAAGAATGGGATACCATTGGCGAGTTCATACAGAAAGAAGCCTGCGGGCCCAATGGGGAAGAGCCCCATTTCATCCCTGCGATGTCGGAAGATGAAGAAATGGAAGATGACGAGATCAAGATCTCCGTCGTCGCGACCGGCATAGAGCCCACGCAAAACAAGGCGGCATCCCCTGCTGCCGGCACGCGCTCCGCTGATGCTCCGAAGCCTCCTGTCCAGGCGCAAGGTTCCTATGACCCCAACGACATCCTTGAACGCCTGGGTCAGCAGCACAAGCCGAACAGCGATTTCAGCATCGAAGAAGACAAGGAATCCGATATCCCGGCCTTCATGCGGATGCAGCAATCTTAGCTCCCCTGCCTGTGACAAAGCCCGTCTGCTGATGCAGATGGGCTTTTCCATCGATGCTGCCCCTGTTTTTTGCCCGCAGGGCCGTCCTTCTGCAGCAAGCCTGCGTGCCATGCAAAAAGGCATGGCGGTCCCGTCATGCCCCTGACCGCCCGTGCCCATCCTTGACAAGGGGATATTATGGAAGACCGCTATCCTGAATGCTGGCTGGAGCATCGCGTCTCCTATGGTGAGACTGACGCCATGGGCGTCGTCTACCATGCGGAATACATCCATTTTTTTGAACGGTCCCGCGGTGAGCTCTGCAGGACGTGCGGGCTCCCCTATGCCGATATCGAAGCCGGCGGCTTCATGCTCCCCGTGAAGGAAGTGCACTGCCTGTACCGTTCTCCCGCGCGCTATGACGACCTCATCTGCATTTTCGTGCGCGTCTCCGAGATCCGCAAGGCTTCCGTTCGCTTTGAGTACGCCATCTATGACGCTTCCCGCACACGGCTCCTGTGCGAAGGGATGACCCTCCATGCCTTCGTTGACCGCTCGGGGCGCCCCGTGGCCATCCCCGGATGGATCCGTGAAGTCCTGGACGGGAGCCGTGCCGCTCCCGCCAGCCTTTAATGACCGCCCGCCATTCCGGGACAAAACGCTTTCCGCCCGAAAGTTCTGTTTCTCTTGCTGTTGCCTGCCTTTTTCTTTTCACGTATATTGCGTTGGCAAACCTCACTAAACCCACTTATTGGAGGCAATATGAAAAAGCTTTCCTGCATCCTTGCCGCATTTGCCGTCCTGTGCATGGCTGTCAGCGCACAGGCCAAGACCTATATCAACGGCATCGACGCCAACTATCCGCCGTTCGCCTACGTCGGTGAAGACGGCAAGCCGGCTGGCTTTGACGTCGAATCCATGAACTGGATCGCAAAGACGATGAATTTTGAAGTCCAGCACCAGCCCATGGACTGGGACGGCATCATCCCTGCCCTGCTCAACAAAAAGATCAGCATGGTATGCTCGGGGATGAGCATCTCGCCCGAACGCGCTGCCGTCGTCCAGTTCTCAGAGCCTTACTTCACCATCCAAAAAGTCATCCTCGTTCCCGCGGCATCCTCGCTCACGGCCGACCAGGTCATGTCCGGCCCCACCAAGCTGGGCGTGCAGCGCGGCACCAACGAGCATGAACTGCTCGAGACCAGGAAGGAAGAAAAGAAGCTCTCCTACGAACTGCGCTTCTATGATTCCGCGCCCCTTGCCGTGGAAGACCTGCTCAATGGCCGCATCGAAGCCATCGCCATGGACAGCGCCCCGGCACAGGACGCCATCAACAAGGGCAAGGCCGTCAAGATCGCCGGGACCTTTGCCGATGACGATGTCTTTGGCGTGGCCATCCGCAAGGAAGACAAGGAATTGCTTGACCTTGTCAACGAAGGATACCGCAGGCTCAGGAACGATCCCTACTGGAAGGAACTGCAGGCCAAGTATCTTACCAAGTAGCCACGTCCACTGCACGGGAAGCCGGATCTCCGGCTTCCCTTCCGCAACGGGTATCCATGAACATTTTTTCCGTCATCATCGAAGCTTTTCCCTATATCCTTGAGGGGACCCTCGTCACCGTCCTGCTCGTGGTGGGAGCTTTGGCCCTGGGGTTCTGCATTGGCGTGCCCATGGCCGTCGCCCAGGTCTACGGCTCAGTGCTCCTCTCCTCCCTGGTAAGGCTCTATGTATGGTTTTTCCGCGGCGTGCCTGTCCTGCTGCTGCTGTTCCTCTTTTATTACGGCGTATTCGGCATGCTGGGCCTTGAGATAAGCACCATCGGCGCATCCTGCCTTGTCCTCGGCATGACCAGCGCGGCGTACCAGTCGCAGATCTTCCGCGGCGCGATACAATCCATCCCCCCCGGGCAGCTGAAGGCAGGAAGGGCGCTCGGCATGAAGGACAGCCAGTCCATCATCCATGTCATCCTCCCCCAGGCGCTGCGGCTCTCCATCCCCGGATGGTCGAATGAATATTCCATCCTTTTAAAAGATTCCGCCATGTGCTTTGCCCTGGGCACTCCGGAGATCATGGCCCGGACGCATTTTGTCGCTTCCCGGACCTACGAGCATCTCCCGCTCT
>CACZQM010000010.1 GCA_902783285.1 uncultured Desulfovibrio sp. | reverse complement strand
TGGTCGGGCTCCACTTCGTCCAGGATGTCCACGGCGTCGTCGGTGTCCATCTCGGAGAGAAGGCGGGCGGCGTCATCGGCATCCATGTTTTCCAGAAGGTCGCTGGCGTCTTCCTCATCCAGTTCAGCGAGCGCGTCGGCTGCTTCTTCGGCAGGCAGATGCGTGAGCACGCAAAGCTGCTTGTCCAGCGGCAGCTGCTCCAGGTGTTCAGCGCGGTCAGCGGGGTGGACGAAGTCCTCATCCTGGATGTCGCTCCCGCATTGGGCCAGGAGGCGCCTTTCCGGTACGGGGGCGCCGGGAGCTTCTTCGGAAGGGGCATCTTCCTGAGACCAGGCAAAGGCTGTTTCTTCAGCGGCGGTGTCATCAGGAACTGATCCCGCGCTTTCATGCCCATCGCTGTCGGCAAAAAAAGCCGCGGGAGCGCTGCCGTCCTCGTCTGCAGGGGAGGGAACGCTGCTTCCAACGGATGCAGCCTGCGGTGAACTGCCGCCCGGCAGGTCCAGCCGCGGATCGCCGTGGCCGGGATCTTCCGTGTTTCCTGGTTGGATGATGTTAGTCATTACATTCTCCAGCGCTTTCTTGACGAAAAGCGCGAGTTGGCATAGCCTGATTCTCCATATACGCACCGCGGAAAATCCAGCAAGCACTCAAGAGGCTGTTCATGTCCGAAGTGTTTTTTGATTACCACGCCATCCTTTCAGGGGCAAGTTTCAAAGTGGGCGACCTTCCGTATCCCCTGCTGCACGCAGACCCCCCGTTCAAGATACCGCAGGGCGTCAGCGCCATCCTTTCCGAAGAAGGGTGCGCCCTTGCCGCGGAACTTGTGCGCATGGCCCTCGAAGAAGACGGTCCGGACCTCACCAGCCTCGGGATCTTTCCCGCCGGAGAGCAGGCTTCGGCGCATATCGTTGCCAAGCAGGAGACCCTGGTCATCGGCCTTCCCCTGATAGATCTTGTGCTGTCTGTCGCCGGGATGCCCCCCGGCTGCTGGACGGCAGAGGCAGAGGAAGGCTCCGTGGTCCCCAGCGGCACTATTGTCGCCAGGTTGAGCGGGCATACCATGCAGCTGTTGAAGGTGGAGCGCATCATCCTCAATCTCATGACGCATCTTTCCGGTGTGGGGAACCTCACCCGGCAGTATCTGCACGAGCTCGAGGGGACGGGTGTCAGATTGCTGGACACCCGCAAGACGCTTCCGGGATTCCGGCACCTTGAAAAATACGCAGTGCGCGTCGCCGGGGGCGTCAACCACCGCATGAACCTCTGGGAAATGCTCATGGTCAAGGACAACCACATCGACGCGGCAGGCTCCATAACGCGGGCCGTCGCCTCCCTGCGCGAGCATTTCCATCCTTGCCCGCCCATTGAAGTCGAATGCAGGGGCGTCGCGGAAGTGCGCGAAGCCGTAGCCTGCCGTCCGGCGCGCATCCTGCTGGACAACATGGGCTGCGCGGAGCTCAGGGATGCGCTGCCTCTCATTCCGGCCGGCATCGAGGCCGAGATAAGCGGGGGAGTCTCGCTCGGAAACATCAGGGAACTTGCGCTGGCCTGTACGGAAAGGCCGGCAGATTTCATATCGGTAGGCCGCCTGACGCATTCCGCACCTTCTGCGGATTTCAGCATGCGCATGGAACGCCGTCCGTAGCTTCATTTCTTATTCGCGGTGATACCGCAAAGGCACTGCATGAATGCGCTCCGCAACGAATCCCAGGTCCTCGTCATAGGCTCAGGCATTGCGGGCTGCTCCGCAGCCCTCACGCTTGCCGACAAAGGATGTGATGTCCATATGCTCGTGCCCTCCAAGGGGCTGGACGGGGGCAATTCCGCCATGGCACAGGGAGGCATCGTCTTTTCGCATGACCCTGAGGACCAGAAGTCTCTCCAGCACGATATGTTCGTGGCAGGCCATGACTATAATTCTCCCGAAGCCGTGGAATTCCTCGCGCAAAAGGGCTGCGTTGCCGTGCAGAAGATCCTTCTGGACAAGCTGGGCGTGCCTTTCGATAAAAATGCCAGCGGCGGGCTGGACATGACGCTTGAGGGAGGGCATGCCGTTCCCCGCATAGCCCATTGCGCCGACTATACGGGAAAGACCATCATCGAATACATGCACAGGGCCGTGGAGAAGCATCCGAACATCACGGTAATGCCGGATCGTTCCGCGATCGATCTTGTGACGACAGTGCACCATGCCCAGGCGCTTTCCTATCATTACCAGCTTGCCAATCATTGCGTCGGCGTCTATGCGTACAACGCTGCAACGCACGATGTGGAGCTGCATCTCGCCGAGCATACCATCCTTGCCACTGGTGGCGTAGGACAGGTGTACCTGTATTCCACCAACAATCCCTGGGCCACGGGATCGGGGATCAGCATGGCCTACAGGGCAGGTGTCCGCCTTGCGAACATGGAATTCGTCCAGTTCCATCCGACGGGGCTTTTCAACCATCAGCAGCAGATCCCGCTGCTCACCGAGGCGCTGCGCGGCGAGGGAGCGCATGTGATCAATCCCAGGGGAGAACGGTTCGTTTCCCGCTATGATGCGCGTGGCGACCTGGCTCCGCGGGACATCGTTTCCCAGGCCATCGTCACGGAGATGCTGGAATCCGGTGAGGATCACATGCTGCTCGACTGCACCGGCCTGGATTGTGATGTGACCCGGCGGTTCCCCACGGTGTTCGAAAGCTGCATGAAGATGGGCATCGACATGCGCCGGCAGCCGCTGCCCATCGTGCCCGTGGAGCATTATTTTTGCGGGGGCATACTGGTGGATCTGCGGGGAAGGACGACGCTGGACCGGCTTTATGCCGTGGGAGAGTGCAGCTGCACGGGGATACACGGTGCCAACAGGCTTGCCAGCACGTCCCTCTTGGAAGCTTTGCTCTGGGGAGCATCGGCAGCCCTTGACGCCGCACGGCGCATCCAGGACGAACCGCTCGACAAGGGCGTTTTTGCAGAGATCCCCGAATGGCGGAAGACGGGTGACGAACATAACGACGACCCGGCCCTCATCGCACAGGATTGGGCGACCATCCGCAACATCATGTGGAATTATGTCGGCATCGTCAGGAAGGAGAGCCGCCTGCGCCGCGCGTTTGCCGAATTGCGCGACCTTTCCAGCCATCTGCATGACTTTTACCGCTACACGCCGCTTTCCCAGCCCCTTGTGCATTTGTACCATGGCTGCCAGACAGCCTACCTCATCACGCAGTCTGCCTTGCGCAACAAGCACAGCCTGGGCTGCCATTACCGGCGGTGAACTGCTGCTTCCGCGGGCATGCGGCAGCATTTTCCCCGGGTCCGCCCCCTGATTTCCAGGGCGTGTTTTTCAGCGGCCGCGTTTCATACGGCATGGAGGCAGAGTGGGACAGGCTCCGTTTTCGGCATCATTGCCTGCGCAGGCTGAACTTCGGTTCTGCGTGCGCCCTTATGACACGGATTTCATGGGCATCGTCAACAACCTCGTTTACCTGCGCTGGTTCGAAGATCTGCGCGAGAGGCTGCTTGACGGGGTCTTCCCCCTCAAAGACATGCTGGCTTGCGGCAAGAGCCTGATCTTATACGAAACGCACATTAGGCATTTGTGCCCGTTGACGCTGGGATCAGAGCCTCTGGGAAAAGTTTGGATGGAAGAAGTAGGGCGTACCCTGTGGAAGATGCGGTTTGAGATCTCAGACCGGGGAGCATGCTGCTGTGAAGGCTGGCAAAAAGGCTGCTATTACGACCTTGGCAGAAAAAGGCCAGCCCCCTTTCCTCCGGAGTTCCTGAAGCATTTTGCTCAATAACGCCGCGGGACGGCAGCATCCGGCGTTCCTTCCATGCCTGGGATGCATTCAATGGAGGGCTTCCTGCCTGCTTGCATGGCAAAAGGCCAGGCTGGAAACGATCCCGGTGACAACGGCGAGCACTGCAGCGGATGTAAAAAGACCGGAAAAGCCGCCTGCGGCATAGATGCATCCCATCATTCCTGGCGCTATGGATTGTCCAAGCCTGAAGATGGTGCTGTAGGCAGACATGGTCGTCCCGTGTGTTTCAGGCGTTGCCGCCATGGAAACATGCGCCGTATCCTGTGTGATAAGGATGCCGGAACCGGCGCCTATGCAAAGGAGGCCCGTTCCGATGGCGGCAAGCGAAGATGCCGATGCCAGCAGCGCGACTGCACACAGCAGCATGGCGCCGCCAAGGATGCCGAGCAGGCTTTCCGGCAGGCGCCGGGCCATCCGCGGCAATGCGAGCGACCCGAGGAACATGCCAAAGGCATAAAGCGAGAACATGGGTCCGACCGTCTCGGGTGGGAAGGAGAGCTTCTGCACCACGAGCAGGGAAAGATGCGGATACATGACGCCGAATATGATGATGGCCACAAGGATGCGCACGGCAAACAGCCCGATGATCGTCCTGCTGAAGAGGACGCGGACGACGCCCGCAAGGAACAGGGAGATCTTTTGTGACCGGGCCGGATGGTAGGGCATCTTTACGGGAAGGCTCATGAGAAAGGCAGAGGCGCCGAGGACAGCGGCGAATACAAAGGCGGAACGCCATCCGCACAAGGGGATGGTGACGGAAAGCGCCAAAGGCACGGCAGTGACACTGAAAAACTGCACCGTCGTGCAGCGTTCCACCATGGCTATGCGCCATTTCCCTTCAAACAAGTCCGTGGCAAGCGTGAAGCACATGGCGTCCAGCGGCGTTATGGAGAGCCCCTGAAGCGCCCGTCCGATCAGAAGCATGGAAAAATCCTGTGCGGAGGCGCACAACAAGGAGCCGATCACACACAAAAGAAGGCTGGATACAAGAAACGTCTTGCGCCCGAGCATGTCGCTGAGCATGCCGTAAAACGGCAGGAGGATGGCTCCGGGCAGGGCATATACGGAGATCATCATCCCGAGCTGCATGGGCGTAAGGTGGAATGCATCCATGAGGAACGGAAGCGTGGGGAGCACGATGGGATTGCCCATGGCCCCGAGAAAGGCAATGAGATAGACGAGGCAGGAAAGGGCGTCAGGGCGCTTGAAGCTGGATAGCATGGCAGGTGTGCGTTTTGCGAAGGATGCTTGCGGCAGAAGGGAGACCGGCGGCAGAGTGGGAAATGTCAGCCTGGCGGCAGTTCGCCGGAGCCAGCCAATTCAAAGCGCCAGTGCTGGCGGATCCCGGGATATTTTTCGTGGTCTACTTCGCTCATGAACATGGACATAGGGCGTACGTAGACCAGGCACTCGCCGTAAAGGGCCTTGTAAACGACATATGGTTCGCCGCTTTCGGAATGGATGGCGAAATGCAGGATCCTGTAGAGATACCGGGTCCCCGGGTCGACTATGGTCTCCCTTTTAAAGTGGCGGACGACGTCTCCTGGCGCGAGCCTCTGTTCCGATTGCCGGCTGGCTTCATGTTCATCAGTCATCGATGCTGCCTTCCATTATCTTGAGGGCTGCTGCGACCGAAGGCACGATATGCGAAGCCGTCTTGCGGAGTTCTTCGGGCGCATAGGGGAAGGTGAATGAGATATCCGCTGCGCGGAGCATGGGCAGGTCGTTGAAGGAGTCCCCTATCGCCGCCATGCAGCCGATGCCCAGGCGGTGCTTGACGTCAAGCAGGGCCTTGCCTTTGGACACGCTGTGCGAAACGATATCCAGGCATATGCTGTTGTAGAAGGCGCTCACGCTGCCGGACCAAGTGCTGTTTATCATGGCAGCCATTTCCGCAGCTTGCTCCTGGGTTTCGACATAAAAGGAAACGCCAAGGAAGCAGTCTCCCGGGATCTCCTCGAACTCACGGACAAAGATCTGAAAGGAAGATGTCGGGCGCGGAGAATAGAGGCGCCCGTTTGCCTGCACGACCATGAAGGGCATCGTCTTGCCCAGCTGCCAGAGCCTGGCCGCAGTGCTGCGCTCGAGCTTGTGCTCGCAAAGTGTTTCTCCATTGCCGTCCAGGATATGCGCTCCGCTGGTGCATATGTGGAAATCGAAACGCAGCTGCCCGCCAATGGCATCGAGCACGCCATGATAAGGGCGGCCGGTGCATATCCCAAACAGACCGCCGGCAGCACGGAGATCCCGTACGGCATCGATATCCTGGGAAAGGATGGCCGGGATGCGCCTGCGGAAGTAGAGCGTTTCATCACAGTCGCTGGCCATGGCGAACCTGGGCATAAAGGGGCGATCCTCCTTCGTGGGATGCTGTTTTTTAACGCCTTCCCATGGAAAAATCTACTCATTATTGCCATGCTGCCGGCACGGGGCAGGCAAAGGCCGCATGCGGCAGCGCGAGCATTTGTATCGACAGCCTGGCAAAGTTGATTTAGGATAGGGGCGTCATTCAGCAATCAGGGCATAGGCGGGCAAAGAATGATCATGAATCACTCCCGGTTGGAACGTTTTTTTTTATGCCTGGCCGCAGCAGGCGCGCTTGGCTTGCATGGCTGCGGAGGAGAGCGGGCAGAGCCTGAGCTGCCTGCCCACCCGGGATCCGCATGGAAATCCGGAGGAAACGTTCCCGTCATCAGCGACGAGGAGATCATCCGCGAAGGAGTCGTTTATGAATCCGCCGTGCCGCCAAGCCAGCCGCTGCCCGAGCTTCCCCGGCCGCGCAATGATGCTGAGCGTGAGGATGCATTTGCAAAATTGCGCGCCAGCGCAAAGAACGACAGATCGCTGAAGCAATCCAAAGCCCATCTGGGCGATCTCCGGCGCCAGATGGACGACATGCTGCAGGGATCCCCAAAAAGGCGTTGAGATCCAAGCGTTAACTCGGTCGAAACCATCTGTTCGACGGAAAGGCACGGGCAGGCAGGAGATGGCAACAGCACAGGGCAGGGCTCCGTACATTGCATATGCTGACTGCATCTGTCGCCGCCGCAGGCGACCCTGGATGGAGGTTGATGCTCTTGAAAACAGGATCCATGCCGGCAATGCCGGAATCAGGCTGCGGGCGGCGCTGTTTTCCCGCTGATCGGTCTGGGCAGCAGTTTTGCATCGCCGAAACATTTTATTATGGCAACGGCGTGGCGCAGGATCTTGCACGCGCCTACAACTGGTACAGGAAATCTGCGGACCAGGGCTTTGCCGAAGCGCAGTTTTCTCTGGGCATCATGTACGAGAACGGCCGCGGTGTCGACAGAAACGACATGAAAGCGGCTTCATGGTACCGCCAGGCTGCAGAACAAGGCCACCCTGGAGCCTTGAACAATTTGGGATGCATGCTTCATGAGGGGAGGATAGCCGGTGGCGATCCTGCCATGTGTGCGTCCTATTTCCGCGCTGCGGCGGAAAAAGGTCTTCCTGCCGCGCAGTATAATCTTTCCGTCATGTACCTGTTTGGCAGGAACGTTGAAAAAGATCCCGCTGAAGCCTTCAAATGGTGCGGACGGGCAGCTGACCAGGGGTATCTGCCCGCCTGCCATCGCCTGAGCTTCATGCTCGAGCATGGCATAGGCGTTGCAAAGGATGGAGAACTGGCCAGGAAATGGTTTTCCACGGCGTTGCGATCTTCTCCGTCTTGCCATGAAGCACAAAAGGACGCCTGCGCCCGCAACGCCCCGGGAAACGGATCGGCTTTTGAAGAACTTTCCGTGACCATGAGGAAAAAGTGGAAGACTCTTTTTAAAAAAACCAGAAAAGTCGACGTGCAGTCCGGCGTACTGACGAATGAGTATTGCAGGGACTGCCTGTTGTGCTGCGGTCCGCAGCCTGAGGGTGACGGGGCATTCCCCATGAAGCTTTTGGACAGGCAGATCCGCGGGAACGAAGAAGATGTATTCTATATGGCGGACAAGCAGACAGCCGTTCTTGATCACAGGGGATGCAAGGCGCTTGGCGATAAAGGATGCGTCCTGCCGCGCCCGTCCCGCCCCGTTGCATGCAACATTTTCCCCTTTGTGCTCATAAACCGGAAGCTTTTCCTGTACGCTCCCTGCCCGTTGTCCGGGTTGCTGCCCATGCGCGAGATAAAAAGGCTTGCCGAGAAAGTGCGTATCTGGCTCGAAGTCCAGCCGGAGTCTGACATACGGCGCCTTTCTCTTTATGCCGGCCCCGGCAAGCTGGAAAAAAAGTATATCGATCTGAATATGCCTGTCTGCGGCAGGTCTGCATAGGGCCGCATGGAAGGTGGTCAAGCATGCAAAGGCGTTCAGCCTTTGCGCAGGATGTATTTCAATCGGGCCGTGCAGGCCGGATTCATGCAGAAGATCTCTCCGCATTCCTCCTGCTTCCCGGAAAGGGCGAAACAGCTGAATGTCGGGCGGAAATGGAACCCCTGGGGCGTTTCACCGACGCATCTGCTGCAGCCGATGATGAAATCATCTTCTGTGTCCAGGGCCATCTGATTTGCGCAAAGACCTTGTTCAGCAAGTTCGGGCAGTGACAGGATGATGTGCATGCATCCTCCTTGCGTAGTGTGCAACTTTTGTGGGGTATGAAAAAACGCGCGGTCAGTCAGCGGATCTCCCTGAGCAGCGTTTCACTTCTGCGCTTGGCTTCGGAGAAGCCTTTGAGTGAGAATGTCAGGCTGCGTTTCACACCGAATTCATTGATGATATGGATGGTGCATTCCGTGGCGTGGCATGCATCTTCCAGGAAATCGTTTTGCGGATACACATACGCGCATTCCGAAGCTGGAAAAGCATAGACGGCGAAGCTGGCTTTGCCCCATTCCTTCCCATCAAGGTCGATGCTGCCGTGGTTTGTCCGTCCATCCAGCTGAAGCGCCTGTGGATCAAGAGGCGTATAGAGCCGTATGCCTATGGGGTCTTTTCCGCCAGCATAAAGATCGATGACCAGGGATGCATCAGGCGAGGTGCGCCTGGTCGCCAGCCTTGAACTGTGTTCCTGGCCACTTGCGTAGAGGCAGGAATACCATGCCCCATGCTCCTGCCGGGAAGATTCGAATTCGTCAGCCTGTGCAGGCAGTGTCCAGAGAAAGACCGCGAGCGCTAGAATGAAAAAAGCATATCTCATCGGGGCTCCATGAAAGCTGATGCAGCATCTCCCATCATTTGATATCAAGGTGCTACTTAAAAGCAAAAGAAAAATCAAGGGAATTGTGCTGATCCGCACGGTTTCATGGAGCAAAGTATATGCCATGGGAGAGAAAAAGCATGTTTTGCCGCTTTTTGCCGGGCGGAAAACTTGCATTTCCAGTCTCTGTTGGCGTAAAATCTGTGCAGACATATCCCAGGGAGGACCCTTGCCATGTTCGATTCCCGAGAAGAATTAGAAGCGACTCTTCAGAAGTTCAGCAAATTTTTCGATGCAAAAAAACTCTTTCAGAAGGTTTTGCGTTTTTCAGGCCCCATAGGGGAGGAAGCGACCAGAAAAATATTGCAGATGTACTATGTGCTGCAAGATCCTGGCGTGCCTGCAAAAGCGAAAGCGATCATCATAGGCGCACTGGGGTATGTCATCTGTCCGTTTGACCTTGTGCCTGATTTTATCCCGGGTGCCGGCTTGCTGGACGATATCGCGGCAGTGACCGCAGCGTTTGTGGCCGTTTCCATGCATGTGGATGACAGCGTGAACAGGAAGGTCGATGAAAAAATGGCGCAGCTGCTGGGCGGTGGTGATAACGAGGCGGAGGAAAAGGAAGATCCTTCGGAAGATGACCAGCCCCAGTGACCACCTGGGACCGCATGATCCGGAACATAACGTTTTTTCACGCCTTCCATGCCGTTGAGATCTGCGCAAAGGGGGTGGGCATGCGTGTTTTTTTGTCAGTCCTTTCCCTGCTTTTTTGGGCATGCCATGCTGTTGCCGGTGAACTGGACCTCGATGCGGAACAGCCTTTTTATCATAATGGCCGCTATGGGTTCAGCCTATGCCTGACGCCTGGCAGATACAGCGCCTTTGAATCTGAAAACGGCGACGGCATAACCGTGAGGGATGGCAACGGACTTGAACTCCGTGCCTGGGGATCGTTGGAGCAGGATGTCTTTGGGCTCACCCTGGAAGATTTTTTCAAGCGTGCAGCTGGACGCGGCGCACAATACGAAAAAGTCAGTGCCGCAGGGAAATGGTATGTCGTTTCCGGCGTGAAAGACGATGCGATCTACTACGAAAAAAGCTATTACACCGATTCCGCCGTTGTCACCATGCTGATAACATATCCTGAACGCACGCGCAGCCGGTACGAGCGTTTTGTCCAGGATGCTTCAAAAGGTTTTAAGCCGTAGGGCAAAGGGCAGTCAGGATGTCCTCCCTACCCATGGAAAACGTGGGCGGTGATGTAAGGCATGGTGCGTATGAAGAGTGACGCAGCGGCAAAACTGAGCAGGAGCAGCATGGCGATATGGAAGCGTTTGCGGTCGATACGCCGGGATATCGGCCGGGCAAGGAGGAAGCCCGCTACCGCAGCTGGCAGGAGGTACAATTCCGTATGCAGGACTTCCGGGGTGACCATGCCGTTGTAAGCCACCAGGCTTATGTTGATGAAGCCTGAGGGGACAGCGCTGGTGAAGAACCCCCGCGATTTGTTCTCGTCCATGCACATCAGCGAGGTGTAGATGGCCATTATCGGACCATTGATGCCGATGGCGCCGCTGAAAAACCCTGCTGCGAGTCCAAGGACATATTTCATGACCTGCCTGGGAGCCATGCAGGTGCCAAGCCAGTCCTGGATGATCTGGACGATGATGTGGGTCGTGATGATGAGCGCCAGCAGGATCTGAAGGATCTCGATATCCACGATTTTAAGAGTTTGCACTCCGATAAGGATCCCGGGCAGTGCCGTCGCCCAGAATCCAAGCACCTCTTTGATGTCTATGTATTTCCAGAAGAGGAAGAGGGTGAGGAGGCCGGAGATCAGCCCCGGGAAAAGGCTGATGACGATGGCGGACTTTGAGGTGACGAAAAGCGTGATGAGAGGCAGGGCTATGAGCATCCCCCCCATGCCCGTGAGCCCGTTGATAAAAGCTCCGCAAAACCATGCCGCAGCCATGATGATACTGGCGTCCATGCTGGCTCCCTGATTCCTGCTTTCCGTTTGAGCAACGTGCCTGCCGCAGGGGCGCGCAGCTCAAAGCAAGCCCGCAAAGGGTCCTCATAAGCACGATACGGGCCGCAAAGCATACTTTGCGGCCCGCAACTTCACATCGTCACCGATCATTTAACAGTATAGAATTTTTCACCGGGAGCGCCGCAGACAGGGCATTTGCCGCTGAAAGCGCCCTTGCTGATAAAGCCGCAGACAGGGCAGACATAATAGTCTTCGCCAGCGGCAGAGGGGGCAGCGGCGACATCCTTGTAAAGTTCCGCATGGATGCCTTCCACCTTGCAGACCATGTCGAGGTATCTGGCGATACCCTTCTCGCCTTCGTTTTCCGCGTCGGCGATCATGCCGGGATACATGTTCAGGTTTTCATGGACTTCACCGGCAATGGCTGCCTGAAGATTTTCCGCTGTGCTTTTGACATTTTTGGCGTTGCTGAAATGCCTGAGCGCGTGGATGGTCTCAGCTTCGGCTGCAGCACGGAAAAGCTTTGCAGCTTGCGTGCATCCTTCCTTGTCAGCCTGTGCTGCAAAAGCGAGGTATTTGCGGTTCGCCTGGGATTCCCCGGCAAAAGCCTCCATCAGGTTGTCATAGGTCTTGCTCATAGTGACTCCTTGTGCGATAAAACATGGGATAGGTTGTTCCAACTAGGAATATTTATCATTTAAAACACATTTCAACACTTGTAAAGAACAATTCTCATCCGACCGCCGCAGGAGCCCAGGTTTCCATGGAAGCACTGTTCACAGTTCCCGACCTCCCCATGTTCGAAGAGGGAACAACAGGGTTTTCCCTTGAGGAATACGCTGTCTGCTACGAAGAGGTGATAAAGCGGAGCCGCTTTATCACGCTCCTTGCCCATGTGGATACGAGGCAGAAAGCACTGCGCTTCGTGGAGGCGGCAAGGACGGCATTCCCCGATGCGACCCATCATTGCTGGGCGTATGTGGCAGGCGGACCGGGAGATACGGCGGATATCGGGCAGAGCGATGATGGAGAACCCCATGGGACGGCAGGACGCCCCATGCTTAATCAGCTCCTGCATGGCGGATTGGGAGAGATAGCCGCCGTTACGGTGCGCTATTTCGGCGGGATAAAACTGGGCACGGGCGGGCTTTCGCGTGCGTATCAAAACGGTGTTAAAAGCGCGCTTGCGCTTGTCCATCCTGTCGTACGCAGACGTTTCATCAGGACAACTGCCATGTTTGACTATGGCTGTGTCAACAGTGTCCTCCGCCTTGTCCAGCGAGCACAGGGCAAAGTCGCAGACCAGCAGTATGGTTCGACGGTGACTATGGTCCTGGACATACCCGCTGAAGAAGAGGGATCATTCAGGGTGGGATTCGTCAATGCCACCGAGGGCAGGGGCATCCTCGAGCCGTGAGGCATAGGGCTGATCGTGCTTTCACAGCTTTTGAGGGATAGCGGCAAGGTCTTTGCTTGCCATTTGCAGATTTTCAGTTCACAAGAAAAAAAACAGCCTGGAGAATACAGTTATGAGCAATCCCCTTGTCCTTATGGAAACGTCCAGCGGCGACATGCTCATCGAGCTTTTTGAAGACAAGGCTCCTGAGACCGTTGCCAATTTCCTGCGCTATGTCGACGAAGGCTTTTACAGCAACACTATTTTTCACAGGGTCATCAAAGACTTTATGATACAAGGAGGAGGGCTTGGCGTCCGCATGGATGTCAAGCCGACGCATGCTCCTGTCCGCAACGAAGCCGGCAACGGACTTTCCAATAAGCGCGGCACTATCGCCATGGCACGCACGTCTGATCCGCATTCCGCTGCCGCACAGTTTTTCATCAACCTTGTGGACAACGAAGAGCTTGATCATTCCGACGATACCGAGGAAGGATATGGCTATTGCGTGTTTGGCAAGGTCGAGGATGGCATGGATGTGGTCGATAAGATAGGCAAGCTGAAGGTAAAGCCTCAGGGGGAGCATGAAGCCGTCCCCGTGGATATGGTCGTCATCACGAACGTCTCCAGATTTGGATGATGCCTGGTCTGGACCGGCCACCCTCTCTTTTTGATCCTGCTGATGTTGTTCTGGCGCTGCCCATGATCATCGGATTGAGCATACTCGTTTTTGTTGTGGCGGGCATTTTTCTTCTTTCAAAAATGAAGGGTAACGATATGGATGCGACGACTGACATGCCTGCGTCCGGCATACCGCAAGGACGCGAACAGGAGTACAAGGACGGCATTTCACCCTGCGATTGCAGTATCCCGGTGATGTACACGCTCCATACATGCCGCCATTGCGTCCATCTCAAGAAGTTCCTGGAAGACAACGGCGTCGTTCATACGCTGGTTTATGTCGATGATTTTGCTGACCCTGCCCGCAGAAGCCTCATGGAAGCTTTAAGGCGCTTCAATCCCCGCGGTTCCTTCCCCACACTGGTCCTGCCCAACGGAAAATACGTGGTCGGCTTCAGGGAATCGATCATCAGGGAACTGCTTCATATCGAGTCGTAGGCGCTGGTGTCCGCATGAACAAAAAATATGTCCTTGCCGGATTTCTTTTCTGGGCTTCTGTATCGGGCTACATGGGGATCCGCATCCTAGACAGCTATACCGAAGATGCCGTGACAGCTGCCCTCACATGCATTCCCGCAACAGCCCGTGAAGTGAAGTTTTCTTTTTTCAGCAAGAATCTTGTGCTCGAAGGGCTCCAGTATGAGATCCCCGATGATAAAGTGCAGCGCAAGGGAACGATAGACCATATCGAGATCAACGGCTTCAACCGCAAAATCCTTTTTGTCCTGCCCAAAATGCCGGAGTATGATCCGGCACATCTGCCAGCGGTGGCAGAAAGCATCGTGGCTACGGGGATAACGGAATCCAGGCATGAAAACTATGCCAGGACGGAGATCAGCCTGGGATCACTGGAGCTTTCGGGATGGCGGCAGAGGCTGGGCATACTGCTGGACCGCTATGCTCGCGGAGGAACAGACGGGCGTTTTTTTGAAGAGCTTTACCGTTGCGGCATCGACCGCGTCCAGGCCAGCAGATTACGGGTCAGGCAGGAAGATTCCCGGAACAAGGATGCTTTTCAGGTGATGGTGGACAGGGTGGTCCTTCCCTCGGGCATCACACCACCGCAAAATGGAGAAAACGTCCGTCCTCTGGATGTTTTGCTGGAGTCCCCCTCATGTGAAGGCGCAGGCTGGCATTTTTCGGCAGGCAGGCTGGATCTTCTTGGATTCACGCCTCCGGCCCCTTCCTCTCTCGGACAGATGCATGGCTTTGACCTTGAGAAGCTGCTCGCCGCCTGCGCAGCGCAGGCAGGAGAGCAGCCGTTGGCCCGTCCCGCCGCCACCACATTGCGCCTGGATACGTGCAGGTTGCTGGCAAAAGACAGCGGCCATGCCGCCACGCTGGCGGGATTCTCCATGAAGGTCGGTCCCGCAGAAGCAGGCACAGGCATCGACCTGGCATTGAAAGAGCTCCATATCCCCACAGAAGCATTGCCGCAGTATGCGGACAGTGTGGAGCGGCATGCCGCGGGCGGCATCAAATGCGACCTGCGCTTCACGGGGGCCTTTACCGGCAGCGGATGCGTCACTTCTCTGGAAGCACTGCTGCACGGGCTGGGAAAGCTGGATCTTTCCGCCTCGTTTTCCGGCGATATGCATGTCCTGTTCTCAAGCGCCTTATCGCAAGACAGGCAGCAGGTTTTTTTTAAGCGGCTCGCAGAAATGCGCATGGAACGCGCAAAAATGACTTTTGAGGATTCTGGGCTATGCGCACTTGCCCTGGAGATCGCAGCCAGGAAGGCTGGGATGGAACCTCTTGCCTTTCTCGAGGCTTTGGATCCCCGGGCAGGGGAATTGGAGGAAGGGGCGGAACCTGATGCCATGCGTGATGCATCCCGTATCCTGCAGGAGCAGCTGCATTTTCCCGGCACTGTCACCGCTGAACTGGCGCAGGGCAGGCGGCCGAAGCTTGCACAGCTTGCCCTCACGGCTCTGATGCAGCCTGCGAAGCTCCCCATCATGTTGTCTTCTTCTCCGGGGAAGAAGCCGATGAGATCGTTTTTCCAGCAATGATGCTGTGCCGTTCAACGGCAGGAAGACATCAAAATTTGCTTTTGGGCTTGTGCAAGCAGAAAGATCCCGTGATGCATTATTGGGTGGCTGGTCCAAGGATGCCTGCATATCGTTCCGACCATAGCCAGCGGTAGAGCATTCTCCCTGCGGTAAAGGGGGCTTCTGTTAAAAAGAAGGGCGGCCAGGCATAAGGCCTGGCCGCCCTGAAGTTCAGCAATGGGAAGGGGCAGGATTATTTGCCGCCTGCCTTGATGCCCTTTTCGGCAAAGTATTTGACCGCACCGGGATGATAGGGGAAGGAGCCGAAAGAAGCGGCGAATTTAAGGTCGAATTCTTTGGCTTTCGCATGCGCGGACTGGAGGGCGGGGAGGTTGTCGAAGATCCCGTACAGGAAGTTATAGATGTCTGCTTCGGAGGCCTTGTTGTCGGCGATGATGAGAGCGCCCACCGCAACGGTCTGCGCATCGGAATCCATGTTGTACGTCGATTTGTCAACGACATACTTGGTATAATAGGGGGACTTGGCCAGGAGCGCATTGATATGCTCTTCGTCGAGAGAGACGAGGCGCACCTTGCGGGAGGTGGCAAGGGAGGTGACAGACGTGGTGGGGGCGCCGGCGACGATGAAGGCGGCGTCGATCTTGCCATCCAGCAGGGCTTCCGTGGAGTCGCCGAAGGACTGGTACGTGGGCTTGATATCCTTGTTGACATCGAGCCCATAGGCTTCGAGTACGTCCACGGCGTTGAAGTACACGCCGGAACCGGCAGCGCCAACGGAAACGACCTTGCCCTTGAGGTCGGCAACGGTCTTGATGCTGTCGTTAAGGGTGACTATCTGGACCTGCTCCATGTACAGGTTGGCGACGGCGGAGAACTGGGTGATCTTGCCTGTCTTTTCAAAAAGACGCTTGCCGTTGAACGCATAGTCTGCGACGTCGGTCTGGGAAAAGCCGAGCTGGGCATCACCAGCCTCGAGGGCTTCAATATTGGCCTTGGAGCCACCGGAAGATATGGCGACCACGCTGGTGCTTGTTTTTTCGCCTACGGATCCGGCAATGACCCCGCCAACGGCAAAGTACGTCCCCTGTTCGCCGCCAGTCGTGAAGATCAGCTTGGATCCGCCGGGCATGGGCCCCTCAGCGTGGGCTGGAACAGCAAAGAGCAGGGAAGCGGCAAGTGCTAGCCAGGTAAATTTTTTCATGGGAGGCTCCTATACAGGGTTTGTATCCGCTGGTTCGTCCATCACGATTGATGGCGGGCATGCGGTTGGTTGCGTGTTCAGCACTGCGAAATGCTGCGTGGGATGATACGGATGCGAGGGAGTTTAGGCAAGTGTTCAGTGGGGGGGATGGAGCGGCGTTTTGGAAGCAGAGAGCTTTTGGTAGGCGCAGACGGCAGCCAGGGCCGCAAACCCCAGGGCGTCGGAAGTCAGCCCGGGCAGCATCATGCTCAACCCTGCTGCGATCAGGATGAAGCGCAAAAGGATGTTGATGGGCTTGAACAGATAGCCATTGAGAGCCGAAGCTACGCCGAAGATCCCGAGGAGCGAGGTGCCGCATATGAGCAGCACGTCGAATATGGAATGGACGTTCTCGAAGAGCATGCTCGGATTGTAGGCGAAAATGTACGGCACGATGAAGGCGGCGATGGCGAGGCGGGATGCGTTGAAGGCTGTCTTCATGGGTGTCGCTTTGGCAATGGCAGAACCTGCATAGGCGGCAAGGGCGACCGGGGGGGTGATGTCGGCTACGATGCCAAAATAAAAGACGAAGAAGTGGGCGCAGATCTTGGGCAGTCCGATGGCCTCGGACATGAGGATGGGGGCGCATGTCGCAGCCATGATGCAGTAGTTTGCCGTCGTGGGGACGCCCATGCCCAGCACGATGCAGCATATCATGGTCAGCACAAGAGCTATGATGGTGTAGCCGCCGGAGAGGTTGATCACCATCGTGACCAGTTTGGACGCGAGCCCGGTGGACGTGATGCATCCAGCGACAAGGCCGGCCATGGCGCAGGCGACGGCCACGGTGACCGTGCCTTTGCCGCCGCTTTCGAGCGCTTCAAAGATCTTGCGCAGCGTGATGCGGTCATCGGAATTGAAAAGCCCCACGGCTATGGCAGCGCCGATGGAAATGGCAGCGGAGAACTGCATGGTGAAGGTGTTGGCAGACACCAGGCCAACAAGGAGGATGAGGGGGAGGAGGAGGTAGACTTTGGGCAGCAGGGCGGAAAAACGCGGCAGCTCGCTGCGGGGGATGCCGCGCAGGCCGAGTTTTTTCGCTTCCAGATGCACGGCGATATAGATCCCGGCGAAGTAGAGCACGGCGGGCAGGATGGCCGTGAGGGCGACTTCGGAATAGGGCACGCCCATGTACTCAGCCATGAGGAAGGCGGCGGCGCCCATGATGGGGGGCATGATCTGACCGCCTGTGGAGGATGCAGCTTCGACGGCCCCTGCAAATTCCGGCTTGTAACCGGTCCGCTTCATCATGGGGATCGTGATGGATCCCGTGGTGACCGTGTTGCCCACCGAGGATCCGGAGACCATTCCGCAGAGCGATGAGGAGATGACGGCGACCTTGGCCGGTCCGCCGGATGATGAGCCTGCTATGCAGTTGGCCAGGTTGATGAAAAAGGCGGATATCCCCGTGCGTTCGAGGAATGCGCCGAAAATGATGAAGACGATGATGTATTTTGCGCAGACTTCGATGGGGGTGCTGCGGATGCCCCCGCCGGTGCTGTAGAAAAGGTCGTAAACGACCTTGCCGAAGCGGACATTGGCGAAGGTGTAGGCCAGCAGCGATCCGACGACGAGCAGGATGGGTATGCCCACGCAGCGCCGGCAGAGTTCCATCAGGCAGAGCACGCCAATGACGGCCATGCCCACCATGAAGATGTAACCCTGGTAGCGCGGGTTCGTCACCCGCATGGAAAGCATGATGATGGACTGGGCATTCCATGCATAATAGAGGAAGGGCAGCGCACCGCCCGCCATCAAAAGGATGTCGTACCAGGGCATATGGTTGGGACGCTGTGCTTTTTTGGTGCGGGGGTAATTGAGGTAACCCAGGATGATGATCATCGCGATGAATACATTGAGCCGCACTTCAGGAAGCGCCGTGCTGAAAAGGGTCACATAGATGCAATAGAGGGAAAAGAAAGCGGAAAAACATCTGACAGCCAGGCCCGGATAGCCTTCCCAAATGCGCATGTTGGAAGTCCGGTCATATTTTTTTATGACCTCTTCGACATCTTCAACGATGACATTGTCATCGCTTTTTTTTGTTTTCGCGTGTTCATCGGTGATGGTTGTCATTGTTTCTCCAGAAAACGTTCCCGCGGCAAAAAAGCTTGATCGATCGGTTATCAATAAAATTTTAATACAAAATACTGCAGCGTCGCAGCCTGGGCAACGGCGCTACATGGAAAACGTCGCTTGACCTGACCATTATAGGAACAATTTTTGCCGATGTCCATGCCGCAAGTTGTCCTCTTTGGGCATCAACAGCATCAAAAAGAAGATCAGGAGCAGGAAAGTCCCTTAAAAAATATCATCATTGCGGCATATTGTTTTGACCATATGCCGCCCAACGATGCGATCCATCTGTTTTACGAAGAGGATGTGAAGGATGTCCCGGCGTTGCCCTGCAGGCAGGGCCTATGGGATCAGCCATGCGCCACGCGCAATGATTCAAAAACTGATCTGAGGTCGGTTCCCCTGAAGCTGGCATACCGGTCAAGGTGCGTGGGGTCGCGGTTGATGATGGCGATGCGTCCTCCGCTTTGCAGCGTGATCTCCGGTATCGCCGCGGCAGGATAGACGGTGAGGCTGGTGCCCAGGACGATCATGAGATCGGCAGATCTTGCTTCTCGTTCCGCTTCAGCCAGCGTGTGCTGGGGCAGGGATTCCCCAAAAAACACGATATCTGGCTTGACGATGCCGTGGCAGCGGTCGCAGATGGGCACCCCGCCATTCTTCACGATGCCGGCGATCTCCTCGAAACTCCATGTCCTGCCGCAGGACAGGCACCTGTGGACAAGAGGAGAACCATGCAATTCCAGCACGTTGAGCGAGCCTGCCTTCTGATGCAGCAGATCGATGTTTTGCGTGATCACGGCATGGATGACGCCTTTCTTTTCCAGGTCTGCCAGCACAGTGTGCACGATGTTGGGTTCTTTCTGGTCCAGGTCGTAGAGAAAGTCTTTGGCATGGTGGTAATAGTATGTTGGATCTTTGAGAAAATAATCAAGGTCGAAAAGCTTGCCTGCATCGATATCTTTGCGCCTGTAAAGCCCATCGACGCTCCTGAAATCGGGGATGCCTGAAAGCGTGGAGATGCCTGCGCCCGTGAGGACCACAGCGTGCCTTGCTTCTTTCAGCAACAGGGGAAAGTCTTTCATGGAGAGTCTCTTTTGTTGAAGTTATACTTCAAAGAGCATTTCCAGGTCTTCCCGCGTAAGGGATTTCCAGGAATCCTGGCCGGGAATGATGGCTTCTGCGACACCGCGTTTCATCTCCTGCAGCTTGAGGATCTTTTCTTCGACAGTATTCTGGCAGATGAGTTTGTAGGAGAATACCTGATGCGACTGCCCTATGCGGTGCGCCCTGGCAGTAGCCTGGCTCTCCACGGCGGGATTCCACCACGGATCGTAGTGGATGACATAATCGGCGCTCGTCAGATTGAGCCCTGTCCCGCCGGCTTTGAGGGAGATGAGGAAGATCCGTATGGACGGCGTGTTGTTGAACATGTCGACCTGTTCAAGGCGGTCCTTGCTGGAACCGTCAAGATAGCAGTAGGAGATGTCGGAAAGTTCGAGCCATGCCCGTATCTGCTGGAGCATCTGGACGAACTGCGAGAAGACGAGCACCTTGTGTCCCTCTTCGACGATGTCCAGGATCATATCTTTAAAAGCCTCGAATTTTCCCGAAGGCATGTTGGCATTGAATCCCGGCATATCGAGCTTGAGCAGCTTGGGATGGCAGCAGATCTGGCGCAGCTTGAGAAGGGCGTCGAGGATGGACATCTGGCTTTTCGCCATGCCGTTCTTGTCGACGTCCGCGAGCACCTGGTCACGCAGTTTCCGGGCAAGGGAGGCGTAAAGTTCCGCCTGCTCATCCTCGAGAGAGCAGTACATGACGTTTTCCACCTTGGGCGGGAGGTCCTTGACCACTTCAGATTTTGTGCGGCGCAGGATGAACGGCTTGACGCGGGAACGGAGGTATTCGAGGGTCTCCGCATCGCCTTCCTTGATAGGCTTGACGACGCCGCGCTGGAAAGCGTGCTGGCTGCCGAGGAAGCCTGGCATGAGGAACTCGAAGAGGCTCCAAAGTTCGAACAGGTTGTTTTCGATGGGGGTGCCGGAGAGGCAGAGCCTGAGCTTTGCCTTGATCTGCCTGACGGAACGTGTGGTGATCGTATTGGGGTTCTTGATGTTTTGAGCTTCGTCAAGGATGATGGAGTTGAATTCGTACTGCTCGAGTTCCTCCATGTCACGCCTGAGGAGGGCGTAGGTCGTCAGCACGAGGTTGGAGGATGCGATCTTTTTGAACAGCCCTTCCCGCCTGGTGCCATAGACGACGACCCTGGACAGCCCAGGGACAAATTTGGAGGCCTCCCTGTCCCAGTTGGAAAGCACCGAGGTGGGCACAACGATGAGGTTGGGGCCATGGGCCCCGTGGTTCACCATGTGCTGGATGAAAGCAAGGGTCTGGATGGTCTTGCCAAGCCCCATCTCATCGGCGAGTATCCCGCCGAATCCGTATTCATTGAGGAAATTGAGATAGGAGATGCCCTGGATCTGATAGGGGCGCAGGGATGCCTGGAGCCCTTTGGGCACGGGGATCTGGGTGACTTCGTGGAAGTTCCTGATATTGTCCCGCAGCTTGCTCCAGAAGGAATCCACGAAGGTCTCGGGCAGGTCTTCAAGGATATTGTCGAGGATGGGGGCTTCGTACTGTTTGAACTGGTGCTTCGGCGGCCGGGTGGGGTCGAGCCCGAGGACCTTGAGCTTATGCGACAGCTTTTCGAGCCAGGATTCCGGGAGGCTGGCATAGGAGCCGTCTTTCAGCTGCACATAGCGCTTGCCTTTGAGCCATGCCTTCCAGATGCGTTCCAGCGGCAGGTTTTGCCCTTCGTATTCCACGGAGATGTCGAGGGTGAACCACTTGTCTTTTTCGTCGCTTTCCACGCTCGCATTGATAACGGGCGTCGATGTGCGCACCTTGTAGCGGGAAAGCGTGGCCTCGCCGTAAACGCGCCAGTTTTCGAGGAGGGTGGGGTACGAATCGAGAAGGAACGAAATGGCTTCGTCCGGCTCCATGAACCAGAGCCGGTTGCTCCTAGGCTGGAAGCGCATATCGGAAAGCTGGGAAAGGAGGGAATTCTCTTCCTCCTGGTTCCTGCGCACGAGAAAGGTCTTCCCCTCGTAAACGTAGCTGCCTGTCTGGAAATCAGGGTTGGGACCGGGCAGCGTGAACTCTCCGTGGATGGTCTCGTAGACATTCTGCACTTCGAGCGTGAGCAGGCTGCCTTCCTCATCGAGGAAGAGCTTGGGATTGTAGGTGGCCGGTTGAAAGACCGGCTCCATGATCCTGAGGAATTCTTCCTGCTCATACAGCTCGGACGAGGGGAGCTTCGTCCACACCCTGTCGAGAAACTCGGGGATGTCTTCCTGCGGGATGACGGGGCTTTTGTGGACAAGGGCCTGTATGACGCGGTGGCTCAGGCATGTCTGCACGGGGTAGAAACCCTGGTTCCAGCATACCCACAGGGGCATCTGCCCGTGGAATGTCGCACCCTCGTGGGCCTGGGCATGGAGATCTGCCCCTTCGTCCTGCTCTTCGTCCAGTATGGAAAAGGGTTTTTTTCCTTCGCGTTGGAGGAGGACGTCAAAGCGCAGGCCTTCGTCATCCATGGAGGGGCGCAGCTTGAGCGCCATGGAGGAGCTTTCGATATGGCAGGGTATGTCCGTATCCTTCCAGAAAAGGTATTCCTCCTTGCGTATCGTCCAGAAAAACCAGGAAAGGAGGCCGTCGGGGATTTCCACGCGGTGCCCATAATAGTCGAGATACTGTGCGATCTGCCGGCAGACGACGGGGAGGTCGGGGGAATGTTCGCACCATTCGGGATTGTGGAGGATCTGCTCGAGGGTGATCTCCTGCCGCACGGATGATATGCCGGTCTTGTTCTGGCGCGCCCTGAAGAATTCCACGGAAAGCCGTCCCGGTTCCGGAAAGAAGCGGAACAGGAAATAATGCCTTCCTGTCTCGGGTTCAGGAGCCCCGCTGAAAAAAAGCCTGAAGCTGTGACGCCAGTCTTCCCTTTGCACGGGCGCCGGCGCCGCGTTGCCGTCGGTGATGTCCAGCGAATTGATGAAATGGAGCGCGGTGGCAGCGGCGTGGCGGCAGGGTCCATTGAACGATTCCATGCAATTGCATATGGAATCCACTTTTTGCTCTGCAAGGTTGATCGTCAGTACGGGGTGGTATGCCTGAAAGTCCTCTCCCTGCACGGAACTTTCGACGGTCCAGGCGTCGTTTTCAAAACGCAGCGTGAACTTGCTGAGGTTTCCTTCGGCAACGATGGTCCTGCCATAATCAACGATATATTCAGGCACCACATTTTTAACGAAGGACTCCGCGAGCCCGTGCGCGATGATCTCTTCCCGTCTGTTCATAGCCACCTCAATTTTCCATGCGGATGCAAGGGAAATGGAAACCTTTGCAGCATGAAGCAGAAAAACATATGATTTTTCCAGCTACGATTTAGGACATTACACTAGTTTTCAAAAGAAGTGAACTATGTTAATGTTTTCGTATGAAAAAAACAGATGTGCCTCTTTGTCCGGATATTTGCCGGTGTTTTTCTTGCTTTTTTGTTTAATGCAATGAAATATAAAAGTATTTTAGCTTATTTCCTGTGCATTGCCTCTTTGCTTGCCCTGCCGGGCATGGCGGAAAAAAATATTCTTCTGGCTGACGAGCTCCCCGCATCCGGCGGAAGCATCATCCTGGGCACCATCGGCGAGCCTTCGAACCTCCTGCCCTACATGGCATCGGACGCGTCATCTTCCGAAGTGTCCGGGCTCCTGCACACGTCGCTGCTGGAATACGACAAGGACTTGAACATCATTGACTGTGCCGCGGAATCCCATGAGATAGGCGAAGGCGGGAGGCTGATGCGCTTCAAGATCCGTGACGGGATCCTCTGGGAAGATGGTGAACCGCTCACGGCCGCCGACGTGGAGTTCACCTACAAGCTCATGATCGACCCTAAGACTCCGACAGCCTACGCCGCCGATTTCCTCATGATCAAAGAGTTTAAGGTCACTGGCAGGCTTTCGTTTGAAGTGCGCTATGATACGCCTTATGCGAGGTCCATGCTGACATGGCTCCAGCCCATACTGCCAAAGCACGCCCTTGAAAGGGAAAATATCGCTTCCACGCGGTATTCCAGGCGGCCTTTGAGTTCCGGGCCCTATGTCCTGGAAGAGTGGAGCCCGGGGAGCAAGATAACCTTGCGCGCCAATGGCAGGTATTTCAAGGGCAGGCCGTACATAGACAAGGTCATCTACCGTGTCATCCCGGACGGCACCACGATGTTTTTAGAGGCAAAGGCGGGGAAGCTGGATTATATTTCGCTCAGCCCCATGCAGTTCCTCCGGCAGACAGAAGGGGACAAGTGGAGCGCGTCCTGGAAGAAATACAGGTTCCTTGCCGGTGTCTATACGTATGTGGGGCTGAATTTGAAGCATCCCTTTTTCAGGGACAAAAAGGTGCGCCAGGCGCTTTCCTATGCCATCGACAGGAACGCCATCGTGAAGGGGGCCCTCCTTGGCATGGGGGAGGCGGCCTTCGGCCCCTATAAGCCGGGGACGTGGGCGTACGACGCCGCACTCCATCCGTATCCCTATGACCCCCGGAAAGCGATGGACCTCCTTGCCTCCGCCGGCTGGACGATGGGCAAGGATGGCGTGCTGGTGAAGGACGGGACGCCCTTTGAATTTACCGTTCTTGTCAACCAGGGCAACGACGAGCGCATCAAGGTGGCGGTCATCCTGCAGCAGTATTTCCGCAAGATCGGCATCCGCATAAAGATCCGGATCGTGGAATGGGCTGCTTTCATCAAGGAATTCGTCAACACGAAAAAATTTGACGCGCTCATCCTTGGCTGGACGATCTCGCAGGATCCCGACCTGTATGAGGTCTGGCACTCTTCCGCCATATCCGGGCACGGACTTAACTTTATCAGCTATTCCAATCCTGAAGTCGACAGGCTGCTCGAGGAAGCCCGTGTCGAGCAGCAGCAGGCGGAAAGGAAGAAGATGTATGACCGCTTTCAGGAGATATTGCATGAGGACCAGCCCTATCTTTTCCTGTATGTGCCGTATTCCCTGCCCATGGTGCACTCCAGCGTCAAGGGCATAACCCCCGCGCCTGCAGGGATTACCTACAATTTTGAACGCTGGTGGATCTCAAAAACCCGTCATCAACAGGAAATGTTATGAATCAGCCTTCTGAACAAAAGGAAAGCGCTGGCTGCAGCTCTGAAGAGATAAAAGCAAGCCCGGAATCCTCATCGCCCATAATGGTCGTTTCGCCCGTCACCGGGCAAAGCCATCCGGCAGCCTGGATACCGACAGCTGATGATATTGCCGCCCAGCTCGTTCAGCATTGCCCTGACGCCGACATCGACATGGTCAGGCGCGCTTATGACTACGCTTCGGCAGGCCATGCGGGGCAGCTCAGGCTTTCAGGCGATCCCTATATCATGCACCCAGCCTCCGTTGCGCTGACTCTGGCGCAGATGGGCTTCGATGAACATACCGTTGCAGCCGGGCTCCTCCATGACACCGTGGAAGACACGGATTCTTCCATCGACGAGCTTGACGAACTGTTTGGGGAGCAGGTCGCGGACATCGTGGACGGGGTCACCAAGATCAATATGATGACTTTTGAAACGAAGGAGGAGGCGCAGTCCGAGAACATCAGGAAGATGATCCTGTCCATGGCGCATGACATCCGCGTCCCGCTGGTCAAACTGGCCGACAGGCTGCACAACATGAGCACGCTCGATTTCCAGAAGCCGCATAAGCGCCAGAGGATCGCCCAGGAGACCATGGACATCTACGCGCCCCTTGCCAACCGCCTGGGGCTCCACCTTTTCAAGCAGAAGCTGGAGGACTACAGCTTCAGGTATCTTCATCCCGACGCCTACGCCGAGATCACCAAGTGGCTCGAAGACAATCAGATCGTGGAACGGCAGCTCATATCCAAGGTGATCGGCAAGATCAAGGCGATCATGGACGAAAACGGGATCGAAGGCCGTGTCTTCGGCAGGATAAAGCAGACATACAGCATTTACCGCAAGATGGTCGCCCAGAAGACCCCCCTTGATGAGATGCACGATATCATCGCCTTCCGCGTCATCGTCAGGGACCTTAAGGACTGCTATGCCATGCTGGGCCTGGTGCATGTCCTCTGGAAGCCTGTTCCCGGGCGCTTTAAAGACTATATCTCCATGCCCAAGGCAAACGGATACCAATCGCTGCATACCACGGTCATCGGTCCCGAAGGGGAGCGCATCGAGATACAGATCAGGACCGAAGAAATGAACAATATGGCCGAGCATGGCGTTGCGGCCCATTGGATGTACAAGGAGCGCGACCATACCATCGCAGTCCAGGACATGCCTCAATTCCAGTGGCTCCGCGATCTGATGCAGCGCCAGCGGGACGAATCCGATTCAAAGGAATTCATGAATTCCCTCCGCATGGATCTGTTCAATGACGAGATCTATGTTTTCACCCCCAGGGGGGCGGTCAAGCAGCTGCCCAAGGGGGCCACACCGCTGGATTTCGCCTTCCTCATCCATACGGACATAGGCTCCCATTGCGTAGGGGCGAAGATCAATGGCAAGCTGCAGCCCATCGCATCGGAATTGAAAAACGGTGACATGGTCGAGATCATCACCGATAAGAACCGGCATCCCCACAGAGACTGGCTCAAGATCGTCAAAACTTCCAAGGCCCGCAGCAGGATACAGCACTACCTGCGCACGGAGGAGCGCATAGCGGCAATAGCCCTTGGCAAGGAGATGCTGGAGAAGGAGGGCAGGAAGAATGATTTTAATGTCATCAAGGCCTCGAAGGACGGGAGGCTCCAGATCGTCCTCCCGGAATTTTCCCTCCCCGGGATCGACGATCTGTTTGCGGCAGTGGGCATTGGCAAGCTGACCCCCAAGAAGGTGATCGCGCGCCTCCTGGCGGTACTCCATCCAAAGCCTGAACAGGACAGCGGGACAGAAGAGCGGACGGCTAAGAATGAGGATGCGCAAAAGCACCAGGACGGCATATTCATCAAAGGGCTCGACGATTCCCTCATACACTTTGCCAAATGCTGCAAACCTGTGCCCGGAGACCAGATCGTCGGCTTCATCAGCCGCGGGCGGGGGGTCATCGTCCATACGGCCAGCTGCCCCCATGTGCAGAATCTCGAATCCGAGCGCCTGATATCCGTTTACTGGAACAATGAGGAGAGCAAACCCTTCCCGGCTGAGATCATCATAACAGGCAATAACGAAATGGGCCTGCTGGCCAAGATCAGCATGCTTTTCCTGCAGGAAAGCATCAATATCAACGCATTGCAGATAAAATCCAGCATCGATGGGAAATCACAGATGGATTTCACCGTGGAAGTGCGCGACGCCGTGCACCTGTACCAGACGATCGACAAGCTGCGGATGATCGAGAATGTCCTCGAGGTGAGGCGCGGGGCTGCCGACATGGGATGATGCCGCTGCGTCCTTGCCTGGACTGTCTGGAGCGCCGGGAGCGATCATCCGGTATTTTTGTGCGGCTTGGCATATCTTGACAAAAATGGAGCTCATGACTATTATGCCGCGTTCCAGAGGTAAGATATGGATCATAAGCATGTGCCTTTGAGCGGGATCCCTGCATCAGGGCTTTCTGTGGTGGTCAGCGA
>CACZQM010000009.1 GCA_902783285.1 uncultured Desulfovibrio sp. | reverse complement strand
GCCGGGCGAGGCCGCCACGAAGATCCGCAAGGAGCTTGCCAAGGAAGCCGACCTTTTGCAGCGCCTGACCAATCCCTACTGCGCCAACCGCAAGGCCTTGAAGACGCTGGAGGGACAGGCGTTCAATGCCCCCACGCGGGAACAGACGGAATACTACCAGGGGCAGAAGGACGAGCTGGAACAGCAGATCGCCGGCGTGTTCGAGAAGGACCTTGAACTGAGCAGCGAGGCGTACATGGCCCGTTTTGAGAACACCATCCGCCAGAACCCGAAGCTGTTCCCGCTGCTCTCCAAGTACTACCATTGATCCACCGTGAGGCGCAGACAGGCGGGGAAGAAAGCATGGAGCGGAGGGGCTGATCGGACAGCGTTCCCGCCGGCATCGTTGCCAGCCAAGGCTTTGTCCTCCCGCCAGATCGCCTGGGCATGACGGTACAGGCTTGCGCTAATTCTCTGTTTAACAGATAAATAAAGAGCCGGCAAGCTCCCAGGGGACAATAGCAGGCGCAGGCATCCGGCATGACCTCGCCCCTGGCCTGCGGGGATACAGGCGCCACGGCCTTCCTCAAAGGCCGGGGCGCACACGATCCGCACGCACCATGCCCGGCGCACCTGCAGATCCGCTGGTTGTATGGCCATAGTATCACCTCGCTTCACCAATCCGCAGAGATACAGGAAGAAAAAGCAAGCACACGTTGGAAGGTTTTATAAATAAATGTTGACTTGATATTATTTTTTGATATTATAGTACCTATGAAAAGGAAAAACCAGAACACGCTGGAGCAAATATTTTACAGGCCGACATCTGGTAATATCCGCTGGTCTGACATTGAAGCACTGTTCATTGAGCTCGGCGCTGATATCACGGAAAGAGAAGGGTCGAGGATATGCGTTTTTCTCTTTGAAGAAGTCAGGATTTTCCACAGACCGCATCCTTCTCCCAGCACAGACAAAGGCGCTGTTGCCAGTATTCGCAAATGGCTGCTAGAGCATGGAGTAACGCCATGAAGAACATAATGAAATTTGAAGGCGGCTATCAGGCTGTCATTTCGTATGATCCCGACATCAACATGTTCCGGGGCGAGTTCGTCGGGCTCAATGGTGGAGCAGATTTCTACGCCGAAGACCTGAAAGGGCTTGAAGCTGAAGGCAAGCTTTCCCTCAAAGTTTTTTTGGAAGAGTGCCAGGCAAGGGGAATCGAGCCCTATAAGAAAGCTGGCAATTTCGCCCTGCGCCTCGATCCTGAATTATACCGCCGCGCAAGCATTGCCGCGTCTGCTTCGGGATCTTCCCTCAATTCCTTCATCACCACCGCCGTGCGGGAACACCTAGAAAATGTAGGCGCATAAGCCACCTTTGGATAAATCCTATTACCGGCCCGACATGATCATGCGCGACGAGTACGATTTTAGCAAAGCAGAGCCTAACCCTTATGTCACAGACGATGCGATCCAGCACCCCGTAAGCCCTTCGTTGCGCTGCGATATATCAGCCCTGCCATGCGCCGCAGCGGGGATTCCCTGTGAGGGGCGGACCGCCATCCACCATCGAGGCGATCCCATTCAAAGAGGCGGCTGTTTATCCGTTACACCTGAAGCCAGATCGATTGACGTCTGGGGTGATGAGACGCCGCAGCACTTTGTATGATTTGTCCAAAAAGCCCGGGTGAAGAAAAAATCAACCACAAGTTGGAAACTTTTTTGCCAGGCGTTCCAGTTCAGAGCGGCTTTTCCACCATGAAAGGCTTGTACCTGTGATCCAGACAGCCGCGTATTGGCAGGAGCGGCAGCGGTGATGCCGCACGCGCATAGCGCCTACTTTGTGGGACCCGTAGCAGCGCATGGTGTTTTGCCCGCAGCGGGGACAGGGGCCGCATGGGCGGCAGACAAGGCGGAGGAGGCCTTGTTCCTGCTCTATGGGAGTTTTTTCGTAGATCGAGAACCTTCCGAAGATCAGCGACAAGGCTGCATATGCACGCCTTTTGCACAAGCCATGTGCACAACAAAAAACGGGCAACCATACGAATGGCTAACCCGTTGATTTTTCTGGTGACCCCAGAGTGATTCGAACACTCGGCCTACAGCTTAGGAGGCTGTCGCTCTATCCAGCTGAGCTATGAGGTCGCGATGCTTTGATATATGTTTGCGGCGGCGGTGTCAAGCGCGGATGCTGCCGCAAACAGCGCTGCCTTGCGCCGACAGAGGGCGTCATGCCTTGCCGTTTTCCCCGCGCAGGTCCACCACGCGTTTTGCCTTGCCTTCGCTCACCGGCAGGGAATTGGCGTGGACCAGTTCGACGATGGGCGTGACGAGGATCTCGTCGAAGAGCCGGTGCGCGATCCTTTCCTGCAGGGTCTTGAGCTGGCGGATGTCGTCGGCAAAATTGGCGTTGCACATTTCGACCATGACGCGCATGGTGTCCCTGCTGCCGTCGGATTCGAGCCTGATGAGGTAGTTCTGCCCGACTTCCGGCATGGACATGAGGACCTGCTCGATCTGCATGGGGTAGATATTGACGCCCTTGAGGATGAACATGTCGTCCGAGCGTCCGAGTATGCGGTCGATACGGCGGTGCTTCCTGCCGCAGGGGCAGTCCCCGGGGATGATCTTGGTCATGTCATGGGTGCGGTAACGGATGACAGGCATGCCTTCGCGCGTCAGGTTCGTGAGCACGAGCTCGCCGACCTCTCCGTCGGGGAGCAGTTCTTCCGTGTCGGGATCGATGATCTCCAGGATGTAGGAATCCTCCCAGATGTGCATCCCTGACTGTGCCTCGCATTCTATCCCGACGCCCGGGCCGTTCATCTCGCTCATGCCGAAGTTGTTGTAGACCTTGATGTCCAGCATCTCTTCGATGCGCCGGCGGGTCTCTTCCGTATAGGGCTCGGCGCCCACGAGGGCCCGCTTGACGGGCAGCTTGCGCGGATCTTCGCCCATGGCGCGGACCTGCTCGGCGACATGCATGGCGTAGGAGGGGAGGATATGGATGCCGGTGACCTGGAAGTCCTTGAGGAGCTTGATCTGCCTGCGCGTGTTGCCCGCGCCGGCCGGGATGGTCATCATGCCCAGGCGTTCCGCGCCGTAATGGATGCCCAGGCCGCCCGTGAAGAGCCCGTAGCCCGACATGTTCTGGAACACGTCGTTCTTCCGGAATCCCACCGCATGCATGCCGCGCGCCATGAGGCCGGCCCATGTTTCCAGGTCCTTTTGCGTGTAGCATATGGCGACGGGTGAGCCCGTGGTGCCGCTGGAGCAGTGCATGCGCACGAATTCCGAGCGGTCGACGCAGGCGAGGGCATAGGGATAGCACTGACGCAGGTCATCCTTGCAAGTGAAAGGGATCTTGCGGATGTCATCAACGGTCTTGATGCTGTCGGGAGTGATCCCCGCTTCGGCAAAGCGCCTGGCATAGAAAGGGGAGCGCATGGCGCGCTGGATGAGGGCGCGGAGGCGCTTTGCCTGCTCGCCGGCAATCTGATCGCGGCTCCAGGTCTCGGCGATGTCATAATATTCCAAGGGGAAGCTCCTGGTTTTGGGATGGGTTGAGAGCAAGGTGCTCTTTGCCTGATGCATCGGAAAGGAGAAGGAACGGGCGGGGCGCGGCATCAATAGCGCACCGGCCGCATCCTGGCATCCAAGCGGCATGGAACATAGCGGAAATCCGGG
>CACZQM010000008.1 GCA_902783285.1 uncultured Desulfovibrio sp. | reverse complement strand
TATTCGTTCCTCGAAATATGCACCGGCAAGTTCACCTGGCTGAGCCACGCGGCTATGGCCATCCTTCCTGTCATCGTCTTTCTGGATGTGTGCGGCAGGCTCTTTGGCAAGAGCGTGCCCGGCTCGCTGGAGATCCAGGAAAACATCCTCGCCCTCACCACGTTCTCCTTCATGGCCCTGCTGCAGCTGCGGGACCGGCACATGCAGATCGACTTCCTGTACAACCGCTTCAGCGAAGGCGTGAAGCGCTGGTGCGACGTCGCGGTTTCCTCCAGCGTGCTCATCATCCTGCTGCTGCTCACCTACGAAAGCTACAAGGCCTTCCTGGGCAAGTTCGGCACGCAGTCCATGGAGCTCTACGTCCCGCTGGAATACTACTACTGGATGCCGTTCGTCGGGCTTGGCATCACCGCCGTCGTCCTGGTCTTCCAGCTCTTGCGCGACCTGGTGCGCTGCCTGGCGGAACGACACCTCATCGCTCCGTTGCTCGGGCTGGCCTTCGCCGCCTTCCTGGCCTGGGTGCCCTTCTGGTACCGCGACTGCGACTATGAGGTCTCCAACCTGGTGCTCGGCCTCATCGCCTTCGGCTTCCTCTTCCTGTTCCTGTTCATCAGGATGCCCATCGCCTGGGCCATGAGCATCATCGGCGCCATGGGCATGATCTGCATCGCGCGCAACGTGCCCGCCGCCCTGGCTTCCGTGGGCACCACGCCCTATGCCGCGGCCGCCAACTACAGCCTGGTGGCCCTGCCTCTGTTCGTGTTCATGGGCTGCATGATCCTCTATTCCGGCATCTCCATCGACCTGTTCAATTCCGCCAACAAGTGGATCGGGCACATGCCCGGCGGCATGGGCATGGCGGGCGTCGCCGGCTGCACCGGCTTCGCCGCGGTGTGCGGCGACTCCCTTTCCACCGCCGTGACCATGGGCTCCGTCTCCCTGCCCGAGATGATGCGCCTCAAGTATTCGCCCTCGCTGGCCACGGGCGCCCTGGCCGCCGGCGGCACCCTGGGCATCCTCATCCCGCCCAGCGCCGGCTTCATCATCTATGGCATCGTCACGGAAGTCTCCATCGGCCGCCTGTTCATGGCCGGGCTCGTGCCCGGGCTCCTGCTGGCCGGCATGTTCATGCTCTACATCTACATCACCGCCGTGCGCCATCCCGAGATGGCCCCGCGCGGCCCCAAGTACACGCTGGCTGAGAAGATCCAGTCCTCCATGGGGCTCGTGCCCATCCTGGCGCTCTTCGTGCTCGTGCTGGGCAGCATCGTCGTCGGCATCTGCTCGCCCACCGAAGGCGGCGGCATCGGCGCCGTGGGCGCCTTCCTCTACGCCCTGGCGCGCCGCAAGGTGACCTGGAAGAACCTGCTGGCCTCCCTCGAAGAGACCGGCGAGCTCACGGCGCGCATCCTCTGCATCATGGTGGGCGTGTCCGTGCTCGGCTATTTCTTCGCCCAGACCCGGCTGCCCTTCCTGCTGGCGGACTTCATCAGCTCGCTGCCCTTCAACCGCTACTGGGTGTTCGCCATCATCATCGTCATCTACGTCATCCTGGGCTGCATGATGAACGTCATCCCCATGCTCATGCTCACGCTGCCCTCCATCTTCCCCACGGTCGTGGCGCTCGGCTTCGACCCGGTGTGGTTCGGCGTGGTCTCCGTCATGGTCATGGAGATGGGTCAGATCACGCCGCCCGTGGGCGTGGTGGTCTTCGCCCTGGCCGGCGTGGCCAAGGGCATACCCATCGAGACCATCTTCAAGGGCATCATCCCCTTCGTGGCGCTGATGATCCTGGCGGTGATCGTCATCACCATCTTCCCTGACATCGCCACCTGGCTGCCCTATTACCTCATGGGCCCGGAGATCATGTAGAGGCGATCTTTCTTGCCGCATCGCGCGCGGCTTAACATTTCAACGTCATTCAAGGAGAATGCCATGGGCCATCCCACAGTGTACCCCACAGGAACCACGCTTTACGATCCCGCAAAAGCATGGAGCGGCTATACCATCATGCCCGTGAAGGAACACGGCGCCATGCTCATCGACATGAACGGCCAGGAGATCAAGCTCTGGGCCGGCGTGCACGGCTTCCCGAACAAGATCTTCCCCGGCGGCTACCTGCTGGGCAGCCGCGGCACCCGCAATGCCAAGTACGGCCTGCAGGACCAGATCGACCTCATCCAGGTGGACTGGGACGGCAACGTCGTCTGGGAGTTCAACCAGGCCGAGTTCATCGAGGATCCGGGCGAGAAGCCGCAGTGGATGGCGCGCCAGCACCATGACTTCCAGCGCGACGGCAGCACCACCGGCTACTTCGCCCCCGGCCATGAGCCGCAGTCCCTTTCCGGCAACACCCTCGTGCTCTGCCACCGCAACGCCCACTGCGAGTACATCTCCGACAAGGAGCTCCTGGACGACGTGGTCTATGAAGTGAACTGGGACGGCGAGATCGTCTGGGAATGGCAGGCTTCCGACCATGTGGAGGAAATGGGCTTTTCCGAGGCCGCGCGCAACGCCATGTGCCGCTGCCCCAACTACCGCGGCGGCGCCCTCATCGAGCATGCCCCGGCCCTGGGCGACTGGATGCACATCAACTCCATGTCCACCCTCGGCCCGAACAAGTGGTATGACGCCGGCGACGAGCGCTTCCATCCCGACAACATCATCATGGACGGCCGCGAGACCAACATCATCTTCATCATCGACAAGAAGACCGGCAAGATCGTCTGGAAGGTCGGCCCCGACTACAGCATCGGGCATCCCGAGCACAAGCTGGGCTGGATCATCGGCCAGCACCATGCGCACATGATCCCCGACGGGCTCCCCGGCGCGGGCAACATCCTGGTGTTCGACAACGGCGGCTGGGCTGGCTACGACAACCCCAACCCCGGCGCCCCCATGGGCGTGAAGGCCGCGCAGCGCGACTACACCCGCGTGCTGGAGTTCGACCCGGTCACCCTGGACATCGTGTGGCAGTATACCCCGCGCGAAGCCGGCTTCGTCATCCCGCTGGACGCCAGCCGCTTCTACAGCCCGTTCATCAGCGCCGCCCAGCGCCTGCCCAACGGCAACACCATGATCACCGAAGGCTCCGACGGGCGCCTGCTGGAAGTCACCCCTGACCATGAGATCGTCTGGGAATTCATCAATCCCTACATGGACGGGCGCAACATGAACATGGTGTACCGCGCCTACCGCGTGCCCTACGAATGGGTTCCGCAGGCCAAGCATACGCCCGAGGTGGCCATCAAGCGCGCCGACTGCTCCACCTTCCGCATGCCCGGTGCCGCCCCCCTGGGCAACACGCTGAGCGTTGCCAAGGTCGAAGGCACCACCGGCTACGACGCGAACGCCGGCGACTGCATCGCCGCCACCGACGAATAATGAGCAGGGGCGGGGATGGTGCTCCATCCCCGCAGAAGCAAAACATGCGCTCCCGCAGCTTCTGCGGGAGCGCTTCCTGGTTTTTGTGGATGGCCACCGCACAGGCAAAAATGCCATGGACATCACAGGCTGTCCGGCGGATGATCGTCCAGGTGGACAAGCAGGGGCAAAACCATCCTTTGGGGGCGAAGATGCAGGTGGTATGGCACGGGACGGCAGCGGTCGAGGTGAGATGCCCTTCAGGGCGCCTCCTTTTCGATCCCTTCGTGCCGCTCAAGGGCTCGTCCTCCGGCGTGCGCCTGGAAGATTACGACGGCTTTCCGGAGATCTTCGTCACGCACGGGCACTTTGACCACATCGCCAGCATCCCTGCGATAACCAGGCGGAACAGGCATGTGCGCGTCCACTGCACCCGGACCCCTTATGAGACATTGCGCAAAAAGGGCGTTCCCGCGGAGGCTCTGGAGCTGGTATGCCCCGGGCAGGCATGGGAGGGCAGCGGTTTTGCGGTCCGCGTCTTCCCTGGCCGGCACGCCGTCCTGCCCCGGGCGTCTTTTTCCCGCGTTGCGTCCTGGTGGCGATCGCCCTTCCGGAGCAACCTCCCGCATATCGCCCTGCAGCACTGGCTGTGCAGGGAAAACGGCGAGACGGTGTTCTACCATGTGGAAGCGGAAGGGAAGAGCCTGTCGCTGATGGGCAGCCTTAACCTGCGGGACGACGTGGCCTATCCGCGGCATGCGGACTTGCTCGTCCTGCCCTGCAACGGCTGGGAGGATGTTATTCCTCCGGCTGTGAGGGCGATCGAGCGCCTTGAGCCCCGGCGGGTCCTGCTTGACCATTACGACGACGCCTTCCCTCCCGTGACCGGACCGGTCGATCTTGCGCCCCTGCTGGACAAGTATGGCGGCATGGCCGCGCCGATGGCGCCGGGGATGGCAGTGGATGTGTGAGAGGATCTGCACGAGGCTGGAGAGGATGCGGGAACGGGACGCGGAAGGGATCTTCCTGTGGAAAGCGGACGGCGGAGCGTGAATCCGGGATGGAAAGGGTCGCGATAGATCTCGGGCGCACGGACCTGGCGCGCCTTTTTGCCGAAATGTTCCTGCCCACGCTGGCCGGGCTGCTCTCGGGAGTGGTGCTGAACGTGGCCGACGGCGTTTTCGTCGGCCGCGGCGTAGGCAGCGGCGGGCTGGCTGCGGTCAATATCGCCGCGCCCATTTTCTTGTTCGCCTACGCCGTGTCGCTGCTGTTCGGCAGCGGCGTGTCGGTGGTGGCCGCCATGCATCTGGCGCAGGGCAGGACCAAGGCCGCCTGCATCAACATCACGCAGGCGCTCACCGTGTCCCTGTCGCTGATGCTCCTGCTGGCTGCGGCCATCTTTGCCTTCCCCGTGCAGGTCTGCAGGATGTTCGGCGGCAGCGACGCGCTCATGCCGATGGTGGTCGAATACCTGCGCTGGGTCGTTCCGCAGATGCCCTTTTCCGTCGCCGCCATGATCGGCATGTTCGCCATACGGCTCGACGGAGCGCCGCGCTTTGCCATGCTCATCGAGGTCGTGCCGGCGCTGCTCAACATCGTGCTCGACTATCTTTTCATCTTTCCCTTTGGCTGGGGCATAGGCGGGGCTGCGGCGGCCACTTCCGCTTCGCAGCTGGCCGGAGCGCTCCTTGCGGGATGGTATATGCTGCGCCATGCACGGACGGTGCGCCTCTGCCGCCCCGGTCCCACGCTCAACGCCATGCGCCTCACCGCACGCAACACCGTCCGCCAGGCCAAGCTGGGCTTTCCGAACTTCCTGGGGGAAATGGCCATCGCCGTGATGATCATGGCGGGCAACGCTATGTTCATCGACCGCCTTGGCGAGGATGGCGTGGCGGCCTACAGCGTGGTCTGCTACCTGTTCCCCATGATCTTCATGTTCGGCTATGCCATCAGCCTTTCGGCGCAGCCCATCGCCAGCTTCAATCATGGGCAGGGCAACATGGAGCGCGTGCGCGGCACGCTGCGCATCTCGGTGTGCCTGGCCGTGGCGCTCGGCCTGCTGCTCACGGCGGCGGGTTTCTTTTGGGGAGACTTCGCCATCGGCTGCTTCCTCTCCGGAGGGCAGCCTGCCCGCGCCCTGGCTGTGCAGGGATTCCCGTATTTCTCGGCCGGCTTTTTGTTCTTCACCCTCAACATGGTGCTCATCGGCTTTTACCAGAGCATCGGGCGGGCCCGCCCCGCCACGATCTTCATGCTTCTGCGAGGCTTCGTCCTGCTCGTCCCTTCCTTCGTCCTGCTGCCCTCATGGCTCGGCGACGCGGGCCTCTGGCTCGCCGTCCCGCTTTCCGAGGCGCTCACCTTCGCCGTCATCGCAGGATACATGGCATGGGAGAAGCGGGATGCTCCGCCGGCATGAAGCGGGATGCGCGCACGGAAGGTCCGGGCGTCTCCTGTCCGCGGCAGCGTGCATGAGCGTTTGACATTGCCGGCGCAAGCAGGGAAGATGCGGAGGATGATCTTGGCGCCGCCGGCGCCTCAGGGGCAAGGCCATGGATACCGTGAAGATAGGTTCAGCTGTTTTGGGCGGCGGACGGACGCTCGTCATCGTCCCGCTCACGGGGAGCACGCCGGGCGGACTGGCGGAGGATGCCAGGGCGATGGCGGATATCCCCGCCGACATCGCTGAGTGGCGCATCGACCATATGGATGGGTGGCGGAGCGGACCCCTCCTGCTTTCCTGCCTGGAGATGCTGCGCAGGGAACTGCGTCTCCCGCTCCTTGCCACGCTGCGCACCGCCGGCGAAGGCGGGCGCGCCGGCGCGTCCCCGGGCGAATACGCCTCCCTGTGCGGCCTCCTCTGCGAGAGCGGCATGATCGACGCCCTCGACGTGGAGGCCTTTTCCATGGGCGAAGAGGTGGCTGCCGATGCGATCCGCCATGCGCATGCCTGCGGCCTGCCCGCGGTCGCCAGCAGCCACGATTTCGCCTCCACGCCGCCCCGGGAGGAGATCGTGCGGCGCCTGCGCCGCATGCAGGATGCCCTGGGGGCGGACGTGCTGAAGATCGCCGTCATGCCGCGCACGCCCGCCGACGTGCTCACCCTGCTTGCCGCCACCGAAGAGATGCGCGCGCGCCATGCCCGCAAGCCGCTCATCACCATGAGCATGGGGCCGCTGGGCGTCGCAAGCCGCATATGCGGGCACTATTTCGGCAGTGCGGCGACGTTCGGCTGCGGGCGGGCGGCGAGCGCACCAGGCCAGATGGACGCCGGAGAACTGCGCACGGTGCTCCGCGCCCTGGAGCGCACGGCGGCAAAAAAATAGAAAATCGGCAAAAAAAAAGCCCCCCGGCACTGGACGCGGTGCAAAACGGGATTATTTATGCTCTGTGCGGGGCGTCCGCTGGCGCAGCCCCGCCTTATTTTAGAACCCACCGGAGGATATATATTATGGGCAAGATCATAGGAATAGACCTTGGTACGACCAACAGCTGCGTCTATGTCATGGAAGGACAGGACCCCAAATGCATCAGCAACCCCAACGGCGGGCGCACCACGCCATCCATCGTGGCCTTCACCGATAAGGAACGCCTGGTGGGCGAGACCGCCAAGCGCCAGGCCGTGACCAACCCGACGCGCACCATTTTCGCCATCAAGCGCATGATGGGGCGCCGCTGCGACGCGCCTGAAGTGGCGCACTGGATGCAGCACGCCCCCTACAGCATCGTTTCCGCCGCCAACGGCGACGCCGCCGTGCGCGTGGACGGCAAGGACTACAGCCCGCAGGAGATCTCCGCCGTCATCCTGGCGCAGCTCAAGAAAGACGCCGAGACCTACCTGGGCGAGCCCGTCACCGAAGCCGTCATCACCGTGCCCGCGTACTTCAACGACGCGCAGCGCCAGGCCACCAAGGACGCCGGGCGCATCGCCGGGCTGGAAGTGAAGCGCATCATCAACGAGCCCACGGCCGCATCGCTGGCCTACGGCTTCGACCGCAAGTCCAACGAAAAGATCGCCGTTTACGACCTGGGCGGCGGCACCTTCGATATCTCCATCCTGGAAGTCGGCGACAACGTCGTGGAAGTGCGCGCCACCAACGGCGACACCTTCCTGGGCGGCGAAGACTTCGACCAGCGCATCATCCGCTGGCTGGTGGACGAATTCAAGGCGTCCAACGGCATCGACCTCTCCCAGGACCGCATGGCCTTGCAGCGCCTTAAGGAAGCTGCCGAAAACGCCAAGAAGGAGCTTTCCAACTCCCTGGAGACGCAGATCAACCTGCCCTTCATCACGGCCGACGCCAGCGGTCCCAAGCACCTCATGGTCAGCCTCTCCCGCGCGCGCCTCGAGCAGATGGTCATGGACCTCGTGGAGAAATCCATCGAGCCCTGCCGCAAAGCGCTTTCCGACGCCGGCCTCTCCACGTCCGAGATCGACGAGGTCGTCCTTGTCGGCGGCATGACCCGCATGCCCTTGGTGCAGAAGAAGGTGGGCGAGTTCTTTGGCAAGGAGCCCAACCACTCCGTCGACCCCGACGAAGTCGTGGCCAAGGGCGCGGCCATCCAGGGCGCCATCCTCAAGGGCGACGTGAAGGACGTGCTGCTGCTCGACGTGACCCCGCTCTCCCTGGGCATCGAGACCATGGGCGGCGTGTTCACCAAGCTCATCGACCGCAACACCACCATCCCCACCCGCAAGAGCCAGGTGTTCTCCACGGCGGCGGACAACCAGCCCGCCGTGGACATCCATGTGCTGCAGGGCGAGCGCCCCATGGCCGCCAACAACATGACGCTGGGCAATTTCCAGCTCACGGGCATCCCGGCCGCGCCGCGCGGCGTGCCGCAGATCGAAGTGACTTTCGACATCGACGCCAACGGCAGCGTCAAGGTCTCCGCCAAGGACCTGGGCACCGGTAAGGAGCAGTCCATCCAGATCAAGTCCTCTTCCGGGCTCTCCGAGGAAGAGATCAACAAGCTCATGCGTGAGGCCGAGGCCAACGCCGCCGAAGACAAGAAGAAGCAGGAAGCCGTGGAAGCCCGCAACAAGGCCGACGCACTGGTCTATGCCACCGAAAAGTCCCTCAAGGACGTGGGCGACAAGATCGACGCCGCGACCAAGTCCAATGTCGAAGCCAAGCTGGCCGCCCTCAAGAAGGCCATGGAAGGCACGGACTCCGAAGCCATCAAGGCCGCGTCCGACGACCTGACCACGGCCTCCCACGCCCTTGCCGAGCAGCTCTACAAGAGTGCCCAGCCCCAGCAGGATGCCGGCTATGCCGGACAGCAGGCAGGCGGGCAGCAGGAGCAGCCCAAGTCTGATGACGACGTGGTGGATGTGGACTTCACCGAAGTGAAGAAATAATCAGCTCACAGCCTTATGCCGCGCCCCGGAGCTCAGGCTCCGGGGCGCATGTGTTTAAAGCCTTCCGTTCCTGTCCGGCCGATCATGAGGAAGGCAGTATGGACAGCGCTCTGCCCCTCCACGCGGGCCGGCGCCCCTTATCTTTTTGCCATCCGGAGCATGAC
>CACZQM010000007.1 GCA_902783285.1 uncultured Desulfovibrio sp. | reverse complement strand
CCTTCGATGCCGAACTTCACGGTACCGCGGCCATGGCTGGGGTCAGCCGCGTCCAAGGATCCCATGAGGCCGTTTTAGTCCTTCGCATTAGTCTTGCAGTGCCAACGGAATGGTGGTCTGTAACGCACCATCACAGTCCGTGCCATCCGTCTCTTGCAGACGCGGGAGACCGTGTGATCCAAGCACAGGGGAGCGGCGATGGGTATTCTGGCATGTTTTTTTGCGTGGCCATACGATATGGCGTGCCAGTCACTGTGTGAGGAACGCATTGCAATCTTTCAGGCTCTGCATTACGCTTTAGGCAGGATCACTGCGACGCCGTCTTTTCATTTTGTTACGGTCTTGGCCGTCTTCCAACATCAGGAGAGCACATGACTTCCGGCATCCAATGGGACGCAACGGTCCGACAGGAGCTGACCGCACGCGGCGTGACGGAAAAGACCGGCGTGTACGGTGAACATAAGGTCAGGATCGGGCAGGGACCGACCATCGATCTGGCAAGCCTCAAGTCTGCAAAAGTGCCCTTTGCGGGCTTCAGGAGCGCAACGAAGATCAGCCGTGGCTGGGAAGGCGTGCAGCAAAGCGCCCGGGATGCGGTGAAGGTCCTCACGGCACGCAAGGACGGACTGAATGCGCAGTCTCTTCTGGAAAGCCTGAAGGCTGCCCAGACGCATGTCGATCGGCTGGGGAAGTTGGGAAAGCTCAGCGAAGCGCAGGCGAGGGACTCCGCCTGGGTCTTTGCCGGGGCAGTGGAACAGCTTTCCAACGCCGAGCTGGCGGCAGCGTTCGAAAGCTTCACTTCCGCGGAAATGGATCTCTTGCAGACCGCGCTCATCCGCGAAGGAGAGAGCAACCCCGAGGCTGAGGACGCCCGCAAGGCGGCCAGGCAGCTCTTTGACCTGCAGGCTCTGGTGCTCAAGGAAGTGTCCAACCGATCTGCCACGGCCAGGCTCAATGAGCTGCGCACAGCCCATCCCCAGGACCGGGAACTGGCGGGCGCGGAAGGACCGCAGCGCCTTTCCGGGCAATACGGGATCAGCGATATGCCGGCGGCGTCCGCTCCCGCTCCCATGCCGCACGACATCTCGACCGCCAACCTCGAAACGCTGGTCAAGGTCGCGGCGCAAAGCGCTTCGACCAGGGAGCAGACGGCGGCGGCGGAACAGCAGAAGCTTTCCGCACGCAGCATCGAAGGCGTGAGCGTCCGGGACATGGCTGACATCATGCGCTCTGCCGACCTGACCATCAACATCGATCCCCGTATCCTCCTGGAGGACGGTTCCGTCTTCGATGATCCCGACGCGCCCCTGAAAAACATCTTCCATCTGGCGGAACAGGGCAGAACGCCCAAGGGCGAGGGGTACCTGGCAAGACGAGACAGCGTGGAGCAGCTGCTTTTTCCGGAATTGGTCGGGCATGGCGTCAACGCCGACGAGCGCCCGACCTATGGCGCACTGAATGTCGCACAGGGAGCGTTGGGAGCGACCCCGGTGGGCTACGGCTCCGCAGCCATCATCCTCAAGCCGGAAACTGCGAAGCGCGCCACCTATACGGTCGACGACACGTTCTACGCACCGCGCATGGCCGTTACTGCGGAACGGCGGCAAAACTTTTTTGCCCTTCTCGACGGGCAGCCGGGCCTGCCGCAGGGCTTCAAGGACGCCCTGCGCGATTCGGATTCTCCGCAGCGCAAGGATCTCGATGCCTGGCTGGACAGGCTCCAGTCCGGGAGAGAAATGTCCCTCGTCGCCCTGAAAAACACCTGGCCTCAAAGCGTTGGCGACCTTCTGGATCATCCCGATCCTGCCGTTAAGGAATCCAACGCCGACTATTTCCAGACATTGCTCATCCGGTGCTTCGGCGACGTTACGGCCACGCGCAGCGTCACGGCCACGCACGACAATCTTGAAGCGCTCATACCCGTGATGGGCGACGTGGGCGGCAATGACCTGGCGCGCGCCGCGCTGGAAGCCAAAAACGGCCGGTCCCCGCGGGCCGTGATCAGCGGCATCAACTATATCGAGGCGCAGATCCACGGACCGATCGTCCCCAGCCGGGACATCGCCGAGATCCGCATAGACCTGGAAGACCTGCCGCGTGGAGAACGTCCGCGCGCCATAGCCCGGGCCGGGGAGTTCCAGGAGCGCACGGGCATCAAGGTCACGCTGTTCAACCGCAGCGCGGTCATCAAGGGCAAGAACACTGTCCTCAACAGGCACAGCCCGACCGCAGAACGGTTCGGTCTCGGCGAGATTGCCGCTGCGCAGCAACAATTCAATGCACAGCATATCGACAAGGTCGTCCTTGACAGCGAGCGGCAGGAATATTTGGCGCACCTGAAAGAGCATGTGGACGCCTACGTAGCCAGATACCCCGGGCTCGCTGCGGGCTTGCCTGAAGGAGCCCTGCACCTGGAGGGCAACGCCCTGGACAGGTTGGGCAGTGAGTTCACGCAGAAGCTGGAAGAACACCTCCGAGATCCCGCAGACATGGACGCCAAGGCGCTGGTCATGACATCGTTTGATGAAGCCGTTCGTCCGCTGCTGCAGCAGAAGGCGACCCTGCTGCGTGAGGTCGAGACGCTCCCCTTCGACACTCCGGCGCAGAAGGCGGCGTTCACCCAGTGGGTCTGCAGCGCCAAAGACCTGCGCTCTCCGCAGGAGATGCGCATCGTCCACGCGCACGCCATGGCGCAGGCAGCGGCATTCAGGGAGATCGCCGAAGCCGACCCGCCGCCGGACGCGCAGGCGATATTCCGGACCATGGCGCGGCTCACCGCCGACGCCAAGCGCGACTTGGACGCCCATCTCGCATCCCTCGGCGCGGGCGGGCTCGACCCGGACTACATGACGACGCAGCCAAACCGCATATCCTTCATGTCACTGGCCATGCTGCAGAACGGGGAGCCACCCTTCGGCCAGGATGGACTGCGGACCCTCCACGACCAGCTCAACGGGGCTGATGCCCGTTCCCTGCAGGCGCAGCTGGGCAGCGTCGCCTTCCATGGCTTCGAGGGCGCATCCGACCTGCCGCTGCTCTCCATGCTCTGCCAGCAGATGGAGCACACCTGCACCAACCTGTCCGGGCTGGTCGGCCTGACGAACCGGGACCCGGAATTCATCGGCGGGCTGACCCTCATCCCGGGATCCACGAGGAGCCTGCTCCGAAGTATAGCGCCATCCACTGCGCAAAAGCTGGATGCAGAGTTCCCGGGCTTTCCGTCTTTCCCAGCCCCGGAAAGACCGGACCGCATGCCGCGTGACGACGCCGCGCGCCGTGATTTCCTGATCTCGGTGTTGGACGGCTACCTGGACCACGAAAAGACCTTTGAGCTGGGCACGTCGGTGCACGGCCGCGGGCACATCTGCCGCGCTTACATCTTTGCAAACGCCATGTGCGGCATTATGGAGGAAAACGGCATACCCGTGGACAGGAACGCTGTGCTCTGCGGCATCGCCGGCCACGACTTGGGCAGGCGCGGCGGCGGTACGGACCATTGGGAGGGACGCAGCGCCGACCTGACCGTGCAGGCCATGTGGGCGACGTTCGGATCGGGCGTCATGGGCAAAGAGTACATGGATGAAGTGCACGGCAGCATCGACGCGCACAAAAGCAAGACGCTGGAATCCACGCTGCTCAACGCCGCCGACTCCCTGGATATCGGGCGCACGGCCGCATTCGATCCCTCGCGGTTCGCCTTCCTCAGGGGCGAGAACGGTGAGCGCATCGGTACGGCCGCCAAAAGGATCCGTAGCCAACTGGCCAGGGAAGCCGACCTCCTCCAGCGCCTGACCAATCCCTACTGCGCACTCAGGAATGCGCATGAAAAGCTGTTCATGCAGCGGGTGGAGGCAGCGAACAGCGGGAACATGGAACTGGCAAACCTTTATGGTCGGCAGCGCGAAGACCTGGAAGCCGACATAGCGGAGGTCTTCCGCAAGGATTGGGAGATGAGCAGCGAGGACTACATGAAGCGCTTCGAGGACACCGTGCGCCAGAACCCGCAGTTATTCCCGCTGCTTTCCAAGTACTATCATTGACGGAGCGGATTCTGCGGACACGCAGAAGCAGGCCGCCAGGCTGGCGCAGGGAGCCAAACATCAGATAATGCAGGAGCCGGGCGATCAACACCGACCCGGCTTTTATATTTGGACCTGCGGACGGACTTCCGCCTCTGCGCAGACTGTGTCAACGGGCTGGTCAACGCCATGATACAGGGCTGTGTACTGAGCATGTGCCGGAGTGCGGACGAGGTTTTGGGCGTGCTG
>CACZQM010000006.1 GCA_902783285.1 uncultured Desulfovibrio sp. | reverse complement strand
GCCGCCACCTCCGCCTCGCTATGCGCCGCCGCGGCGGCACCACCATCGCTACGGGCCGCCGCCACCTCCGCCGCCACACCGCTACGGACCTCCGCCGCCCCCGCGGCCACACCGTTACGGTCCTCCGCCCCCGCGGCCACACCGCTACGGACCTCCGCCGCCACCGCGGCCGCACCGCCACGGACCGCACCGGCATCACCGCTAAGGGATCGCGTCCTGCAAGCCAGACCGGCAGCGGACGCCCTGCCGCTCCGCATCCCGGTCACCCGTAACACCTCATCCAAGGGAGAAGCCATGAACATCACACGCCGTATGATGGCCCTGCTGTTTGCCGGCTCGATCGCGCTGGCCGCCACCGGATGCGTCGTGGTGGATGACGGCTATGACCGGCCGCCGCCCCACCACCATCATCATGCGCCGCCGCCTCCGCCGCCTCCGCATGTGAAGCCCGCGCCGCCTCCGCCCCATCATCACGTGAAGCCGGTGCCGCCGCCTCCGCATGTGAAGCCTGCACCGCCTCCGCACCACCATGCAAAGCCGGCGCCTCCGAAGCATGGCAAGATCCACCCCAAGCCGCATCATCTGTAAAACATGATGCCGGCACGGCTGCGGCCCTGCCGGCGCAGGACCGCCCATAGACCTTTTGCCGACCCGGCCCCCAGGCCGGGTCAGCCATTACCGGCCTCCGGCGGATAGCGGCCGGCCCCCGCCACAGGGGGCACGGCCATCAGGGCACGGAGATCTTGAGAAGGATCACGCCGGCAAGGATGAGCCCCATGGCCAGCCCCCTGGTGAAGGTGAAGGCATCTCCAAAAAGGATGACGCCGAGGATGGCGGTGCCAAGAGCCCCTATGCCCGTCCAGACCGCATAGGAAGGGCCGAAAGGCAGGCTTTTCATGGCGAGCGCCAGGAATGCGAAGCTCAGGACGGAGCCGATGACCGTGAGGACCACCCATCCCGGCCTCGAAAATCCCGCGGAATACTTCAGGCAGACGGCCCAGGAGATCTCAAAGCAGCCGGCCGCAAAAAGATAAAGCCAATGCACGGCATGGCCTCCTCACATTGTTTCGGGGCCGTCCCCATGGATACCAGCAAGATGCGGGGCCGTCCCCGCATCGACCGGGATATCCCCTGCCCGCCAGTCCCGGCGCTGCAGAAGGGGGCAGTCACGAGATGGCATGTCCTGCGCCGGACAATGCCTCCGCCGCCCTTTCCCGGTTTTCCTCTTTGACGAGGATGTAATCCGTATCGTATGTGGAAACGGCAAAAATGCCGATCCCGCTCCGGGCGAGGATCCCGGACAATTCCGACAGGATGCCGGTCAGGGAGAAGTCCAGGGGGCCCCGCACCCGGAAAGCACGCCAGCCGTCATCACGCGCTCCCGCGGCGGCAGGCGCATCCTCCGTCCTGCAGACCAGCGATATCTCCGCATCGGTCCTGCCGACGAAGTAAAACCCCGCATCGGTCCGGATATCCTTTACGGAGGGGACCTTGCATATCGTCAGCCGATGGGGCAGCAGCTCAAGTTCCATATCCATCCCCCTCACGAAGCCTGCGCCGCTGCGGCCAGGCCTGATCCGGACCTGCGCGGACCGGCTGCCGCTCCGCAGTCCCCGGCCGTTCACTGGAAGACTTCGACCGCGCCTGCCGGGCAGTTATGCCTGCATGTGCCGCAGGCGTCGCACCGACCGGGATCGATGCGGTAGATCCCGTCCTCCCCGAACGAGATGGCCTTGAATGTGCAATTCGCCATGCAGGTGCCGCATCCGATGCAGTCAGGACCGATGCGCAGCCCCTTGAAGGGACGCTCAAAGCCTCCGAAATCAAAAAACATCCGCTCCAGCTTATGGTCGCGGGCCGTCATTTCATAATCATAATCGTAGATCTCGCCCTTGAAGCGCCACAGGCAGAATGTCGTCATGTCCGGATAGCGCAGGATGTCCTTGACGCCGAGGGCGAACATGGGCTCCGCCTCCGCCTTGCGGCTGAGCGTTTCGAAGCTGATCTCGCGGCAGTCTCCGGTGACCCGGATGAAATACCCCGGCTCCTCGACAGGCATGCCGTCCGGGCCGAGGGTGATGGCCGCGGACGTCGTGACGAGCCCGCAGACGGAAACGCGGCCGGTCTCCGCAAGGTGGCGGTAGAAGGGCTTGACGCGCATGGTGCGGAAATACAGCCCTTCGCTGTCGAAGGCAAAGAAATGCGCTATGCGCGTGACCGGGTAGCCGTTTTCATCCACCGTCGCGAAGGTGCAGCAGCCGGCCTTGTCGAAATGATGATAGATCTCCCTGATGTCCATGGGCTTTCCCCTCGGCTTGCTCAAGATCCCCGGGCATTCCGGAACAGGGCCAGCATACACGAACAGGATGATCCTTTCAATCGCGGCAGGCCCAGTACGCATCCCCCCGGGCTGCGCCTGCCATAAGGCGCATCCCGGAAAAAACGCATTCCTGCCGGCCGGGGCATGATGCCGGCTGCGCATCGTCCGCCCCCCGGCAGCTTTTTTGCCATGGCGGCCTCGACCGGCTTGATTCTTCCCGCTCCTATGTCATACACAACCTTTATCCGGTCTTTGGCAGCGGATCCCGCTGGCAGGCCGGCGGTCCTCGAAGCCGGGGGATCGGTCCTTCCCGGCACATGGCATGGGGAGCAGGACAGCGTGGGGCACAGGTGGACAGGGGCATGAGATCATCGCAGCAGCATGCGGGGGAACAGCCATGAATTACGCATTTGACCGGAACGGACGGAAGATCTCGCGGCTGGGATACGGCTGCATGCGCTTCACCAGGAAAGGCGGGATGATAGACCACAGGAAGGCAGAGAAGGAGATCCTGCATGCCCTGGAGCTCGGCGTGAACTATTATGACACCGCCTATGTCTATCCGGGCAGCGAAAAATGCCTCGGCCGCATCCTGCACGACGGCCGCTGCCGCGATGCCGTGTCCATCGCGACGAAGCTGCCGCAGTATCTCGTCCGCACGGAAAGCGCCATGGAAGCCATCTTCCGGAAGCAGCTGGCGCGCCTGCGCACGGACCGCATCGACTATTACCTCATGCACATGTTCACGGACCTTAGCGAATGGGAAAGGTTGCAAACGCTCCGCATCGAAGAATGGATCCGCAGGCACAAGGCCGGGGGCGAGATAGGCAGCATCGGCTTTTCCTTCCACGGCGACACCGGGACATTCCTGCGCATCCTGGATGCCTATGACTGGGATCTCTGCCAGATCCAGTACAATTACCTGGACGAGAACAGCCAGGCGGGGAGGGCCGGGCTGCAGGCAGCCGCAGCCAGGGGCGTGCCCGTGGTCATCATGGAACCATTGCGCGGAGGCAGGCTGGTCCACCTGCCCGTAAAAGCCCGCCGCGAACTTGAAAAAAGCGGGAAGGGCTGCAGCCCCGCCGAGCTTGGGCTGCGCTGGCTGTGGGACCAGCCGGAAGTGACCTGCGTGCTTTCCGGCATGAATTCCCTGGAGATGATCGACGAGAACGCCCGCATCGCCTCGCAGACCGTGACCGGCGGATGCACAGCGGAAGACCTCGCCCTGGTGGAACGCATCAGGGGCATCATCCGCGAACGCGAAAAAGTCCCCTGCACGGGCTGCCGTTACTGCATGCCCTGCCCGCACGGGGTGGATATCCCCGGGATCTTCCATTATTACAACCTGATGCATATGGAAGGCAAAGGGCGCGCCCGGATCGAGTTCGCACGGAACATAGGGCTCAGGCGCGACGCCGGCTTCGCCTCCCGCTGCGCCGGGTGCGGAAGGTGCGAGGCGCATTGCCCGCAGCACATCCGCATACCTGAGATGCTGAAGCAGGCCGATGCCGATCTGCGTCCGCTGCTGCTGAAGATAGGGATCGCCGCCGCCCGCAGATTCATGGGCAGGTAGGAATACGTTCCTGCCGTGCCGTTCCGCGGCAGGGATCTTCCAGGCAGGGACCGGCATGGTGCCCTGGGGGCGTCCGGCGCGGGTTGAAATGTTCCTGCGATGGCGCTAACCTTTGCCTGCGCCACCGCTGCCCCGGCCTCCGTGCCGGACGCGGCGGGAGCGGCGCCCCCGGCTTGCGGCCGCCGCAGGCCGGACCGCATATCCACGGCCCCATCGAATAAAACGGAGGTTCCCCATGGACTTTCTTCTCCACTTCATCGGCAAGACCGGACTGCCCCCGGGCGAAGCGGCCATGCTTGTCAGGATCATCACCCAGACGCTGCAGAAAAAGATCGCCGACGGCGAAGAGATCTCCCTGCCCGGCCTCGGCAAGTTCACCGTGGTCGAGAAAGCCGCCCGCCCCGGAAGGAACCCCCGCACAGGCGAAGCCATGACGATCGCGCCCCGCAAGACGGTGAAGTTCCTTCCCTCAAAAACCCTCAAGGACATGGTGAACTGACATGAAACGCATCCTCCTCTCCCTTGCCATCCTCGCGCTCACGGCAACGGCTGCGCCTGCCGCCAAGCAGCCCGTTGTGGACTTCGGCCTGCAGCAGCCGGCCCAGGGCGTGCGCGTGAACAGGCAGCAGATGCCCCTGCACGGCAACGTGGCTTCCAAGATCTACCATGCCTCCGACTGCGAATACTACGGCAGCAAGGCGGCGACGGCCGAGTTCGCCAGCGCCCGGGAAGCCGAGAAAGCCGGCTACCATGCCTGCAAGGTCTGCGAGGGAAGGGAAGGCGTGGCCACGGCGAAGAAGCAGCAGCGCCAGGAACAGGGGCAGGCCCGGGTCGTGCTGCATGGCAACCCCTCTTCCAAAGTCGTGCACGGCCCGTCCTGCAAATATTACGCTTCCAAGAGCGCCACGGAGAACTTCACTTCCCTCGAGCAGGCCAAAAAGCAGGGCTACAAGGTCTGCACCATGTGCGAAGGGAAGTAGGTCCCCGGGCCTGCCGCCCTGCTCTTCTCCCCCGGCCTTCCCGTCTGCGGCAAACCGCGGGCCGCTCCCGGACGGAAGCGGTCCCTCCCCATCATAGCCAAGGAGCAGCCATGGATATCATCGAAGCATTGGAGACCCGCCGGAGCGTGCGGTCGTTCACAGACGAGCCCATCGGGGAAGATGTGCTGAGGACGCTGCTTGCGCTCGGCACGAAAGCCCCTTCCGCATCCAATTCCCAGCCGTGGTCCTTCGGCATCCTGCAGGGCAAGGCAAGGATCAGGATGCTGGCCGAAGAAGCGAGGCAGGTCCTGGTGTCCGGCATCACGCCCGGATCGCCCCTGGAAAAATACGCATCCATGCTGGAAAACCCTGGATACGACATGTTCCACGGCGCAGGCACCTTGCTGTTCGTCTACGGCAGGAAAGACATGCCGTGGCATGTCGGCGACTGCTCCATGTGCATCCAGAACATCATGCTCGCCGCGCACAGCATGGGGATCGGCAGCTGCTGGATCGGCTTTGCCAACTGGCTGTGCAAGACGGATGCGTTCGGCGCCCGCATGGGCGTGCCTGCGGACCGCGAACTCGTCGGCGTCGTCTGCATGGGCCATCGCAAGGGCGAGCTGCCGCCTGTCAGGCTCCGCAGGGAGCCGGAGATACTCTTCTGGGAATGCGCCGGCTGATATCCCGCACCGGGAGCAGCGGGATGCCGGAGCAGGAAAGGGACTGCGGCACGAGAAGATGCCGCCCACGCAAGGCGGGGGCTCAATAAGCCCGCATGGCGCCATGCTTGGGGCGTGCGTGCCCTTTGCCATCCCGGCGGGGCCATTGCCCCTGGAGCGGGCGGGGCGTGATCAGGACAGGAACGACAGCAGTCCGTATGCCGCCAGGGAAAACACCCATGCGATGACGCATTGGAGGACGACGACCGCGGCTGCCCAGGCTGCTCCCAGTTCCCTTTTGATCGAGGCTATCGCCGCGCAGCAGGGAGTGTAGAGCAGGCAGAACACGAGCAGCGCGCCTGCAGAGGCCTGGGAGACCGCCGCCAGCAGCATATCGGTGGAGCCGAACAGCACGGACAATGAGGAGATCACGCTTTCCTTGGCCAGGAAGCCCGCAAAGAGCGACGTGACCACGCGCCAGTCGCCGAATCCCTGGGGGGCGAACAGGGGGGCGGCCAGTCCGGCAAGGGATGCCAGGATGCTCTCCTGGGGGTCGGCGACGAGCTGCAGCCTGAAGTCAAAGCTCTGCAGGAACCAGACGACGATGGATGCGGCGAATATGATGGTGAAGGCGCGCTGCAGGAAATCCTTTGCCTTGTCCCACAGGAGGTGCAGCGTGTTTTTTGCGCCGGGTATCCTGTAATTCGGCAGTTCCATGACGAAGGGGATCGCTTCTCCCCTGAAAAACGTGCGCTTGGAGACCAGGGCCACCAGGATGCCGGCGGCTATCCCCAGCAGGTACAGCCCGACCATGATGGCGCCGCCATGCCCGGGGAAGAAAGCGGCCGTGAAAAATCCGTATATGGGCAGCTTCGCCGTGCAGCTCATGAACGGGATGAGCAGGATGGTCAGCTTCCTGTCCCGCTCGCTGGAAAGCGTGCGGCTCGACATGACAGCGGGCACGGAACAGCCGAACCCGATGAGCATGGGGACCATGCTCTTGCCCGAAAGGCCGACCTTGCGCAGCAGCTTGTCCATGACGAACGCGATGCGGGCCATGTAGCCGCTGTCCTCCAGGAGCGACAGGAAGAAGAACAGGACGACGATGATGGGGATGAAGCTCACGACGCTCCCCACGCCGGTGAACACGCCGTCGACGACCAGCGAATGCAGGACTTTGCTTATGCCGAGTCCGGAAAGGAAGGCATCGGTCCGTTCGGTCAGCAGGTCTATGCCCCCGGCCAGCAGGTCCTGCAGCCATGCCCCGACCACGTTGAACGTCAGCCAGAAGACCAGCCCCATGATGATGAGGAACGCCGGGATGGCCGTATATCTTCCGGTGAGGACCTTGTCGATCCTGCGGCTGCGGGCATGCTCCTTGCTTTCCACCGGCTTCACGACGGTCTTCCCGCACAGCGCCTGGATGAAGGAAAAGCGCATGTCGGCTATGGCAGCGGCGCGGTCGAGCCCGCGCTCTTCTTCCATCTGGCTGATGATGTGTTCGATCATCTCCTGTTCATTCTGGGTGAGGTCCAGGGCAAGGGCGATCAGCGGGTCCCCCTCGACCAGCTTGGATGCCGCAAAGCGCGCAGGGATGCCTGCCGCTTCGGCATGGTCCTCGATGAGGTGCCGTATCCCGTGGAGGCAGCGGTGGACGGCTCCGCCGTGCTCCTGACCGCAGAAATCGGTGCGCGGGCTCTTTTCCTGGAAGCGCGCCACATGGACGGCGTGCAGGCAAAGTTCCTCCACGCCTTCCTCCTTGGAGGCGGAGATCGGGATGACCGGGATGCCAAGGATCTGCTCCATCTCGTTGATGCGGATCGAGCCTTCGTTGTTCCGCATCTCATCCATCATGTTGAGGGCCAGCACCATGGGCACGTCCAGCTCCATCAGCTGCAGCGTCAGGTAGAGGTTCCGCTCGATATTGGTGGCGTCGACGATATTGATGATGCAGGAAGGATGTTCCCTGAGGATGAAGCTCCGCGAGATGAGCTCTTCATCGCTGTACGGCGACAGGGAATAGATGCCGGGTAGGTCGGTGACGAGGGTGTCCGCATAGCCGCGGATCGGCCCGCTCTTCCTGTCCACGGTGACGCCGGGGAAATTGCCGACGTGCTGGTTCGCCCCGGTGAGGGCGTTGAACAGGGTGGTCTTGCCGCAGTTCTGGTTGCCTGCCAGGGCGAAGGTCAGCACCTCCCCCTTCGGCAGGGGATGCTCGCCGCTCCGGTCATGGTAGCGTCCTTCTTCGCCGTAGCCGGGATGCTCCGGATCATGCGGGTGCCTCTCCTTGCTGACGGCTTCTATCGCGGGATATTCATGCAGTTCCGGTTCGGCATGGCTCATGTCGGTCGACACCGTGATCCGGGCCGCGTCGTCGAGGCGGAGGGTCAGGGAATAGCCGTGCACCGTGATCTCGATGGGATCGCCCATGGGCGCATACTTCACCACCGTGACCGCAGCTCCGGGGATGAGCCCCATGTCCAGGAGATGCCTTCTCAGCGAGCCCTGCCCGCCGACCGAAACGATAAGCCCGGATCCGCCAGGCCGCATGTCTTTCAATGTCATTGTTGCGCCGCACCCGCTTTTGTCATCCGTTTGAGAGCCCGGGCATGGAAGCTCCGCATGGCGGCCTGCTGCCGCGATGCGGTCCCCGCCCTGCGCACGCAGGCAGGACCTGCCCCATGGAACGGCATGGAAGGAACAGCCAGGCGCTCCGCATGCCATCGCGCAGCGCCCTGCCTCCAGCGTTTTTCCATGGATGGCGGTACGCTACCGCATATTTCCCCATGGCGCAACCTTGCGCTTCCCCGTGCATGGCGGCAGGATGCAGCCGTCCCCTCCATCCTGCGCCCCGCGGCGCCCACCGCCGCCGTGCGCTGCGGCTGGCGGGAAAAAAGCATCGCTTGACACTTCCCCGGCCAGTTCCCATAATCAGACAGACTGCAAGGCATCATGCGGCGCAAGGCCTCATGCAAGCGCAGGCCCTTGCGGCGCACCGATGGCCAGGCAGATGTCGTGCGGAGACCTCAACGCTTAAAGGAGCGTCCATCATGAAAAGACAGATCCTTCGTTTCGCTGCCGCCCTGATCCTCAGCTTCCCCCTCGTTGCCGCGGCGCAGGAACAATCCTACATCACCGGCGAGGTGCAGGGGCCGGACGGTACCGCTCTCGAGGGCGCGACCATTTACATCTGCACCGGGCTGGTCAAGGCGGAACGGGAGGTGCGGGACGGCAGCAAGACCCGCATGGTGCTGTACTACAGCAGCGCAGAGCCGGGCAGCGGCAAGTGCGAAGGCACGGGCAAGAGCAGGAAGGGCGGGGCCTTCAAGGTGCGCTATCCGGAAGGCAAGCAGGCCGACCTGTTCGCATGGAAGGCCGGCCACGAGGCGCTGATCGTGCGCGGGGTCTCCTCGCCTTCGGAAGTGGGCGTGGTGAAGCTGCCCGGCACGAACGACACCGCGGCGGTGGAGAAGCGCAATATCGAAAACGCACAGCGCAACGCCCAGCAGATAGCCGCGATCCGTGAAAATACCCGCCTGACCCGCCAGAAAGCCTGGGAAGAACGTGAAAAGACCTATCCGGGCGGCGTGCACGTGCCCCTCCTCGGGATCCGTGACGCCCAACTCATCGCCGAAGAAAAAAGCCTGCCGAAAAGGATCAAGGCCATCATCCTCACGCCCTCCGGCGAGCTCCTGGAAGACGGGAACGAAAACACCGTGCGCGTCTCCTTCGGCGAAGGCATCGAAGTGAAAAAATATTCACCCAAGAAGTGGTTCCTGGTCAATGCGGTCTCCAATGGCACGTTCTACGGCGAGGGCCGGATCGACGTGCTCGCCCCCGACGGAAAGCCATGGGACATCTGCATCTGGGCAAAGGGCTATGAACCGCTGCTCATCCGGAACGTGACATCGCCTGCGGACCTCGGCACGCTGAAGCTTGCCGGCCCCAACACGGAACTGGAAGAGCTGCCCCATACCCTGAAGTAGGGGATGGATGCGCAGGAGGGATCCTGCCAGCACCCTGGACGGAACGCCGCCGGCCCTGCCGGCGGCTTCTGTTTCCGGGCGGGCACGGACAGGCCTCCGTCATGCCGCAGACGCCGGGGAGCGGACGGCACCCAGGCCCTCCGCCCATCCCCATCCGTGTGATGCGCAGGGACGGAGGCTCAAGGAGACGCCCGGCAGGCCGGGCGTCCGGCTCCAGCGTTCCTCACTGGATCTCGAGGCGGTCCACGTCGACCTTGGGACGCTTGAAGGCTTCCTTGTCGACCTCTCCGTAGATGCGGATGACCGTTTCCGGCGTCACGGTGTGCCCCATGAACAGTTCGTCGTCGATATCCACGATGATCTCCCCTGTGGCATCGCGGAAAAGATAGTGTTCGTGGTCGCCCGCCTCACGGCGCACGATGCGCCCCGTAAGCACGCAGGGGGAGTCGTCACGCGCAGAAAGAGCCTGCGCGACCGTGGCCACGCCGCCCTGGGCGCCAGGGCCCTGGAATCCTCCGGCGGCGCTGCCGGTCCCTTCCTGGAAGGCGCCCCAGGCCGGCGCAGCCAGCGCAAAGAGCAGAACAAAGACCGGGATCAGACGCATGGTGTCCTCCTTGTCATAGCAGCGTGGGCGCCATGCCCGCCTTGGATAGGGCATAAAGCCTTCCGCCCTCCCCCGTCAATGCCTTCCGGGAGAAGGCTCCCCGGGAAGGCGGTGCGGGAGGTCCGGGCATCAGCGGTGCCGGTGGCGGACCTGCCTCCGGCAGGGGCGGCTCCGGTCCCGCTACCACTTTTTCAAGAGCAGGAGCGAGCAGCGCAGGTGCGTGCTGTGCCCGCCGCTCTCCAGACCCATGCTCCCCGAGACTTCCCACAGGCGGGGGAGCTTGAATCCGCCATCCAGGGACATGGTGAAAAACGTCCTGTCCTGGTCGTTGTCCATCAGCCAGCTGTGCCCCCTGTCCCCTTCCAGCGAAAAGGAAAGCTTGGGCTCCGCACCGGCAAGGACATGGCGGCCGCCTATGCGCAGGGCGTACCCGCCCCGTTCCAGGCTGCGGGAGAGTTCCAGGCCGGCACTGCCTGAAAGCTGGTCCAGCGATGCCGACTGCACATGCTGGCTGAACATGCCGGCGCCGTGTTCATGATAGGCTTCCTGCCAGATGTGGGAACCGTGGATGCCGGCATAGGGCGCCACCCGCCAGCCCTGTTTTTCTGCCACGGTGTACTTCAGCTCTGCGCCGGCTTCGGCCATGTTGCTGTGGTAGCGGGCATCGGCGTTCAGCCCCGGCACGGGGATGCTGCGCCTGAGATGGTGCGCGTTCTGCGACCATGCCCCATACAGCAGAACACCGGCACGTCCGCCCTGCCATCCGGCATAGAGGCCAAGGCGCGCTCCGCGCATGGAGGCATCGGCATACGAGGGCGAGAGATCGGCTTCCCCATATCCCCCGAACACGCCGGCGCGCCATCCATGGGCAAAGTCGCGGTCCCATCCGGCCAGGGCGAACTTGCCCCGGTAATGGCCGCCGTCCTGGGTGCCCCAGCGCCCTCCGGTCCTTATCCAGAAATGGGAAGCGGGATCTTCCGCGCCTTCCTCCCCGCCCTTCCTGTCACGGACGTCACGCAGCCGCGCCGACAGCATGTCCGGAAGGAACTGCCCCTGCTGCTGCAGCAGGCTGATGCTGCGTGCCGCCGCGTTGGAGCTGATGCTGGCAAGGGCCGTGCGCGTCCCTGCCGCATCCAGGTTGAACAGGGGGCGCATGGCCTCGCGCCCGCTGACGCCGTAGGGCTGGTTCTCGTACAAGGAGGCCGCGGCCCGGAACGCGCTGTGCGCGCCGCCGGTGTTGTCGCTGAGCATGGAGGCCACGCGCACGGTGTTCCCTTCCTTCCAGCTGTACTGGCTCAGCATGCCGCTCACCGGCAGGGGATCGCTCCGGCCGTTGGAAGTGGATCCGGACAGGGAAGACGCGGTGAGCGCCGTGTAGCTCTCTCCGGGCAGTGCGTTGAGCGCTATGGCCCGGGAACGGCTTATGTCTGCCGTTCCGCTGACCGTTATCCCGGCATGTCCCCGGGCATCGGTCCGGGCAAAAAGCATGCCCCGGCTCTTCATGTCGCCCTCCACCCTGGCGGGGATGGAAGCGGACAGCGGGCCAAAGGCCCCGTCATTGGTGAACAGCCCCACGCCGCGCAGCGATTTCTGCACGCTGTTCATGGCATAGGAAAAGCGGTGGTGCGAAACGCCGTCCTGCATCAGGCGGTAGGTCCCGCCCGAAAGCACGGCTCCCTTCCGCACCGTGGCGGAAAGCACGCTCGCCGTGCCCGCATAGGCCAGCGAGCCGCTCACGTCGAGGCGCATGTTGTCCTGCCCCGTGATGTCACCGTCGTACGAGAGACCGCTGCCTTCGAACAGCAGCCTTGTCGTCAGCTCGCCTGATCCTGCGTACTGCCGCCGCATGTATAGTGCGGGGATCAGTCCCATATCCCGCAGCAGACTGGCATCGCTGTACTTCCACTCCGAAACGACAGGGCCGGAAAGGGAAGCGCCCGTGCCGATGCGGATGCGCGGCACATAGGCGCCGCTGCCGATATGGATGGCGGCCTTCTGGCCGGCCAGCTCACCCTGGACGAGCACGTCCCCGGCCAGCGGACCGTCCACCTCGACGGATGATGCCTTGAGCCTCTCGTAGCCTGTGCGTGCGGCATACGAGGCGCGGCCGGCGCTGTCTTCACCGCGGATGCCCAGCATGTTCGTGCCGAAGTCGAACGCCGCGCCGATCCCGCCCTTGCCGAGGGCGCGCACGCTGGCTCCGTTTTCAATGGTCACGCGGTGGTTTTTGCCAAAGGAAACCAGGATGCCGTTCCCGTTGAGCCCGTTGGCCCACACCCGCGTCCCGCTGCCGACGGTGACAGCGTTGCCGGTGCCATCCACGCGGATGCCCACGCCGGCGATGCCCTTCGTCAGGAGGGGGGCCGCCTGGCGCACGGCATTGCCGCTGCCGTAGATATGCAGCCCGACGCCGTACATCCGCCTGTTGAAGGTGTTTTCCAAGTAGGCCGTGCCTGCAGCGTTGCGCGCGAAGAAAGGCGCCGTGTTCACGATGCTGCCGTT
>CACZQM010000005.1 GCA_902783285.1 uncultured Desulfovibrio sp. | reverse complement strand
TGTGGTTGATGCCCGTGTAGAACAGGATGCGCTCGGTGGTCGTCGTCTTGCCGGCGTCGATATGGGCCATGATGCCGATATTGCGCAGGTCTTTAAGTTCAAAGGTGCGGTTCGACATGGCGGCCTACCAGCGGAAATGCGCGAAGGCCTTGTTGGCCTCGGCCATGCGGTGGGTGTCTTCCTTCTTCTTGACGGAGCCGCCGCGGTTGTTGAAGGCATCGATGAGCTCGGCGGAAAGCTTGGCGATCATGCCTTTCTCTCCGCGTGCGCGGGCGTAGGTGATGAGCCAGCGCAGGGCCAGGGAGACCTGGCGCTCCGGACGCACGTCCACAGGCACCTGGTAGTTGGCGCCGCCGACGCGGCGGGACTTGACCTCGACGCGGGGCTTGACGTTCTCGATGGCCTTTTCGAAGGCGCTCAGGGCTTCTTCGCCGGTCTTTTCGGCGAGGATCTCCAGCGAGCGGTAGAAAATATTTTCAGCAGGGCCCTTCTTGCCGTCGTACATCAGGCGGTTGACGAAGCGGGCGGCAAGGATGCTGTTGTAGATCGGATCGGGCAAAATCTCCCTCTTGGGGACGGGACCTTTGCGGGGCATGGTGATTCCTCCATGGATTGTTTGAAAATAGCCTTCAGAACCACTATCGGGCTATGAAAACAGGCCGGGCACTTTACTTCTTGGGACGCTTGGCGCCGTACTTGGAACGGCGCTGGCGGCGGTCCTGCACGCCGGACGTGTCGAGCGTGCCGCGCACGATGTGGTAGCGCACGCCGGGAAGGTCCTTCACGCGGCCGCCGCGGATGAGCACGACGGAGTGTTCCTGAAGGTTGTGGCCTTCGCCGGGGATGTAGGCCGTCACTTCGATGCCGTTGGTAAGGCGCACGCGGGCGACCTTGCGCAGGGCGGAGTTAGGCTTCTTGGGGGTGGTGGTGTACACACGGGTGCACACGCCGCGGCGCTGCGGGCATTCCTGCAGGGCCGGGGTCTTCTTCCTCTTCACCACCTTTTCCCGTTCGATGCGGATAAGCTGCTGAATAGTAGGCATGTGTTTCCTCCAAATTAAAACACGATACAGAACCAAAGAGCAGAAATATTTATGCGGGATGCGCCGGATTGTCAAGAAATTTTGCGGGATCGGCTGATTCTTGCAGGCGCTGGCCGCCCCGCCGCGCAAAAGGTGGGCTGCCTGCGCCCTGCGTACGGCAGTTGACTGGGATGCGGAACGGTGCAGGCTGCGGGGATGCGGCTGCCACGGAAGCCTGCTCAGCCTGCCAGGCTTTCGCTGCCATCGCTGTGGCGGCTTTGATTCCTGCGTACGGCTTCCCTGCTGGCGTTGGCGTAGCAGTAGACGCAAAAGTGGCTGCATGTGCTGTACATGCCGATGTCCTTGCTTTCCACGCAGCCGCAGGCCGGGCGTTGGCCTTTGTCCTTCATGTTCTTGTTGCCCGCATCCGTCTCTGTGGCGCAGGGATATAACGGCAGAGATCGCGGGCCCGAGCCTTTCTTTTGCTTTTTCGCGCGCAGATTCTCCTGCAGGAAATCCACAAGGATGGTGTTGCCATCCTCTTTTGCCAGCTTGAGCAGCAGTTCGCCGTCGATGCAGCTGTTATGTCCGATGCCAAGGCTCCGGAGGTCGATGTCTTCTGCACAGGTGGCAAGCGTCAGATCCCAGCCTTTTTTGCTCCAGAAGCCGCGCATGTCCGCCAGCCGTTGGGCTATATGCAGCCTGTTTTCAGCGCTTATTTCCGCGTCCAGTACGTTTTCCTTTGTGAACAGGGCTTGCGGAGCATCCCCGCCTGGCGCTGCACCTGCCTGAGCATAGGCGCCATGGCGGCAGAGGTTGCCTTGGACTTTCCGGTAGTTCCGGACGTCGGCAAAGCTGAACACCAGCTTATCGGTATGGCCCATCAATTCCTTGCTGATGCGGAAGATCCTCTCCACCAGGTCTTCCGCTTTCAGACCTTCATGCATGATGAGCGGATCGAAGCGCCATATCACACGCTCCCTGCCTATGCGCCCGGACAGCTTTTTGAAGGTTCCGATGCGTTCATACAGGGGCGGGACGTTGGGTTCAAAGCTTTCTTTTTCGTAGTCGTTCAGCGTCACCTGGAAGTAATAGGTTTTCAGTCCGAGAGCTTCCAGCTCGTCGAGATGCGGGATCAGCGGCGCGGGGTCTTTGGTCCAGAAGACCACGGCCTTTGCCTGGTCGAAGCAGACTTTCATGCGGGACTGGTCGAACGGGTTGGTCCACATGGCATAGCCCGCCTTCCAGCGGTTGACGAACCACTGCGGGTAAAACGCCGGTATGTCCGTCGATCTGCTGGCTGAGACGATGACGGGATGGGATTCTGAGGGCTGGACGCGCATGGGACCTCGCAAATCAAAAAAGGCAGGCATGGCCCGCCACCGCCGGGAAGGCCGATGCAAAAGGCTGGCGGCCTGCACCTTGACTGTCGCTGAGTTCTGGCTTTTTGACAAGGGCTTTGCCAGACCGGGCCGGAACAGTTCCGGCGGCTTTGATGTTATGCGCGGAAAACCTGCCTGGGGCATCTTGACAGCGATCCGCATTTCCCCTACGCTCCCAACAGATTACACGGTGGGAGCTTTATCAGTGGATATGATCGGCCTTGATTTTGCCGCCCAGGTTTGGTGGTTTAGCAGCTTCTCATAAGGGAGGGTGCGGTCTTTTCGTATTCACGCAAAGGAAACCAGGTCGATATGCCGCCCCTCAACGGGGCGGCTTTTTATTTGCAGCCTGCACGGGCTGAAGGAACGGATGACAGGAGCCGGCTGCGCGGCAGGCAGCGAGGGAGGCGGACATGGAGCTTGAGCGATTTTACCGGGCCAAGCAGGCGGAGATAGCGGCGCTGGAACGCCGCGGAGGGGAAGCGCCTGGGCCGTGGCCCCTGCCGCGCCCGTCCTTTGCAGAGGCTTTGCGCCGTCCCTGTGCAGGACCGCTGCCGGTGATCGCCGAATTCAAGAGGGCTTCCCCCTCGCGCGGCCTGATCTGCGGCAGCCTGGACCCCGAAGAGGCGGCGCGGCAATATGCCGCGAACGGGGCTTCGGCGCTTTCGGTCCTCACCGAAGAGACCTGGTTCCAGGGGCACGTTTCCCATCTTGCGCGCATCGCGGCCATGATGGAGGCGGAGCGCATCCCGCCGCTGCCCATGCTGCGCAAGGATTTTCTTTTCCACCCCTTGCAGGTGGAGGCCACGCTGGCCACTCCGGCATCGGCCATGCTGCTCATCGTGCGCCTTGCGCCGGATGCGCGCCTCCTGCGCGACCTGCGGGAGCAGGCGGAGCGCGGCGGCATGCAGGCCGTCGTGGAGGTGTTCAGCCCCGGGGAAGCGGAGCTCGCCCGGGAAAGCGGCGCCAGGATCATCCAGGTGAATGCCCGCGACCTGGAAACGCTCAGGGTGGATGTGGCGGCATCCCTGCGCTTCATCGAAGCCTTCCCGCCGCAGGACGGTGAGCTGTGGATAGCCGCAAGCGGCATGGCCTGCCATGCAGACCTGGTGGCGGCGGCGGATGCCGGCTACCATGCCGCCCTGGTCGGTTCTGCCCTGATGGAAGGCGGCAGGCCGGGCGCCGCCCTCCGGCGCATGATCCGGGGCAGGGATGATGGGGAGGGGCCATGCTGATCAAGATTTGCGGCATGACGGAGCAGCCGATCATCGACCTGGCGGCGGCGCTCGGCGTGGACATGTGCGGATTTGTGTTCTACCCTCGGAGCCCGCGCTACATCTCGCCGCCGCGTGCGGCGGAGCTGGATACGCGCGGCATGAAGCGGGTGGGGGTGTTCGTGGACCAGAGCCCCAGGGAAACGCTGGCCATCGCACGCATGGCCCGCCTGGACTATGTGCAGCTGCACGGGAGGCAGGGCGCTGAATTTTTGAAGGCGTTCCCTCCGGAACAGATCATCCGGGTCCTTTTCCCCCGGGCGTATGCCGGAGCTGCGGAAATGCAGGAGGATGTCGACCGCCTGTTCAAGGGCTGCGGCATGTTCCTGCTCGATGCGGGGATGGGCAGCGGCAGGACGCTGGACTGGAGCGCGCTCTCAAGTGTGCGCTTTCCGCGCCCGTGGCTGCTTTCCGGCGGGCTGGGGCATGAAAACATTGCCGAGGCACTCAGCATGTGCCGCCCCCACGGCATCGACATGAATTCGCGGCTGGAAGACAAGCCCGGCCATAAGAGCGCGGTGCTGCTGGGGAAAGCGGTGGCGGCCGTGCGGAACAGGTGAGGCGGTGACGACCATGAAGAAAGGATATTTTGGCGAGTTTGGCGGATGCTTCGTACCGGAACTGCTCATGCCGCCGCTTGCGGAGCTGGACAGGGCCATGCGCGACATCATGCCCGCAACGGGATTCAAGGCGGAGCTGGACGGATTGCTGAAAGACTATGCGGGCCGTCCCACGCCGATCACCTCCTGCCCCGCGCTTTCGCGGGAGCTGGGCATCGACCTGTGGCTGAAGCGCGAGGACCTGCTGCACACCGGGGCGCATAAGATCAACAACACCCTCGGGCAGGCCCTGCTGGCGAAGAAGATGGGCAAGCGCGCCCTTATCGCCGAGACAGGCGCAGGACAGCATGGCGTGGCCACGGCTGCCGCGGCCGCAAGGCTCGGACTGGAGTGCACCGTGTACATGGGGGCGGAGGATGTGGAGCGGCAGTCTGCCAACGTGCGCCGCATGCGCCTTCTGGGGGCGAGGGTCCTGCCCGTCGAGAGCGGATCCCGCACGCTCAAGGACGCCATCAACGCCGCCCTGCGGGCCTGGATCTCCGCGCAGTCAACGACCCATTACTGCTTTGGCACGGCGGCCGGCCCCTGGCCCTTCCCCGACCTGGTGCGCGAGTTCCAGGCGGTGATCGGGCGCGAGGCAAGGGCCCAGATGCTGGAGCGCACGGGTGCGCTGCCCGACCTCGTGGTGGCTGCCGTGGGCGGCGGATCCAATGCCATAGGCATGTTCCATGCCTTCATCCCCGATGCATCGGTGAAGCTCGTCGGCGTGGAGGCCGGAGGCTCCGGCAGGCCCGGATGCCTGAACTCCGCATCCATCAACCTCGGGCGGCCCGGCGTGCTGCACGGCGAATACACCATGCTGCTCCAGGACGCTGACGGGCAGATCCTCCCTTCCAGCTCCGTGTCTGCCGGACTGGACTACCCCGGCGTCGGCCCGGAGCATGCCCACCTGGCAAAGACCGGGCGCGTGGAATATGCCGTCGCCTGCGACAGCGAAGCCCTGGACGCCTTCCAGCGCCTTTGCAGGGCCGAAGGCATACTGCCCGCGCTGGAATCCTCCCACGCCCTGGCGTATGTGCTGCGCCAGGCCGGTGCATTCCCCAAAGGGAGCCGCGTCCTGGTCAACCTTTCCGGCCGTGGCGACAAGGACATGGATATCATCGAAAAAGAGCTTGGCCTGTAGGCCGGAGGGAACATGCATATCCTTGAGAAAAAGATCCGTGCGGCGAAAGCAGCGGGGAGGATCGCCCTCATCCCCTTTGTGACTGCCGGCTTCCCTTCGCGGGAGCGTTTCTGGGGCGTGCTGCGCGAACTGGATGCTTCCGGGGCCGACGTCATAGAGATCGGCGTGCCGTTTTCCGATCCCGTGGCGGACGGGCCCGTGGTCGAGCAGGCTTCCCAGGAAGTCCTGGCTGCCGGCGTCACGCTGCGGGGGATCATGGACCTGCTCCTTGCGCACAGGGGGGAGCTGAAGGCCGGGCTCGTGCTCATGGGCTACATGAATCCGTTCCTGCAGTATGGGCTGGATGATCTTGCGCGGGACGCAGCCGGAGCCGGCGTGCATGGCTTCATCGTGCCCGATCTTCCCCTGGACGAGGCGTCCGGCATGCGTGCCGCGCTCAAGGCTCAGGGGCTGGCGCTGATCCCCCTGGTGGGGCCCAACACCCCGGTGGAGCGCATGAAGCTGTACGCCGATGTTTCCGAAGGCTACGTCTATGTGGTCTCCGTCATGGGCATCACGGGGGAGCGCCTCGCCCTGCCGCCGGAAGTCCCGGAAGTGCTGGCCCGTGCGCGCAGCGTGTTCGAACTGCCCATTGCCCTGGGATTCGGGCTCAGGTCGCCGGAGCAGCTGGGGACCCTGCCCGAGG
>CACZQM010000004.1 GCA_902783285.1 uncultured Desulfovibrio sp. | reverse complement strand
GTGCTGGAACGCATCCGCCAGCATATGAAGGCAGACGGACTTTCCCTTGACGAAGCCAAGGAACTTGTGCGCAGTTCCTGCGTGTTCACGACGCATACCCCGGTCGATGCGGGCAATGAACGTTTCAATACGGATCTCATGAACCGCTACTTCCAGGGATTCGCCAAGGACCTGGGGATGGAGTGGGGCGATTTCCTGCGCCTTGGCCGCCAGGACGGAGGAGACCAGCATGTGTTCGACATGACGGTCCTTGCCCTGCGCATGTCTTCCCAGGCCAATGCCGTCAGCGCCATGCACGGCATGGTCTCACGCAGGATGTGGCGCAATATCTGGCGCGGATTTGACGAGGCAGAACTGCCTATCACCCATGTGACCAATGGCATACACGCCGCTTCCTATGCCGGACCCTCCTTCCGTCCGCTCCTGGAGCGCTGGATAGGTGCGGAATGGGCCGCGCTGCGCCCGGACGATCCCCGCTGGGAGAACGTTTCCTCCATGCCCGACGATGACTTCTGGGAAGCCCGGAAGGCGCAGAAGCAGACGCTTATCGATGAACTGCGCGCCCGCCTGCCCAAATGCCGCGCCTACGCTTCCATCACAGGGGAGCGGCGTGCACAGTGGCTGTCGACGCTTTCTCAGGATACGCTCATCATCGGCTTTGCCCGCCGCTTTGCCCCGTATAAGCGCGCCACCATGCTGTTTGCCGATCCGGAAAGGCTCGAACGGCTGCTGAACGATCCGAACCGACCCATAGCCATCGTCATGTCCGGCAAGTCGCATCCCGCCGACGGCATGGGCATAGGGCTCATAGAAGAAGTCATACGCTGGTCCCTGGATCCGCGCTTCTTCGGCAAGATCTTCTTCGTCGAAAACTACAACCTGGAGATCTCCCGCCTGCTCGCCCGCGGATGCGATGTATGGCTGAACACCCCGCGTCGGCCCTATGAAGCCAGCGGCACCAGCGGTGAAAAAGTGCCGGTCAACGGAGGCATAAACCTCAGCATCTCCGATGGCTGGTGGGTGGAAGGAGACAACGGAGAAAACGGCTGGACCATAGGTCCGAAAGCCGGGTACGAAACGCTGTCTGCGGAGCAGAACGACTACGAAGACGCCGAGCATCTGTATGAGACGCTGGAAGAAAAAGTCATCCCCCTCTATTTCGAAAGGGATCCAGGCGGACTGCCCCGCGGATGGCTGGCCATGGCCAAAAATTCCCTGCGCAGCCTCGCCCCGATGTACAGCAGCCGGCGCATGGTGCGTGAATACATGGAAAAAATATACTGCCCTGCGGCGCGCCGCGGCTCCGTCATGGCGGCAGACAAGCAGGCCAAGGCCCGTTCCATGGCGCAATGGCTGAGGACGGTCCCCGGCCGCTTCAACACCGTTGCTGTCCGGGACATAGAGCTGGGAGGACTGGAAGATGATGCCGTCTGCTGCGGCGTACCCTTTAAAGTCCGCCTGGAACTGACCCCTGGCGAAATGGATCCCAAAGAACTGATCGTCCAGATGGTCCTGGGCACCACGGACGGCACAGGGTTCACTGCCGCTCCGGAGATCATCGACCTTGCGCCTGCAGGAGACCATGACGGCATCCTCGCCTACGAGGGGACCTGCGTGACACGGGTCAGCGGGCCCCACGCCTACGGGCTGCGGATCGTCCCCTGCGCCGATCCGCTGGACAACATCATGCACGCCGGCCTGGTCCACTGGGCCTAGCCTGCCATGGGGGCATGAACGAACAGGATCCATGAAAAAAAACCAGTATTCCATAGGAGAGATAAGCCGCCTGTGCAATGTGTCCCGGAAAGCCCTGCGCCTGTACGACAGCATGGGGCTCCTCTCTTCGAGGCGCAACGACGAGAACAATTACCGCACATACAGCCACAACGATCTGCTCATGGTGCTCGTGCTCAAGTATTATAAGCAGATGGGCTTCCGCCTGGAAGAAATGAAAAGCTTCCTGGCGGGGAACGGCATCGCGGCAGAAGAGTACATGCGCGAATCCTTCGGGCGCAAGATAGACGAGCTCGCCCGGGCCCAGGCTGAACTGCGCCATTGCGAGCAATGCGTGCGGGACTGGCATTCCCTGCTTGCCGAAGCCAGCCTCGTGCGCCGGTCTGACGTCAGCGAAGTTTCCATCAAGTATGCAGAACCGCGGCAACTGCTTTTCCAGGACCAGGGATTTGAAGGCGACATAAAGTCCGCGATCATCAACCTTGCCTTCATGGATTATGCCGGGCGTTCCGGCGATGCTGTCACGGGACCCGTCTACATCCAGTACTCCAGCCTGCCGGCAAGGATCTCTGGAGAGGACCAGCCCATCCGCGTGATGCAGGATTTTCTCCGGCCGGGAGGAACAGGAGACAAGGTGGTCTTCGGAGACCGCATGGTGGCCTCGTGCTACCATATCGGTCCTCTTGAAGGGATACCCTCTTCCTACGGGCGCGTGCTCGAATGGATCGCAAGGCACGGATACAGGGCCGGCACAGGATGCTGCGAACGCTATGTTTCCGACTACTGGACAGGTCCTGACCCGCGCCTGCATGTGGCGGAGATCATGGTGGATGTGGAACGAAAAGCCTGTGCCTGAAGGCAGGAAGGATACGGGATGCAGCCGGCAAGGGGTTTTTAATCCAGCGCTGTTTTTTATTGAGATTTTCGACGCTCAATGGCAGAATGACCAGGCAGCCGCCAGGGCATGACACCGTGCAGGCGAGCCGTCAAAGGAAGTAAGCATGAAAAAAGCGAGAGTTGCCATCAATGGCTTTGGCCGCATCGGCCGCCAGGTGTTCCGCGCCCTGCACGGGCGTTATAGAGACAGGATCGAGATCGTCGCCATCAACGACCTGATGGACGCCGCCACCAACTTCCACCTGCTGCAGCGCGACACCGTTTACGGACCAGCGGGATTCGAATGCGAAGTCTCCCCGTCCAAGTCCAGCATCGGCGGGACGGATTTCACCCATGTCCGCGCAGGAGGCGTATGGGACGTGGCCTGCCTGGCGGAGCGCGACCCTTCGCGCCTCCCCTGGAAGGAACTGGGCGTGGACATCGTGGTGGAATCCACGGGCATTTTCCGCACGGCCCAGCAGGCGGGCGTGCATATCCAGAACGGAGCCAAAAAGGTCATCATCTCAGCGCCGGCCAAGCAGCCTGACCTGACTGTGGTCATGGGCGTCAACGAAGAAATGTATGACCCGCAAAAACACCATATCGTTTCCAATGCATCCTGCACCACCAACTGCCTGGCTCCCGTGGTCAAAGTGCTGGACCGCGAGTTCGGCGTCAAGCTGGGCAACATGGTCACGGTGCACTCCTACACCAACGACCAACGCATCCTTGACCTGCCGCACAAGGACCTGCGCCGCGCCCGCGCAGCAGCTCTCAACATCATCCCCACCAGTTCCGGAGCGGCCAAGGCCGTGGCCGAGGTCATCCCCAGCATGAAGGGACGCTTCACGGGATACGCCCTGCGCGTGCCCACCCCCACGGTCTCCGTGGTGGACTTCACTGCCATCCTGGAGCGCCCCACGGACACGGGATCCATGGTGAACGCCTTCCGCACCGCATCGCAGACCTATCTGCGCGGCGTGCTCGGTGTGAACGAACTGCCCCTGGTATCCATGGACTTCAAGGGCGATCCCCGCTCTTCCATCGTCGAGGCGGAATACTGCCTCATCCAGGAAGGCACGCTTGCCAAGGTGGTGAGCTGGTACGACAATGAATGGGGCTATTCCTGCCGCCTGACCGACCTTATCGCCTACATGCAGGAAAAAGGCCTGTAGCAGACCGGCACAGCATGCTTCCAGCCCCGCCCCCCGGCGGGGCTTTTTCGTCCCTCGCCAGCTGCCGGATGCCGCAAGCGGCGCTGGATAGAAGGATGGTCATGTTGTTTTTTTGTGAAATAATGCCCTAAAAAATCCCGGCAAACCCCATATCCCCTTGCCTACGTACCTTATTCTGTCTATAAAGGCTAATGACATCGCATGCTGCGGAGGACGACATGGAGAAAAGGGAAAATCTGGCGAGCCGCCTCGGCTTTCTTTTCCTTTCCGCCGGATGCGCCATAGGTCTTGGCAACGTATGGCGCTTCCCTTTCATCACAGGCAAGTATGGAGGCGCGGTCTTCATAGCAGCCTACCTGATCTTCCTCGTCGCCATGGCCCTCCCCGTCCTCATCATGGAATTTGCCGTTGGGCGCGCTTCACGCAGGAACATGGGCAATGCCCTGAAGATGCTTGAGCCTGCGGGCACGGGATGGCATGTTTTCGGCTGGTTCAGCCTCATCGGCTCCTATGTGCTGATGATGTTCTACATACCCATCTGCGGATGGATGCTGAACTACGTCTGGCTTTCCCTGACCGGAAAGCTCGCAGTCCCGCCAGACAGGATCCCCGGTGTGTTCGAAGCCATGCTCGCCGACCCTGGCACCATGGTCTTCTGGACCCTGGCCACGTCGATCTCATGCTTCGCCATATGCGCAAAGGGACTGCAAAAGGGCATCGAGCGCGTCGTCAAGGTCATGATGATGGGGCTGCTCATCATCATGGTGGGGCTTGCCGTCAAATCCCTCACCCTGCCGGGAGCCGAGAAGGGGGTGGCCTTCTATCTCGTGCCGGACATGCAGCGCGCCTCGGAAGCCGGCTTCCTGGCGCTGATCAATGACGCCATGAACCAGGCCTTCTTCACGCTGAGCATCGGCATCGGCGCCATGTGCATCTTCGGCAGCTACCTTGACCGGTCGAACACCCTCACCAAGGAATCCCTCATCATCCTGTGCCTCGATACCTTCGTGGCCCTGGTCGCCGGCCTGATCATCTTTCCCGCCTGCTTCGCCTTCGATGTCAGCCCCAGCGCCGGCCCCGGGCTCATCTTCATCACCCTGCCCAACATCTTCAACGAAATGGCCGGCGGACGATTCTGGGGCACGCTGTTCTTCATCTTCATGAGTGCAGCCGCCCTGACCACGGTCATCGCCGTGCTGGAAAACATCCTATCCTTCTTCATGGACAAATTCGGATGGACGCGGTCGAAGTCCGTAAAGATCAACAGCGTGGTGCTCACCCTGCTCACCCTTCCCTGCATCCTCGGGTTCAACCGGTGGTCTTCCTTCCAGCCTTTGGGCAAGGGATCTTCCGTGCTTGACCTTGAAGACTTCATCATCAGCAACAACCTGCTGCCCATCGGCGCCCTTGTTTTCTGCCTTTTCTGCTGCCACCGGTACGGCTGGGGCTGGGAGGGCTTCACGGCCGAAGCGGACCTTGGAAGGGGCATCAAATTCCCCAAGGGCGCCCGCTTCTATCTTGCCTGGATACTTCCCGTTATATTCCTGTTCGTTTTCAGCCAGGGATACATACAGAAGTTTTTTTAACGTAACCCGTTAACCTTTCATCTTTTTCCAAACCCGGAGGGAAAATCATGGATCAGAACAGAAGACTGTTTCTCGGCGCCATGGGCGGTCTTGCCCTCGGCAGCACACTGACCGGCACGGGCATCGCCTTCGCAAAGGATAATCCCCCTGCCGCGGCAGCTGAAGCAAAACCGCAGCGCTTTGCCCAGATGGGAGGTGACTTCAGCTGGAAGTACCAGAAGCTCGACCCCGCCGAAAGCGCCATGGTCGCCTACGAAGGCTACTGGCATAAGGGATACGGCTGCGGCTACGGAGTGTATTACGGCATCGTGGGCATGCTGGCTGAAAAATTCGGCGCCCCCTACAACACCTTCCCCTTCTCCATCTTCGAGATGTTCAAGGGCGGCATGTCCGACTGGGGTACCATCTGCGGCGCCCTGGCCGGCGCATCCGCAGCCATATTCACCTTCTTCCCGCGCAAGCAGGCCAACCCCATGGTGTCGGAGCTTTTCCGCTGGTACGAAAAGACGGCATTCCCCATCTTCGATCCGAAGGAAGCGGCCAATCCCAAGGGATTCAAGGGCGCCCTGCCGACCAGCGTATCCAACTCCGTTCTCTGCCATATCTCTGTCTCGCGCTGGGCTTACACCACCAAGCTCGGAGCGAACAGCAAGGAACGCAGCGAACGCTGCGGCCGCATCACTGCGGACGTCTGCATGAAGGCTATCGAGATCCTCAATGCCAAGCTCGATGCCGGCATGGACTGGAAGGGAGCCCTGCCGAAGCAGGAATCCGTCGTCCAGTGCGGCGCATGCCATGGCAAGGGCAAGATGACCGACACGCTCAAGGGCAACATGGGCTGTGATTCCTGCCACAGCGGTTCCGAAGCCACGATGGACAAGTTCCACGACCATCCCAAGATGTAGAAGGATCTTTTATTCCTTAAAAGACGAGGCCCCTGAAAAGGGGCCTCTTCCTTTTTTTGATCCGTTGCAGGGCAAGTCAGATGTTTTCCTC
>CACZQM010000003.1 GCA_902783285.1 uncultured Desulfovibrio sp. | reverse complement strand
GCCGAAAAGGCCATGGCCCAGTTTGTGGACGAGAATTTCGACGGCGTGGAAACGAAGGCGGAAGTCGTCGTCGGCTACGCGGCCGAGGAGATCCTCAACCTGGCTGAACAGGTCGGGGCCGACATGATCATCATGGGCACGCACGGCAGGAAGGGCATAGACCGCATACTTTTCGGCTCCGTGGCCGAGAAGGTGGTGAAGAATTCTCCGATCCCCGTGCTCACCATCCGTCCGTCCGGGCACTATACCGGCGGCGCCATGTACAAGGATTAGCTTTTTCTGCATCTGCACGCGGGCTTTCCACCTCCGCAAAAGCGGCGGGTGGGAGCCCGTGTTCCTTATTGAGCGCCAGGAGCAAGGCATGCCGTCCACCTTCACATCGTTCAACGACGTGCGCCCGGAAGTGGCGTCTTTCGAATCCTACGAGCCCGGCCTGAGCATCGCCGAGATAGCGGAACGCTACGGGCTGGATCGCGTCGTCAAGCTGGCCAGCAACGAAAATCCCCTCGGGGTGTCTCCCAAAGTGCGCGAGGTGCTTCGCGCCCATGCCGTTGACGCCTTCCGCTACCCCCAGGCCGGCAACCCCCGCCTCGTGCGTGCGCTTGCCGCCTATTACGGCGTGGACGGAAAGAGGATATTCGTGGGCAACGGATCCGATGAAGTCATCGACCTTCTTTTCCGCGTGCGCGCCGTGCCCGGCGTGCATAATGCCGTGGCGTTCCGCCCGTGCTTCGGCCTGTATCCCACGCAGGCGAAGATGGCCGGCGTGGAATTCCGCCAGGCCCCGCTGAATGAAGACCTCACCTTTGATTTCCGCAGGCTGCGCGACTGTATCGACGAGGATACCACGCTCGTCCTGATCACGTCACCTGACAACCCATCGGGGCGCGCGGCACCGCTGGAGGAACTGGAAGCGCTGGCCGATTCCCTGCCGCCGGCATGCCTGCTCGTCGTGGACGAAGCCTATGTGGAATTTGCCGGGGAGGGGAGTTCCCTGCTCCCGCGGCTGGACAGGCATCCCAACGTGGCGCTCATGCGCACCTTCTCCAAGGTGTACGGGCTTGCCGGGTTGCGCATCGGCTATGCCATCCTGCCCCCTGCCATCGCCGATTACATGTGGCGCGTGCGCCTGCCTTTTTCGCTGAACATCCTGGCCGAGGAAGCCGCCCTCGCCGCGCTTCAGGACGGGGAGTTCCGCGAAGAGACCATCGCCCTTGTGCGCCGCGGGCGCGAGACCATCTCCTCCGCTCTGAGGGAGATGGGCTGCGAGGTCATCCCCAGCAGCTCCAATTTCATGATGTTCCGCCCGCCTGCCGGAGGGCCCGGCGCGGCCGAGCTGCATGCGGCCCTGCTCAGGCGGGGCGTCATCATCCGGGCCCTGCGCAGCTACGGCCTTCCCGGATGGCTGCGCGTCAATGCCGGCACAGACGAAGAAAATGCGCTCTTTCTGCGCTTCACCAGGGAAATTCTGGAGGGAAAGGCATGAACACGGTCTCCATAGGCGTCATAACCATGGACGGGCCTGCCGGCGTGGGCAAAAGCACGCTGGCCCGCCGGCTGGCCGATGCGCTCGGCATCGCCTACCTGGACACGGGGGCGATGTACAGGACCCTTGGCCTCCGCCTGGGGGCGGAAGCTGCGGACATGGATGATGCGACGCTGCGGGCGCGCTGTGCGGAGTGCCGCTTCACCCTGGAAAACAGGGGCGGGGGGCAGCCCGTGCTCTGCTGCTGCGGAGAACCTGTGGGCATGGAGATACGCACGGAAAAAGCAGGGCGCCTGGCATCCGTGGTGGCCAAGCTGCCCGTGCTGCGCGGGGAGCTGCAAAAGGCCCAGAGGGCGATCGGGGCGGAATGCTCGCTCGTGGCCGAAGGGCGCGACATGGGCACGAAGGTCTTTCCCTTTGCCCGCCATAAATTCTTCCTGGATGCGCGCGCCGAAGTGCGCGCCAGGCGCCGCTACCTTGAGCTGGAAGCCCGCGGCGCGTTGAACGGGGCCACGCTGGAAGAGATCCAGGCGGGCATCGAGGAACGCGACCTCCAGGACAGGAACAGGCCGGTGGACCCCCTCAGGCCTGCGCCTGACGCCCATATCGTGGATACGTCGGACCTGGACATCGACGGCGTGCTGCGCGTGCTCATCGATGCCGTTGCCGCTGCGCAGCCTGCCGAGGATCCCCTGCGCCCCGCCGGGACCGCCCGTTCCCAGGTGCCCGTCCCCCCCGAGTGCATCCATCTTTTCGGCGGCGGCCGCCCCGGACACGACCTGCTCACCGAGGCCCGCCTTGCCGGTCTGTCCGCGGCACGCCGCCTCGCCCATCCCGGCGGCATCCCCGAAGAGATCGCTTCCGGGCTCTCGTGCGGGCTGGAAGGGCGCGGAACGCTGTTTTTTGCGGAATGTCCCGTTCCCCAGGGGGCGGAAGGCGCCCGGACGGCACTTGCTGCCGTGCAGTCTGCCGCTGCCTGCGTCGCCCTGTCCTTCCCCGAAGGGGCGCCGCGGGAGATCGCGGCCTCCATCCGCTGACCCCGTCCTGCCATGTGCGCGGCATACACGTTTCCACCGGAAGAACTGCGCGTCTCCGGCAAGATCAACCTTTTCCTGCTGATCACGGGGCGGCGTCCGGACGGCTATCATGAGCTCGCGACGTTCTTCATGCCGCTGCCTGGCCCCTGTGATGCCCTTGCCCTGGCTCCGGTCCCGGGAGAGGGCATCCGCGTGGAGTGCGGGGCGCCCGGCATAGACCCGCAGCGCAATACGCTCACCCGCGCCTACCGGCTGTACGCGGAGGCCACGGGGTTCGCTCCGGGGCTCGGCGTGAGGCTGCAGAAAGGCATACCCAGCGGGGCAGGACTCGGGGGGGGCAGCGCCGACGGGGCCGCCATCCTGGCATGGATGCAGCGGCACTGCCCGCGCCCTCTGGGAGGAGATGACCTCCTTGCCCTTGCGGCCCGCGTGGGGGCGGACGTCCCCTTTTTCCTCAGGGGGGCGCCCTGCATCGCCGAAGGCATAGGCGAAAAGCTGCGCCCCATGCCCTCCGGCCTGGAAGGATGGAGCTGCGTCCTGGCCTGCCCTCCGGTGCATGTCGACACTTCCTGGGCCTATTCCGCATGGGACGCGGAAAGGATGCCATTTTCCTTGACAGAGTGGGAGAAGATAGATAAAAATATCGCTTCGCGTTATCAGTGCCTGTTTGGCAGGAACGATTTTGAAGCTGTGGTCTTTGCGCGCTGGCCGGAACTTTCCTCGTGGAAAGCGGCCGTGGCGGAAACCGGCGCGGACATCGCCGGCATGAGCGGGAGCGGTTCTGCCTTGTACGGGCTGTTCCGTGACGGAGCGCGCGCTGCAAAGTCCGTGGCTTCGCTGCGGGAAAAGGGCACCGTTGCTTACGGCCCTTTCCTTTTTTGAACCTGCCGCACCGCGCGGATGCTGGGGTGTCGCCAAGCGGCAAGGCAACGGATTTTGGTTCCGTCATCCGAAGGTTCGAATCCTTCCGCCCCAGCCAGTTTTTGCTTTGCGCGGCCGTCCCGCGCGGGCGGCTCACCAGAAAGGCTTTTTTAAAGGCTAGGCATTATGTTTGGAGATCTTAAAATCTTGACGGGCACGTCCAATCCGCAGCTCGCCACGGAAATTTGCGACCATTTGGGGTGCGCGCTCACGCCGGCCCTCTGCACGACCTTCAGCGACGGCGAACTGCGCGTGGAGATCGGCGACAGCGTCCGCGGGCACGATGTGTTCGTCATCCAGCCTACGTGCGCCCCGCCCAACAAGTCGCTCATGGAACTGTGCCTCATCCTTGACGCGCTCAAGCGTGCCAGCGCCGGGCGCATCACGGCGGTCATCCCGTATTTCGGATATGCCAGGCAGGACCGCAAGGTCAGCCCGCGCGCGCCCATCAGCGCCAAGCTCGTGTCCGATTTCATCTCGGTCGCCGGCGCCCAGCGCGTGGTCACTGTCGACCTTCATGCCGGCCAGATCCAGGGCTTTTTCAACTGCCCCGTGGACAACCTCTACGCCCGTCCCGTGCTGCTCAAGCAACTGAGCGCCCTTTCCGGCGACATCGTCATGGTCTCTCCGGACGCCGGCGGCGTGGAGCGCGCACGCTCCTATGCCAAAAAGCTGGATGCCAAGCTGGCCGTCATCGACAAGCGGCGCGACCGTCCCAACCAGGTGGCGGAGATGCACATCGTCGGCGACGTGGAAGGCAAGACGGCCATCCTCGTGGACGATATGATCTACACTGCCGGCACCATTTGCGCCGCGGCCAACATCCTCGTGGAAGGCGGGGCGAGCGAGGTCTATGCCTGCGCCACCCATGCCGTGCTTTCCGGTCCGGCCTGCCAGCGCTTGAACGAGGCCCCCTTTAAAGAGGTCATCGTCACCAACACCATCCCCCTGGGAGAGCATGCCGAGCAGTGCAGCAAGCTCCGCGTCGCATCCATAGCCGGGATCCTGGCCAAGAGCATCCGCAACATCCATGATGGCTCATCCGTCAGCGCGCTTTTCTAGCAGCGGCGGAAGACACATATCTGCCGGTCTCCCGGAAGGGGGCGGCTTACAAGGAGAAACGAAACATGTCTGAACTGAAAACCCTCTCCGCGCAGCAGCGCAGCGCTTTCGGCAAGGGCCACAACCGCCGCCTCCGCACCCGGGCCATGGTCCCTGGCGTGTACTACACCCCTGACGGCAAGAACATCCCCGTGCAGATGGCCGAGCTCCCCCTTGCCAAGATATATGAGCAGGTAGGGCGCACCAATGTCTTCAACCTCGAGATCGAATTCGAGGACGGCACGAAGAAGATGCACCCGGTGTTCGTGTGGGACGCGCAGTACAGCCCCGTGAAGGGCACCTTCACCCACGTGGACTTTTACGGCGTTGATCTCGACAAGGAGATCAAGGTCAAGGTGCAGGTGGAATACACGGGCACGCCCAAGGGCGTGAAGCTCGGCGGCACCCTCGAGACCTACCGCGACGAGGTCACCCTCGCCGCCAAGCCCGAAGCCATGCCGCGCAAGGTGGCTCTTGATGTGAGCGGGCTTGCCATCAACCAGTCCATCAAGGTCTCCGAGATGCCCCTCCCCGAGGGCGTGCACGCCGTGTTCAAGAATGATTACACCATGGCCGCCGTGTTCATGGAAGGCGCCGAAGAAGCCCCTGCCGAATAGCAAGGGTTGAGGTATCGACCGAAAGAGCCGGAGCAGCATGCTGCCCCGGCTTTTTCGGTAAACTTGCGAGAAAAGCAAGGCGGAGGTGAACAATGCCTGTATCGCTGACGGCCGCCACGATCACGGCGCTCGGCATCGATCCCGGTTCCAACATCACGGGATGGGGCGTGGTGCGCGAGCGCTCGGGCAAGCTGGAACTGCTGGGCTGCGGCGCCCTGCACGTGAAGGGGGATACGTTTTCCGAAAAGCTCGCGTCCATCTACCATGGGCTGCATGCGGTCATCGAGGAATACGGCCCCACCGAGGCCGGCGTGGAGCAGGTGTTCTCGGCCCGCAACATCCTTTCCGCCATCAAGCTGGCGCAGGCCAGGGGCGCCGCCGTGGCCGCCTGCGCCTCTTTTGATATCCCTGTGCTGGATTATGAGCCCACCCAGGTGAAGAAGACCATCGTGGGCGTGGGCAGGGCAGAGAAGGAGCAGGTGGCCTTCATGGTGCACCGGCTGCTGGGCGGCGCGCCCATCGGCGGTCCGATGGATGTCACCGACGCCGTGGCCATCGCCCTCTGCCACCTTACCCTGCGGCGCTTCCGCCGCCTTGAGGAACTGCAGAAGGGAGAGCTCAAAGGCGGATGGAAGGCCTCCCGCTGACGGCGGTCAGTCTGTGGGGCGCTGGTAGAAGAGCCCGGAGAGCTCCTGCGTCTTGATCACGTTGATGAAGGCGTCCGGATCGGCGTTTTTCGCCGCCAGCAGGGCGGTATGCCCTTCGTCCCCCGAAACGACGGTATAGACGACGTTCTTTTCGCCATGTCCATAGGAGCCTTCGCCATGCAGCACGGTGGCGCCATGATGGCAGGCGGCATACAGCGCTTCGCAGACTTCTCCGGGCCGTTCGGTGACGATGAAAAGCGTCTTTTTCTGGTAGCGGCGGTACAGCACCTGGATGACGTGCGTGGTCGCAAACTGGAAGAAGATGGAGTACAGCGCCTTGTCCCAGCCGAAGAGCAGGCCCGCCGTGGCCAGCAGCGTCACGTTGAAGGCCAGCACCAGGTTCCATGCGTCGATGCCTTTGGAGCGGCTCAGGTGGATGGCGACGAAGTCCGTGCCGCCTGTCGTGGTGTCGGCGAGCAGGCAGAGGCTGATGGCAAAGCCGTTGATGATGCCGCCGAAGATGCTGATGAGCAGCGTGTCGTAGGTGATGACGTACTGGGGAAGGAGGTCGGTCAGCACGCCCGTGAGCAGGATGCAGATGCAGGAATAAAGGGTGAATCTCTTCCCGATGTAGCGGAACCCGATGTACACGGGCACAAGGTTGAACAGGGTGTTGACCACGGCAAAGGAAAGGTGGATGCCGAAATACCTGAGCGCGATGCGCTGCAGGAGGATGGTGAGCCCGGTCACGCCTCCCGGATACAGCCCTCCTGTCTGCACGAAGGTGTTGATGTTCAGCGCGAGGATGACCGATGCCAGCAGGACGGCAAGCAGCCGTTTGCTGTCGTGCTTTGTGAATATGGACATGGTGTTTTCCCTGTAGAAGCGTTGCAGCGCCATGATAAGGCATATGGCTGCGGCGTCAATGCCCATGCCGTGCGGTCCAAAAAAGCGCGCTGCCGCCTGGGGATGCAGGGGCTGGCAGGTTTCCGGGGACTTTTTGTGCGCAAAAGCGCAAGCATTGCGCATGGAACGGTCTGCGGCTATATTATTATTTTATAGTTGTGCAGATCAGCAACATCCGCTGCCCGCGTTCATGCAGGGCGGGCCTTTTGAGGAGAGAAGATAATGGAAAAGCTGAAAGTTGGCATCCTTGGTGCGACAGGCATGGTGGGGCAGCGCTTCGTTTCCCTGCTGGCTGACCATCCCTGGTTTGAGATCACGACCCTTGCGGCCAGCGGGCGCTCGGCGGGCAAGAGCTACGAGGAAGCCCTGGGCGGGCGCTGGCGCATCGAGACCGCCATGCCCGGATCCGTGGCCGCCATGCCTGTCTATGACCTGGCCGAAGTGGAAAAGGTGAGCAGCAGCGTCGATTTCGTGTTTTGCGCTGTGAACATGCCCAAGGACGAGATCCGGGCGCTGGAAGAAGCCTACGCCAGGACGGAGACCCCCGTCGTCTCCAACAACAGCGCGCATCGCTGGACCCCCGACGTGCCCATGATCCTGCCCGAAGTCAACCCCGGGCATGCCGAAGTCATCCCTGCCCAGCGCAAGCGCCTGGGAACGAAGCGCGGCTTCATCGCCGTCAAGCCCAACTGCTCCATCCAGAGCTACGCGCCCGTGTTCACGGCGTGGAAGGAATTTGAGCCCAGCGAAGCCGTGGTCACCACCTACCAGGCCATTTCCGGCGCCGGCAAGGATTTCAACTCCTGGCCGGAAATGCTGGGCAACATCATCCCCTACATCTCCGGGGAGGAAGAAAAGAGCGAGAAGGAGCCCCTGCGCATCTGGGGCCGCGTGGAAAACGGGCAGATCGTGCCTGCCACCGAGCCGCGCATCACCTGCCAGTGCGTGCGTGTGCCGGTGCTTAACGGCCATACAGCCGCTGTCTTCGTCAATCTGCGCAGGAAGGCATCCAAAGAGGAACTGCTTGACAGGCTTGCCGGGTTCAGGGGAGAGCCGCAGACTCTCGGCCTGCCCAGCGCCCCGAAGCAGTTCATCCAGTACCTCGAGGAAGAAAACCGTCCCCAGGTGCTCATGGATGTCAACTACGAGCGCGGCATGGGCGTGAGCGTGGGACGCCTGCGCCCCGACACCCTGTTCGACTGGAAGTTCATCGGCCTTTCACACAACACCCTGCGCGGTGCTGCCGGCGGCGCTGTGCTCTGCGCCGAGCTGCTCAAAGCCAAGGGCTACATCGAAGCGAAATAGGGGGGGACGCCATGGATTTCATGGAGCTTGCCAAAGCGCGCTATTCGGTGCGCAAGTACGACGCCCGCCCTGTGGAACGGGAGAAGCTGGACTACATCCTGAAGGCGGGCAGCATGGCGCCTACGGCAAAAAACCTTCAGCCGCAGCGCATTTATGTGCTGCAGGGCGAAGACGTCCTGAAAAAGATCGCGGAGCTCACGCCCTGCGGCTTTGGCGCCAAGACCGTGCTGCTGTTCACCTACTGCGTGGACGAGGAATGGAAGAATCCCCTGCAGGAGGGCGTGCGTTCCGGCGTGGAGGACGTGAGCATCGTTGCCACGCATGTGATGCTCGCTGCGGCATCGCTGGGGCTGGGCACCTGCTGGGTCAATTTTTTTGCCAACCGCAGGCTGGAAGAAGAGCTCGGCCTCCCCGGGAACGAAAGGAGCGTGCTGCTCATGCCCGTCGGCTATCCTGCCGCGGATTCCGTCCCTTCTGCCATGCATGAAAAATGCAGGCCCCTGTCGGAAACAGTAAGATATCTGTAAAACAGATATGATCTGCTGCGGCACGGGCATCTGCCCTGGCCATGCCATGCAAAGGCCCGCGGCATCGCGGGCCTTTTTGCAGGCTGCGCCAAGGGCGGATCAAGGCAGCCGGGATCGCGGCTTGATCTTACGCGGCGCAGAAAAAACTCCGGCCGGGCCGGATAGCCTCTTCGGAGGGGGAACATGACCTTTACGGAATCTGTCAAGACCTGTTTTTCCAAGTTCGCCACGTTCGAGGGCAGGGCTTCCCGTTCAGAATTCTGGTGGTTCTATCTGCTGAATTTTCTGCTGGGCATGGTGCCCGGCATCAACAGCATCTCCGGGCTGGTCCTGCTGATACCGTCCCTGGCCGTGGGCTGCCGCCGCCTCCACGACCGCGGCATGTCCGGCTGGTGGCAGGCGCTGCCTTACGGGCTCTCCCTGGGCGGAGTCCTGCTGATGCTCTCGTTCTCCCATGCGGAGGGGCTGGCCTGGGGCATCCTGCTGCTGGGCGTGGCGCTGGCCGCCGCATCCCTGCTCTGGCTGCTCGTCCAGTTCGCCCTGCCTGGCATGAAGGGCGTGAATACATACGGCGCCGATCCTGTCAATCCCATGATCTGCCCGTCCTGCGGCGCTCCGTGCGGAGAACAGGATTCCTTCTGCCCGCAATGCGGCGGAACACTCGAGAACGCGTCCTGGCAGCCCGGCCCCGGACGCTGCCCCCAGTGCGGCACGTCCTGCCCTGCCGATGCTGCGTATTGTCCTCATTGCGGGGCCTTGCTGGGCATGAAGCGGCATGTTTGACAGGGCTCTTTCATCCGCTCCTGCAGCCCCGCGATATCACCAGCGTTGACCGTCAGCCGGTCAGGAAGATGGGGGAAAGCCTCCGGTCTGGACATCCTGGTCGAACCATGCCACGGCGCGGACAGGTGACCCGTCGGCATCTTTCAGCCTGAGCGGGAAGCAGCTGAACCGGAACAGGCCGCTGCCGCACAGGTGGAGGTCCTTCAGGTTTTCCATGTTGACGATGTCGCAGGACGAAAACAGCTTTTTGTGGCGCGTCAGGCCTGCATCGGCAACGGGATCGATGCTGATCACGTCGAAGCCGATGCCCTTGTACCCGCCCCCGATGATGTGGTCCAGCACTTCGCCGTCCACGCAGGGGTAGTCCCCGAAATATTCGGGCGACCCCCAGAATCTGTCCCATCCCGTGTTGAACAGCAGGAAATCTGCTCCACGGATCTTTGTGCCGCATGCGCGCAGCTGCGCCATGGTGATGGCTTCCCCTGCGCGCAGGCCGCGGCAGTCGATGACCAGCGCCATGCCCAGGAACTGCTCGGGGGGGAACTGGTCCAGTGTGGTCCTTCCGGGGAAGATATGGGCGGGCGGGTCCATGTGCGTGCCGGTATGCGTGTACATGCGCAGCAGCGTTTCCCTGAAGCCGTCCTTATCGTACGTGCTGGCAGGGGTGAGCAGCGGGGGCTCCGTGCCCGGATAGACGGGCATCCCTTCTTCGATGGTATGCGAAAGGTCGATCACCTTCAT
>CACZQM010000002.1 GCA_902783285.1 uncultured Desulfovibrio sp. | reverse complement strand
TGCACGATGTCCAGGTAGAGCTTTTTGTCGGGCCTTAAAAACGTCACGGTCAGGCCGAAGCGGGCGGAAAGCGACATCAGTTCCTGGCGCGTGTCCGCCTCGTGCAGGTCGTTGCCGGCGCGGTCTTCCCAGCTTTCACGAATCAGGTGCCTGCGGTTGCTCGTGGCGTAGACCGCCACATTGCCGCTGTGTCCGCTGACGCTGCCTTCAAGTATGGCCTTGAGAGCGGCAAAGTCTGCGTCATTGCTGGAGAAACTGAGGTCGTCGATGAATACGATGAACTTGAGGGGGTTGCCGTAGATGCCTTCCATGATGTCCGGCAGCTGGAAGAGCTGGTTCTTTTTTACTTCGATGAGGCGCAGGCCCCTGTGCCTCAAGTCGTTGGCAATGGCCTTCACGGTGCTGCTCTTGCCTGTGCCGGCGTCGCCGTACAGAAGCACATTGTTGGCCGGCATGCCGTGCAGCAGGGCCTCAGTATTGGCCAGCACCCTGGCCTTTTCCGCCTCGTAGCCGGGGAGTTCGGCCAGAGTCTGCCTGTCGGGATGCTTCACAGGGACGAGGACCCCTTCCCTGACGGTGAACATATGGTAATGGGCGAATATGCCCCATCCCGTCTGCGGCAGGGCAGCCAGCCTTTCCCTGTAGGCGGCGGCAAAGTCTTCTTCGTGGGTGTGCCATGCTGGCAGCCATCCCTCATACGGGCAGAGGGTACGTACGGAGGAACTTTCCGTCCGGCTCAGTTCCTGCAGCAGGGCGAGTTCACGGTCCAGGCATTCCTTCATCGCCGGATCCAGTCCTTCGGCGCGGCAGCTTTTGCGCAGGCAGACGTTCTCGTCTTCCAGCACCAGGTTTTTGAGATGTGCGGCAAGGTCCGTGCCGTGCATGAACAGTGCTGCGCAGAATGCGGCGTAGGCATCGACGAAAGCGCCGCTGTCCGTGCCGTCGAGGGAGATCAGCCTGGTCAGGGCGCGCATGGCAGGATCGTCCAGCAATCCGCGGAAGATCACCAGCCCGCGCAAGGCGAGGGAAAGCTCTTTCAATGTCATCATGGGGCCGCCTGTAACGTTTTTTCACAGGTTACGCCAAGCTGTGCCGCCCTGCAACGTAAATCTTGCCGCTGGGGGAGAGCCCGCCTGTGCAATGCTCGTGACGCATCCATCTTGCGGAACGCGGCGCTTTGACTTATGCTTGCAGAATGACGGTCATGCCGCGGCGGGACCGGAACAGCCCTGCCTGTCCAGGGCATCGACCCAAACCGGAAACAGGAAACACTATGCATACGATGGAAGAATACGGCGCCTTCCTCGCCGAGGTGAGGCGGCTGACAGGGCTCGAGATGCTGGTCCCCGATGACGGCGGGCTGGTGACGGTGCGCGTCGATGACAAGTACAACCTGAGCCTGCAGTATATCGAGGGTCCGGCCAGGGTGCTCTGCTTCATCGAAATTGCCGAACTGCCGGCGGATGCGCCGAAGCGCGTTTACCGCGAGCTTCTGGCAGGAGGACTTTTCGGCACAGAGACTGCCGGCGGATTTTTCACCCTTGAACCGGAAAGCGAGACCGTCATTTACAACTATTTCTTTGACGGAGTGGATGCAGCGAGGGATCCCGAGGCGTTCGTGCAGACGCTGGAGGATATGCTGCAGCTGTGTGACATATGGACCGAACGCATCGAAGGCATCCTTTCGGGAGCGCCGGAAGACGGGCTTCATCCTGAAGCGCAGGGCAGCATCCAGGTGTTCGCATAGGAGGATCTCATGCCGGACGCCGTTTCCCTGAAGAGCTTCGTGCAGGCGGCCCATTCCACATCGTTCAGTTTGCGCAGCCTTATAGCCGGGGACGGCAGCAGGGCGGCGAGGCTGGGGAATCTCCTTTTTTCGCAGGATGTCAAGGTCAACGACGCGACCATGCAGGCCTTCCGCAAGGCCCTTTCGAAGAAGCACGGCGTGTTGGGCGAAAGGGCCTTCGATGCCGTGCTGAGCAAGCGGCAGCAGCTGCATAAGGATCTGCGCGCCCGGGACGTGAAAGCGGTCCTTTCTGCGCTCCCTATCATACGGGAACGTGCGCTGGTCAGCGAGATCAAGCGGCAGTTCGATGCGGATCCCAAGCTGCGTGATTTGCCGGGGGACCTCTGGAAGCAGCTGCGCGATGCCATCACCAATGACAAAAGCGTGCTCAAAGCCCGGGCGAAGGCCTGCAAAACACAGGCGGACATCGTGAGCAGCGCTTCGGACGCCATCCAGGACATGCTCGACAGGCTGCCCCGCCCGGTCCATGCCGCCCGTCACAGCCAGCCTGTCATGCCGGAGAAAAATGCGGCGCCTGACGAGCCCACGGGCCTGAGCGGCATGAGGCTCATCGTCCACGGTCGCGACGGCTCCGTGGAAGACAGGATGCTGAAGGGACGGGTTGGCACCGGGCAGCGCGTCAACCATTCGTCGCTCAAGCCCATGCTCCTGGACAGTCTCAAAACAAATGGCGTGGAGCCCGGTTTCATCTACAAGAACGACTGGTCATTCAACGACACCAAGCTGATGATGGAAACGATCGACACTCCGGAGAACCGCGCAGCCCTGGACACGCTCAAGGGGCAATGCCCGGCCATCGCCCGAAAATGCGCCGGGCTGCCCCTGCGTGAGCAGATCATGCTCTTCGGCAGGGCCCACCGGGCAGGCATGGCGGCGGTCGCAGATTACATGCTCGAAAAGGGCATGGCTGATCCGTCCAGCGCCATTTACCGGAACTTCTGCAAAAAGTTCCCTGGAACGCCGCCCGGCCAGTGGAGGTCGCTGGACGCCGGCAGGGTGAAGAAAGAGCTCTTCGTGCAGATACGTGACTCGGTGATGTCCGTGGGGCCAAAACATCCATACTATAAAAGATCGCCCGTATTCGAGCATTTCACCGAACGCCATATCCTCAAGCTCGACTATAACGAAAGCAACCGCTTCGGGATCGGGACGTCTTCCATGAGCGTGCTCATGCGCCCGCAGCGCACAGGTCAGCGGTACGGAGTATTCGGTCCCGGCTACCGCCTGTGCACCTCATCGACGGCCGACAAGATCTCCGCCGGAGCAGTCACGGAAGCCCTTGCCAACGATCTGACAAGGATCGCCGGCGTGCCTGCCCAGGAACTGCGCATCGTCCGAGGCGAGTACCGCGACGGGCATCCCAAGCTGATGCTGGAGGCTACGTTTGCCAAAGACTACAGCGACATAGGGCCTAAGTTCCTCAAAGATGGGCAGGTCGTGCGGCCGGACGGTAAAAAAACTGAGGATCTCGGCAAGTACAAAGCCTTCTTCCTTACCCTGGCGGACCGCGACGCCGTGGGCTCGAGGGGGCAGAACAAGGGCTTTTCCGAGGGCAGGTTCTTCGCCATCGATCCGGGGCATTCGCTGGAAGGCAACGGCAAAGACCTGGAGATCCATGACGACTTATCCTTTAAGGATGCGGGGCGTTCCCTGGCGTCGCGCTTTGCCAATTACTCGATTTTTGACGATGACACGCGCTTTGCCAAGCTCGAGGGGGCGGTCAGGCTGCGGCAGCTGAAGCAGGACGGCGTTTTTAAAAAGCTCTTTGACGACTACCGTGCGGCATTCGATCCGAAAGAAGCGGGGATCACGGCGGCGGAGAAGGCGCTGAGAAAGACCGTCATCGCCAGCATCGACGAAAAGGAAGATGAATTCGACCAGAACCTCGGCAAAGTGCTTGGCGCTGTGGAAAACCAGCTCGCCCTGTATGACGCCGTCGCGCCCGCCGGGAGAGAGATGCAGGAAAAGGTCATAGAGACCCTCGGCAACCTGGAAAAGCTCACCTCGCCGACGACGTGGCTCAGCCCGCATAAAGAGGTGCCGCTGAAGCACCTTTCCGTCCTTCCGGAAACGCGCATCCCATGGAAGGGGAGGTTCATCCAGCCGGACCTCGTCTTTCAGAGTCAGAAACCGCTTTCCCGGGTGGCGCAGGACCGGTTGCGGAGGTTCGCCGAAGCCTCCGGTTCGCAGGTTCGCTACGATGCCGGCGGCTTTGCCAGGCTGGTCATCCCGGGAAAGTCTGTGAGGAATGGGGCCCTGGATTTCTTTTCCGAAAACGCGGTGGCATACGCCACCCATCCAGAGGAAGCCCTGGCCAGGAGCAATGGCGGGACGGACCCGGAGGAGGGGAAACACTACGTTCCCGGTCCCTGAGCCCCTTTGTGGAAGGCATCGGTCAGGCACGGCGCTCAGGACATGGCGGAGGGCATCCCGGAAGGAAGCGTATCACGTTCCCAACCTTTCCCGTCCCGCACATGGTATGGAAGATCCACCGGCGACCTGCGCGCCCATGATGGATTGCCCTGTCCTGGCAGGATATGCAGGGAGCCGCTGATGCGGGATTTTTCGTTGCTGACCGGTCAGGCGAAGGGACAGTGCTTGGTCCTGTATCGAGGCCATGGTCCGGGACCATGGTTTTGGGGAAGGCAGATGGCCGGTCATCGACGCTGTGGAAGAAGCTGCGCTTCGTTTGCGCAAGGGAGATGGCATGCGCATAGTTGTCCTGGATGATGATTCCCTGCAGATGGGCAGGGGCAGCCCGTGGAAAGGTCTTGAAGGCATGGGCGAGGTCGTGGCCTACGGCTCCACGCCCGCAGAGCTGGTGGAGGAGCGTGCGCGGGAAGCAGACGTGCTCGTGACCAACAAGGCTGTGCTGGACGCCGGGCTCATAGGGAGGCTGCCCAGGCTCAAATGCATCGCCGTGACTGCGGCGGGCACCAACGTCGTGGACGGTGCGGCAGCACGCAGGCGGGGCATTCCCGTGTGCAACACGCCGGCCTACGGCACCGACGCCGTGGCGCAGCATGTCTTTGCCCTGCTGCTGGAGCTGTGCAGGCGCACGGCGCTGCATGACGCCAGCATACGCGACGGGGAATGGGCGCGGCGCGGCACCTTTTGCTACTGGCTCACGCCGCAGATGGAGCTCACGGGAAGGACATTGGGTGTTTTCGGCTACGGGAGCCTGGGCAGGCGCGTCGCCGAGATCGGGCATGCCTTCGGCATGGACGTGGTCGCCTGTTCGCATCATCCCCAGCCGGCGCCGGATTTTGCTCCATTTGCCTTCGCAGACCGCGATGAACTGTTTCGCAGGGCCGATGTCGTTTCACTGCATTGCCCGCTCACGGAGGAAACGCGGGGAGTGGTGTGTGCCAGGACGCTTGCCCTGATGAAGCCCGGAGGGATAGTCATCAATACCAGCCGCGGCCCGGTCTGCAACAGCGCAGATGTGGCGGACGCTCTGCGCAGCGGCCATCTTGCCGCCTTTGGCGCGGATGTACTGGAAAAGGAACCGCCATCGGCGGACGATCCGCTTCTTTCCGCGCCGAACACGCTGATCACCCCGCATCTCGCCTGGGCCACCAATGGCGCGCGGCAGAACATCATCGACATCACCGTCGAGAATATCCGCTGCTTTGCCGCGGGCCGGCCGCAGAACGTGGTCAACCCGTAGCAGGCGGAAAGGCACTCAGCACAGTGGGCGCTAGTCTTCGCCGTCGTCGATGTCGAGGAAGATCCCGGTGACGAAGTCGAAGGCGGCGCGTTCCATGGCCGTTTCCGGCTCATACGCCAGGAGTCCGGCGAGGAATCCCTCGGAAAGTTCACCGCGGGAATCTTTTTCTGCACGGATGAGCTCGTCCATCCGCTCTGTGTAGGCGTTGACCAGGCGCAGAAATTCGCCGGCTATGGGGTTCTGTTCCAAAAGGTCGCCATCCTGACCTTCATCACCCTCCGCGGGTTCAGGGGCAGACTCGGCGGCAGCATCGTAAGCGTCGATGGCGGCCTGTATCTCAAGTTCGGAAAGCCCGGCGAATTCCGGCAGCGTCGTGACTTTGTTCATGCTTGGTTCCTCTTGATGCCCGCTATTCTTTGGGCGGGGCAAGCAGCTTGACGGGGTTGAGCATCTCCACCATGCGCTTGTGCGGGACCTTGGCCTGGCGCAGGGCTAGATGGAGGTCTGTGACGGAATAGATGTCACGCAGGATCACGGGGGCGGAGGCCCTCTCGCCCGCAGGGAAGACCGCGAGGAGCGGGATGCTCGCGCTGTGCAGGGCCTTGAGCAGCTTTTGCTGCGCCTCGTTCTTGTGGGTCATGTCAACCTTGACGGCGGTGAGGGAGTACTGCTCGATGATGGGCAGGAGGTTGGGGGCGGCCAGCGTGGTCCGCTCCAGCACCTTGCAGGTGGGGCACCAGTCTGCCGTGAATTCCACGATCATGTTTTTCTGCCCGAGGTCGCTGCGGAATCGGGAATCGGAGAATTCCGCCCAGGCCACGGCTTCTTTCTGGGCGGGCAAAAACGCCCAGAACGCACAGAGGAAGATGGCTCCTACGGAAAACGCTCCCATGAACATGCGGCGGGTGATGGAGCCGCGCAGGCTGCCCCAGCGCCCCCAGACCCAGGCGGACGTGGCCGCCACGAGCAGGGTGATGAGCGTCTTGACGTGAAGTTCCGGCGGGAGAAGCGAAAACAGGTAGATGGCTGTGCCCATGAGCAGCAGTCCGAGGATGCGCTCAAGAGCGGTGAACCACTGGCCGGGCCGGGGCAGGAAGCGCACCAGCCGGGGAAAACATGCCAGGATGACGTAGGGGAGGGCCATGCCCACGCCGGTGGCGGCAAAGACCGTCATGAGCACTGGCAGGGGCTTGGTGATGCCCCAGGCCAGGACGCCGCCGAGCAGAGGTCCGCTGCACGGCGTGGCCAGGAGCGTGGTGAACATGCCGGTGCTGAACGCCTGCATCCGCGGAGAGCGGCTGTGCTGCGTCTGGAGGTCGAGCACCGGCAGGTGGAAGATGTCGAACATGGAAAGCCCCATGCAGAACACGATGAGCAGCATGAGGAAGATCACCTCGCTGCTTTGGAAGATCTGCCCCCAGAGCATGCCGGTGAGCCCCGAGATCATGGCGAGCAGGGCAAACCAGACCACGATCCCAGCGGCAAAGTAGATGTTGTGTGTGCGTATGCTTTTTTTGCGCTCTGCCAGCGAGCCGTCGCTCAGCAGGACGGAAAACTTCATGGTCAGCACGGGCAGGACGCAGGGCATGATATTGAGCAGCAGCCCCGCCAGGATGCCGATGCCGATGGCCCGCAGCCAGCCGTCTACCTGGAAGCTGCCTTCCAGCGCCTGCGGCGTGAAGGCGTAGCCGGTATCATCTCCTCGCAGCGCAGCAGGCGAAGGTACAGAAGGAGATCCGGTCTCGGCGTGGCGGAAGACCGAGGTGTTGGCCTGGGGCAGCATCGCCTGCAGATCCTTTTCCTGCAGGGGGGCATCTGCCGTCTGAGGCGGAAGAGGCAGGGGCTGTCCTGCAGGATGGCTCGCTTTGAAAAGCGGGAACCAGGACGCCTGGACGGCATTGCCCAGTTCCGGCGGCGCACCGGGAAGGAGCAGCTGCTCGTGCACAGGCACGCAACGACGGTCTGAACAGGCGAGCAGGGAGATATCCAGCGTGACGGCTTCGTCCACTCGTTCGCGGAAGACCAGGAAAACCGGCGTCGGTCCGTCATGGACGTAGCTTTTGGCTCCTGATGCATCTGATCTCTCGCTTCCGGCGACATAAAACGCCTGGACGGATGAAGAGGGAAGAGGGGATCCGCCTGCGAGCGCACGGATGCGCAGGGGAGCGCCTTCGGCGCCCGGCTCATGGGCGTAGGTATGGTAGCCCTGCCCGGGGATGAGCCAGAGGACGGCCATGGGGACGTTCCTGTCCAGGGGGGGGGCAAGTTCCCTTCCATCGACCGCTGAGAGCCTGGCCCACTCCGTCTTGAAGAAAAAGGGCGCCGGATCAACCGCAAGTGCAATGCCTGCCCAGGCAAGGATGCAGGGCAGGAAAAGCAGGGAGCGCACGAGGAATGAAAGGAAACTGCACATGCCGTCCACTTACCTTTTTTTTAGGGGAAAGGCAAAAAATTTCTTGACGGTGATCTAAAATGCGGGTATCCAAATTTTGCTTTGGCACTTGGGTCACTAGCTCAATTGGTAGAGCAGTTGACTCTTAATCAATTGGTTCGGAGTTCGAGTCTCCGGTGACCCACCATCAAAGCAAGATCCCCGCCCCACGGCGGGGTTTTTTGTATGCCCCGGATAGGGCAGCCCCCGGCACCGCCTCGGGAGAGGGACCGTTGCAGGCAGGCTCGGGGCTTTACAAGTGCACGAGTTCATCTTAAAGTAATTTTTCCTTTGTCGCACATGACTGCCCGGCCCACAGCTGCGGCAGAGACAGGCGTTTTTCCTTATCAACATTTTAAACGGAAAGAATACACGAGGTTGCCATGGCAAAAAGCAACAGGGTCATACTTGCCTATTCGGGCGGGCTTGATACGTCGGTCATCCTCAAATGGCTGATCGTTGAGCGCGGATTGGAAGTCATCACGGTCACTGCCGATCTGGGGCAGGAGGACGATCTTGACGGCGTCGAGCCCAAGGCGCTGAAGACCGGCGCCGTCAAGGCCTATATCGAAGACCTGCGCGCTGAGTTCGCCCGGGATTACATCTACCCCATGCTGCGCTCCGGCGCCACGTATGAAGGGCGCTACCTCATGGGCACGTCCGTGGCCCGCCCCCTCATCGGCAAGCGCCTTGTGGAGATCGCCCGCCGCGAAGGAGCTTTTGCCATCGCCCACGGCGCCACGGGCAAAGGCAATGACCAGGTGCGCTTCGAGCTCGCCATAAATGCCCTGGCTCCCGACCTTAAGGTGATCGCTCCCTGGCGGGAATGGGACCTGATGAGCCGCACGGCTCTCACGGCGTTTGCCGAAAAGCATGGCATCCCCGTGAACGCTTCGAACAAGCATTACAGCATGGACCGCAATATGCTGCACTGCTCCTTTGAAGGCGGGGAGCTTGAAGATCCGTGGGAAGAACCCGGCCCCAACAGCTATGTCATGGCGGTTCCTATCGAGCAGGCACCCAACGAGCCGGAATACATCACTATCGGCTACGAAAAAGGCGATGCCGTCACGCTCAATGGTGAGCGTCTGACGCCTATGGATATGGTGATGCGCCTCAACAAGATCGCCGGCAGGCACGGCATCGGCCGCCTCGACATGGTGGAGAACCGCTTTGTCGGCATGAAGAGCCGCGGCGTGTACGAGACCCCCGGCGGCACGGTGCTGCACATCGCCCACAGGGATCTCGAGGGCATCTGCCTCGACCGTGAAGCCCTGGCCACGCGCGAGACCATCATCCCGCGCTACGCGGCCGCCGTGTACAACGGTTTCTGGTTCTCACCCGAGCGCGAGGCCATGCAGGCCCTTATCGATGAGACCCAGCGCGGCGTGACCGGCGAAGTGCGCCTCAAGCTTTATAAAGGCAATGCCTGGCCCGTGGGCAGGTATTCTCCCCACAGCCTGTATTGCCAGGATCTTGCGACGTTCGAGGAATGCGCCACCTACGATCACAAGGACGCCGCAGGATTCATCCGTCTGCAGGGGTTGCGCATACGCGGATATGCCGACAGGGTGGAGCATTTTTTAAAGTAGTAGTGTAACTTTTGTACAGCCGGAGTCTTCCGGCTGTGTTTTGCCCACACGCGGCGCAGACAGCCCGGCATGCGCCGGGCTGTTTCCTGACGCGCCAGCCAGCAAACGATGAGGGATCTGCATGTCTGACAAGCCATGGGGCGGACGCTTTAAAGAAGGCACGAGCCTTGCCGTCGAAGCCTATACCGAATCCATTTCCTTTGACAGCGTCCTGTATGCCCAGGACATAGCCGGTTCCAAGGCACATGCGCGCATGCTGGGGCGGCAGGGCATCATCACCCCACAGGAGGCGCAGCAGCTCATCGAAGGGCTTGACCAGGTCCGCGCCGAGATCGAAAGTGGTTCTTTCCCCTGGAAGCGCGAACTTGAAGACGTGCACATGAACATTGAGAGCCGGCTCACTGAGATCGTGGGCGAGGTAGGCAAGAAGCTGCATACAGGGCGCAGCCGCAACGACCAGGTCTGCCTCGATTTCCGCCTGTTCGTTTCTGACTGCCTGAGGGAATGGATGCGCCTTGCCCGCAGCCTTGCGGCCGTGTTCGTACGGCGCGCTGACGAGAACCGTGGCGTTCTGCTGCCCGGTTGCACCCATATGCAGCCTGCGCAGCCTGTGAGCCTGGCACAGCATCTGCTGGCCTATGCCTGGATGCTCAAAAGGGACGTGGAGCGCATGGAAGGTTGCGAACGGCGCGCCCGGGTCTCGCCCCTGGGCGCAGCGGCGCTTGCCGGCACGACCTACCCCCTTGCCCCGGAAATGGTGGCGGATGAGCTTGGGATGTACGGCGTCTTCGACAACAGCATGGATGCCGTGGCTGACAGGGATTTCGCCCTGGAGGCCCTGTTCTGCGCCAGCGTATGCATGGGGCATCTCTCGCGCTTCTGTGAAGAGCTCATCTGGTGGTCCAACCCGCTTTTCGGATTCGTCACCATGTCCGACAGGCATTCCACGGGTTCTTCCATCATGCCTCAGAAAAAAAATCCCGACGTCGCCGAGATCATGCGTGGAAAGACGGGCAGGGCGTACGGGAACCTGTTCAGCCTGATGACCATCATGAAAGGGATCCCTCTTACGTACAACCGCGACCTTCAGGAAGACAAGGAGCCCTTCATCGATTCCGATAAGACGCTCCGCCATTCCCTTTCGCTCATGGCAGAAATGCTCGATGGCCTGGAATTCCACGCCGGCCGCATGAAGGAAGCGCTGTCCAGGGGATATCTGAATGCCACAGAACTTGCCGACTACCTGGTGGGCAAGGGCGTGCCTTTCCGCGAGGCGCACCGCATCTCGGGGCGTTCCGTTGCCCTGGCGGAGTCCAGGGGAGCTGCCCTGGAGGATCTGGCCCTCGCAGACTTCCAGGAGATATGCCCGTCCATAGGCAAGGATGTGTACGCCGCCCTCGATTACGGGACGGCCGTTTCCCGCAGGAACGCGCATGGAGGCACCGGACCGGATCCCGTTGCCCGGCAGATCGAAGCCATGAAGCTATGGCTCGCCGGGTAGCTCTATGCGGCGCAAACGGAAGAAGACAGTCCGCGCAGAAGACGCGGCAGACTGGATGAAAAAAACAGTGCGCTCCGCCCCGCGGCCACTGCCCAGGGGCGCGTTCCCACGCATACTGGCCGAAGCAGAGGAGGCGGGGTTCAGCCGTGAAGAAACGCTCAACGTGCTGGATGAATGGCTGAATTTCGGCTATTGCCGCATCGCCGACCACATCACCCAGGACATCGACATCACGTTTGCGGGAGAGATGTTTTTCTACGGCTGATGCTGCAGCCATCAGAGGAGCATGGCAGTGGCAAGCCCGAGGAAGATGAAGAAGCCTCCGGAATCGGTGAGGGCCGTCAAAAAGATGCTGGAAGCCTGGGCAGGATCCCTGCCCAGCCAGCGCAGCACGAGCGGGATGGCCCCTCCTGCAACGGCGCCGAGAAGCATATCCAGCATGAGCGCCGTGGCCATGACGGCGGCAAGCATGGTATTGTGCCCTTCGCTTATGCAGTAGACGCCGGCAAAGGCCAGGAGCGCCATGACCAGGCCGGTGCCCAGTCCTATCTTGCATTCCCGGGCCACGGCGCCCCATGAGCGCTTGGCGTCGAAGCTTTCCATGGCGAGCTGGCGGATCATCACGGCCAGCGCCTGCTGGCCCGTGTTGCCTGCCTGGTTAGCCACCATGGGCATGAGCACGGCGAGCAATGCCATCTGCGCGATGGAGCCTTCGAACAGTGAAACGATGAATGCCGACATGGCGGATGTGCACATGTTGATCGCAAGCCAGGGCAGCCGCAGGGCGACGGAGCGCTGCCAGGGGGTGTCCACATCTTCATCCTGGCCGGCACCCACCATGCCGAGCATGTCTGCGCTGGCGTCTTCCTGGATGATGTCGAGGACATCGTCATGGGTGACGACGCCCATGAGGTGCCTGTCGCGGTCCACGACGGGCAGGCAGATGAAGTTATAGTGCCCCAGCAGCCTGGCCACTTCAGACTTGTCCGTGTCGAAATCGACGGAGAAGACCTCGCGCTTGGCGATCATCTCCGATATGAGGGTCCCTTTTTTGGCGAGCATCAGCTCCCGCAGGGAAATGACCCCCTTCAGAGTGTCCTTCTCGTCCACCACATAGACGTAGTAGGGCATCTCCTTCTCTTCAAGCTCGGTGCGTATGATCTGGATGGCCTCGTCGACGGTGGAATGCTCCGGGACGGTGATGATGTCGGTGTTCATCACGCCGGCGGCGGTGTCCGGATCGAAACGCAGGAGCATGCGCAGTTCTTCCGCGTCATCGACGGGAAGATTGTTGAGCAGCATTTCGCGGTGGTCGGGCTCCACTTCGTCCAGGATGTCCACGGCGTCGTCCGGGTCCATTTCGGAAATGAGGCGCGCGGCATCGTCGGCGTCCATGTTCTCAAGGACGTCGCTGGCCACCT
>CACZQM010000001.1 GCA_902783285.1 uncultured Desulfovibrio sp. | reverse complement strand
GCGGCGGTGAAGGCTCTGGACGGGCTCAGCCTGGACATCCCCGCCGGCGGCATGTCAGCCTTCGTCGGTCCGGACGGCGCGGGCAAGACGACCTTCATGCGCCTGGTGTGCGGGCTGCTCCGTCCAGCTTCGGGCACGCTCCGCGTGTTCGGACTGGAAACGGCTTCCTGCGCGCAGCAGATCCAGGATTTCGTCAGCTACATGCCGCAGCGCTTCGGCCTTTATGAAGACCTGAGCGTGCAGGACAACATGGACCTCTATGCCGACCTGCATGGTGTGGACAAAAAAGCGCGCGGCGAACGCTTTGCACGGCTGCTGGCCATGGCCGATCTTTCCCCCTTCACCAGGCGCTCCGCAGGCAAGCTCTCCGGCGGGATGAAGCAGAAGCTGGCGCTCATCTGCACGCTTGTGCGCTCGCCGAAGCTCCTGCTGCTGGACGAGCCCTCTGCAGGGGTCGATCCGCTCTCGCGGCGCGAATTGTGGGATATCGTCACGCAGATGGTGCAGGAAGAAAAGCTCACGGTCATCGTCAGCACATCCTATATGGACGAAGCCGCGCGCTGCGGGCAGGTCTTCATCCTGCGCGAAGGCCTGCTGCTGACCCACGGTACGCCCGGCGAGCTGCGCTCTCTCGCAGAGGGAAGGTGCTTCTGCCATCCCGCTCCCGCCGGGATGCCCGTGAGGTATTTCCAGTCCGGCCTGCTGGACCGTTCCCCGCCGGTCATGGACGCCGTGCCGCGCGGCGGCAGCGTACGCTTCGTGCTGGACAGGGCCTACGGGAATGCCCCCTGCGAAAGGCTGAACAGCCCTGCCACGGGATGCAGGCTGGAGGATGCTCTCTGCCGCAGCGTGGAGCCGGGGCTGGAAGACAGCTTCATGCTGCTGCTCCGCCAGGAGCAGGCGCCCTCCGAACGCTCCGGGGAGGGCTTCGCGCCGCATGCGCCTCCGCCTTCTGCCCTGCCACGGGAGACCATCATAGAAGTGCGCGACCTCGTGCGCAGGTTCGGCAGCTTCACTGCCGTGGACAAGACATCCTTCGACGTGCGCCGCGGAGAAGTCTTCGGGCTGCTCGGTCCCAACGGCGCGGGCAAAACGACCACTTTCCGCATGCTGTGCGGGCTGCTGCCGGCCACCAGCGGATACCTGTGCGTTGCCGGTGAGGACCTGCGCAAGGCGCCTGCCCAGGCACGCGCCAAAGTGGGCTATGTCTCGCAGAGGTTTTCTCTTTACGCCAATCTCTCGGTCATCGAGAACCTGCGCTTTTTCGGCGGAGTCTACGGCATGGGCCCGGCCGCCCTGCGCAGGCGCATCGAGGACGTGCTCGAAGAATTCGATCTTGCCCGGCATCGCGACGACTTGAGCGGCGGACTTCCCGGCGGCTATAAGCAGCGCCTCGCCATGGCCGCCGGGCTCCTGCACAGTCCGGAGATCCTGTTCCTGGACGAGCCCACGAGCGGCATCGACGCCCTGGCAAGGCGCATGTTCTGGCAGCGCATAACCTCTCTCTCCGCAAGCGGCACGACCATCGTCATCACCACGCATTTCATGGAAGAAGCGGAATACTGCGACCGCATGCTCATCCAGGACGCCGGCAGGGCGCTTGCCCTGGGCACGCCCGCCGAGATACGCCGCCAGGGAGGGGATGCGGCCGACATGGAAGAAGCCTTCATCGCGATCGTCGGGCAGGCACGCGCCGCGCAAAACCCCGGGGAGGCGGTGGCATGAAAGCCTTTTTGCGGAGGCTGGCCGCGCTCACAGCCAAGGAATTCCGGCAGATGGCAAGGGATCCCAGCAGCATAGCCATCGGCATCGTGCTCCCCATCGTGCTCATCCTCATCTTCGGCTACGGGATATCCCTGGACGTGCGCAACGCGCCCGTCGCCATCGTCATGGAACGGGATGCCCCGATGACGCGGGAGGTCCTTGCCGGGCTGGAAGCCTCTGCCTGGATCTCTCCCCGGCGGGCAAGCTCCATGCGCGATGCGGAAGCCATGCTGCAACGGCGCGAGGTGGACGCCATCCTGCGCACAGGCAGCCGTTTCGAAGAAGACCTGCAGCAGGGATGCGCCAGCATGCAGCTCATCCTGCACGGGGTCGAGACCACGACGGCACAGCTCACGGAACAGTATGTCACGGCTGCACTCGCGCGGTACGCGCAGCTGCGCCTCGACCGCAGCGGGGCCGCAGCGCAGGGGGGCTCGGCGGTGCTGCAGGGACGCGTATGGTTCAACGAGGCCTCCGACAGCACATGGTACCTTGTACCGGGGCTGATCGTGATCATCATGACCCTGGTCGGCGCGTTCCTGACGGCGCTCGTCATGGCGCGGGAATGGGAGCGCGGCACCCTGGAATCGCTCTTTGTCACGCCCGCGGGCCGCGCCGAGCTGCTGCTGTCCAAGATCATCCCCTATTTCCTCCTGGGCCTCAACGGCCTGGGGCTCTGCCTGACCGCCGCCCACTGGCTTTTCCATGTCCCCATGCGCGGCCCCCTCTGGCTGCTCATCCTCTGTTCCGCGCTCTACCTCATCGTGGCCCTCGGCATGGGGCTTTTCCTCTCCGCTGTCACGCGCAGCCAGTTTTTGGCCTGCCAGGTGGCACTCATAGTCAGCTTCCTGCCCACCATGATGCTTTCCGGATTCCTGTTCGACCTGCGCAGCATCCCGGCCATAGCCCGCATCATCGGCAATGTCCTGCCGGCGACGCATTACATGACCATGCTCAAGACCCTGTTCCTTGCCGGCGTCAATGCAGGCATCATGCTCAAAGGCTGTGCCGCCCTCACAGCCTACGCCGTGCTGTTCATGGTGCTGGCCATGCATTTCACCCGCAAAAGGCTGGATTAGGCCATGAACGCCCTGATCCTGCTCCTCCGCCGCGTGCGATGCCTGTGCATCAAGGAACTCCTGGTCATCTTCAAGGATCCTTCGAGCCGCTTCGTCCTTGTCATGCCCATCCTTGTGCAGACCATCATCTTCGGCTATGCCGCCACCTACGATCTCAACTATGTCCCTTACGCCCTCTGTGACCAGGACAAAAGCGCCCTTTCCCGTGAACTGGCCGCCCGCCTTGACGCAACGGGCAAATTCTCCCGGGTAGCGACACTGGATTCCAGCGCGCAGGCGGAGCGCTGGATATACGACGGCAAGGCGCTGCTCGCCGTGCATATCGGAAGCCGGTTTTCCAAGGAGCTCAGCGCCGGGAGGGACGCTCCCGTTTTTGTGACGCTGGACGGCCGCAATTCCACCACGGCGTCCATCGCCCTGGGGTACGTTGGCCGGATCATGGAGAGGTTCAACGCGGACCGCGGCCACGCAGCAGCCATCACGCTGAAAACGCGCGCCTGGTTCAACCCGCAGCTGGAATCCCGCTGGAATTTCCTCCCCGCCATGATCGCCACGCTCAGCCTGATGCAGATCCTGCTGCTTTCCGCCCTTTCCGTCGCCAGGGAAAGGGAGCAGGGAACGTTTGACCAGATGCTCGTCACGCCCCTGTCTCCCACGGAAATACTCGTGGGGAAGGCGATACCCCCTGTGCTCGTGGGGCTTGGGCAGTCGACGCTCATCCTGCTGGTCAGCGTCTTCTGGTTCCGGATCCCCTTTGCCGGCAGGCTGCCCGATCTTTACATATCGCTCCTGGTGTTCACGCTGGGCAGCGCCGGCATCGGGCTGTGCCTTTCCGCCGTATCGCTCACCATGCAGCAAGCCATGGTGTATTGCTTCATGACGCTCATGCCCATGATCCTGCTGTCAGGTTTCACCACCCCGGTAAGCTCCATGCCCGACGCCATGCAGGCAGCCACCTTTGCCAACCCGCTGCGTTTTGCCCTGGTCTGCGTGCGCCGCATCTACCTGGAAGGCGCTTCCCTGGCGGACATCGCCGGCAATTTCATCCCCATGCTGGCAGTGGCTGCCGCCACCCTGCCGCTCGCGGGCTGGCTGTTCCGCAACAGGCTGCATTGAACAGCCGGGATCCTCCCCCTGCAGCGGCTGATGGGGCAAAGATGCCTGGGATGCATGGCAAGGCCATGATCCTTGCCGGCGGGATGGTTAAGGCCTATGCCCTGCCCGCCATGTGATTGACCGGGCCGAATCCCTTTCCCGGATTGAAACTGTGGCGCAAGGCGCGGTTCAAAAACTCCTGGGCCTTCGTCACGGCGACCTTGAGCGGCATCCCCAGCCCAAGCTGCGCGGCAATGCCGGCGGACAGTGTGCATCCCGTGCCGTGCGTGTTCTCGGTGTCCACATGGGGCTGGCGCAGGGGGCAGGGCTCGCCGCCGCGCTCCAAAAGCCAGTCCGTGACGAAAATGGGCTTGCCGTCGACATGGCCGCCCTTGATGAGCACGGCCTTCGCGCCCATGCCTACGATGCGGCGGGCGGCTTCCACGGCATCATCGTCGCTCTTGATCGTCATCCCGGCAAAAAGCTCGGCCTCAGGCCTGTTGGGGGTGAGCAGGTCGGCCCGCGGGATCATGCGGCTCTTCAGCACGTCCACCGCGTCTTCTTCGAGCAGCCTGTGGCCGCTGGTGCTCACACATACGGGATCCACCACCAGGGGGAAGGACTGCCCTTCCAGGATATCGGCCACGGCATTGATGATGCCGGCATTGAACAGCATGCCTGTCTTGGCGGCATGGACGGCAAAACCGTCCAGGACGGTGCTGAGCTGGAGCGCCGCGAAAGAGGGCTCCGGCGCGAAGATGCCCGCCACGCCCAGGCCGTTCTGGGCGGTGAGCGCGGTGACCACGCTCATGCCGTAGGTCCCCATCATGGCCATGGTCTTCAGGTCGGCCTGTATGCCCGCGCCGCCGCCGGAATCGGAGCCGGCGATGGTCAGGATGTTCGGTGGCTTCAGCATATCTGCGCTCCTTTGCTTTTTTCTTTTGAATACGTCAAAAAGAGGGTGCGTCAAGTCATTTTAACCGCGCGCCGGCACGGGCTGCCCCGGCACCTGCGCCGGATGCCGCCAAGGCAGGTCTGCCCGGCATGAAGCACGATCCCGTTTTCCGCATACCGCGATGCCCCGTGCCGTCGCTTCGCCCCGGAGATCCCCTGGATATCTCCGCCTATGAATCCTTTTTCCTGCGCTATGCGGACGATGAATGCGCGTCCTGCCCGCGCGCCCCCTCCCCCATGCGGCTCAAGCTGGAGCACACCATGCGCGTCCTGGCCTACACGCGCATCATCGCACGGGAGGAAGGCCTCGCCCCGCTGGCTGCGCGTGCCTGCCTGCTTGCCGCGCTGCTGCACGACATCGCGCGTTTTGAGCAATACCGCATCTGGGGGACCTTCCGCGACCAGGCATCCTGCGACCATGCCGCACTGGGTGAAGAATTGCTGCGCGGAGGATGCGTCCTGGATGGCGAACCGGACATCAGGGGATGCGTCCTTGCCGCGGTGGGAGCGCACAACAGGCGCGACCTGCCGCAGGGCATGGCCCCCCTGGCACGCCTTGCCGCCGGCGTAGTGCGCGATGCCGACCGCATCGACATCATGCGGGTGATCAGGGACCACCTGGACGGGAGGACGTCCGGCACGCCGGACGTCGTCGTGCCCTTCCCTGACGATCCTGCGCTTTTCTCACCGGAAGTCATTCGGTCCGTGCTGGAGAAGCGGGCCTGCAGCTATGCCGAACTGAAGAGCGCCAACGATTTCCGCCTGCTGGCCGCCGGCTGGTTCTATCTGATGGGATGCCCCGCTTCGCGCCGGATCTGCGCAGGGGAAGGCTGTGCCACGGCCCTCATCGAAGGATTGCCCGCCCCTTATGCCGAGGCCAGGGACCAGCTCCTTTCCGACATCCGCACCGCCGGGCAGGCCGTGTGATGTATTTATCATGCTTCCTTTCTGCCGCGGTTGTTCTTGATGGAAGGAAAAAATTAAGTTACAAAGTCTTTCAGCACACTTTTCCTGCCATAAGGAGGCTGTTGATGCAGCGTTTTAAATTCATCCTTCCCGTGCTCGCGGCACTGCTGCTCATGCCAGGCGTCTGCCTGGCGGCGGAGCATTTCCACCTGCCCAAGGACCTTTCCATTTTCTGGGTCATCCCCTTTGTCTGCATGCTGCTGTCCATAGCCATCGGACCGCTGGCCTGCCCCCATTTCTGGGAACACCACTTCGGCAAGGTGGCCGGGTTCTGGGGGCTTGCCTTCCTCATCCCCTGCGCCTTCGCCTTCGGCTTCGGCAACGCGCTCTTCCTGGCGCTGGACAGCATCCTGCTTGAGTACCTGCCCTTCATCCTGCTGCTGGTGGCCCTGTTCACCGTGGCCGGCGGCATCCGCCTCAAAGGTTCGCTGGTGGGCACGCCCGTGGTCAATACCGGCATCCTCGCCCTGGGCACGGTGATCGCCAGCTGGATGGGGACCACCGGCGCTGCCATGCTGCTCATCCGCCCGCTGCTGCGCGCCAACGCCCACCGCAAGTACCGCGTGCACCAGGTGGTGTTCTTCATCTTCCTTGTCGCCAACATCGGCGGTTCCCTGAGCCCGCTGGGCGACCCGCCCCTGTTCCTCGGCTTCCTCAAGGGCGTGAGCTTCTTCTGGACGACGACCCACGTCTTCGTCCTCACGATGATCGCATCCGCCATCCTCCTGGCCCTGTACTTCGTCCTCGACACCATGCTCTTCGCCAGGGAAGGCAAGCCTGCCGCGCCTGCCAGCGCCAACAGCGATGAAAAGCTGGGATTCGAAGGCAACATCAACTTCATCTTCCTGCTCTGCATCGTCATCAACACGCTGATGTCCGGCCAGTGGGAAGGGGCCAAGTTCCACATCTACGGCGTGGAGATGGAACTGCAGAACGTGGTGCGCGACCTGCTCTACATCGTCATCGCCTTCCTCTCTTGGAAGATGACCGACATGGGCGCCCGCACCCGCAACGGATTCACCTGGGGCCCCATCCTTGAAGTCGCCAAGCTGTTCATCGGCATCTTCCTGAGCATGATCCCCGCCATCGCCATCCTGCGCGCCGGCTCAGACGGCGCCCTGGCCAGCCTTGTCAACATGACGAGGGATGCCGCCGGCAACAACATCGACTCCATGTTCTTCTGGCTGACGGGCGCGCTTTCCTCCTTCCTTGACAACGCCCCGACCTACCTGGTGTTCTTCAACACCGCCGGAGGCAATGCCACAGAACTGATGACCACCTATGCCTCCACGCTCACTGCCATTTCCGCGGGCGCGGTGTTCATGGGCGCCAATACCTACATCGGCAACGCCCCCAACTTCATGGTCAAGGCCATCTCCGAAGAACAGGGCGTCAAGATGCCCAGCTTCTTCGGCTACATGGCCTGGTCCGTGGGCATCCTCTGCCCCGTGTTCCTGCTGCTGACCTTCCTGTTCTTCGTGTAGCCCTGCACGCCAGGCAAAAACGAAGCCCCGCCTTCTTCCAGAGGCGGGGCTTCTGCTTTTCTTTGCCATGGCATCAGGCAAGGTCCTGCAGCTCAGCTATGCGTGCGTCGATGGCTTCGCTCCGCTCCAGCAGGGAAAGCTGTTCTTCTTCAAGCACGGGAAGCCGCGCCATGATCCTGCCGAACCCGGCGGGGTCCCGGGCATACAGCCCGGCATCGCCGAGCTTTTCCTCCAGACCTGCCTGCTCCCGCTCCATCGCCTCCAGGCGGGAAGGCAGGGCAGCACGTTCGGCAAGGAGTTCCTCAAGCTCCCGCTTCTCCCTGAATGTCAGGCGGCGCTTCTGGGGTGGAACGGGCTTCCGGGAAGCCTTGGCAGGTGCCGTCCCCGCCTCCGGGGCTGCCTGGCGCTGGCGCAGCCAGTCGCTGTAGCCCCCGGCATAGCAACGAACTTTTCCATCCCCCTCAAGGGCGATGATCCCCGTGACGAGGTCGTCCAGGAAGGCGCGGTCGTGGCTGACCATCAGCACCGTGCCCTTGTAATCGGCAAGCATCTCTTCCAGAAGGTCAAGCGTCTCTGCGTCCAGGTCGTTGGTCGGCTCGTCAAGCACCAGCATGTTCGAGGGGCGGGTGAAGAGGCGCGCCAGAAGCAGGCGGTTGCGTTCCCCGCCGGAAAGGAGCCCGACGGGAGTGCGCAGCCTGTCGGCGGGAAAGAGGAAATCACGCAGGTAGCCGGCGGCATGGCGGTTTTCTCCGTTGATGGTCACATAGTCGCTGCCGTCCGTCACGGCCTGCATGAGCGTCTGCGAATCATCCAGCGTGGCGCGAAGCTGGTCGAAATAGGCGATCTCAAGATTCGTCCCCAGGCGCACGCTTCCGGCCGTCGGCTCAAGCCCGCCCAGCAGCACGCGCAAAAACGTCGTCTTGCCCACGCCGTTGTTTCCGATGAGGCCGATCCTGTCCCCGCGCTGGATGATCAGGGAGGCGTCTTCAAAGACCTTATGGCCGTCCGGCCAGCAAAAGGAAGCGTGCCGCAATTCCGCAACGAGCCTGCCGGACTTTTCCGCCTCCTGCACGTTCAGTGCTGCTTTCCCCTGGCGTTCAAGCCGTGCGGCACGCTCTTCACGCATTTTGAAAAGCTCGCGTACGCGCCCCATGTTGCGCGTCCGGCGGGCCTTGATCCCCTGGCGTATCCAGGCTTCCTCCTGGGCCAGCTTCTTGTCGAACACGACGTTCTGCAACTCTTCGGCATGCAGGCGTTCTTCACGGCGGTCAAGAAAAGTGTCATAGCCGCCGCCGTAGCTGTACAGCCTGGTGCGGTCCAGCTCGACGACACGGCTGGACAGCCTGCGGGCGAACGCCCTGTCATGGCTGACGAAGAGGAGGGTGCGGGACTGCCGGGCCAGATATTCTTCGAGCCAGCATATGGTGCTGATGTCCAGGTGGTTGGTCGGCTCGTCAAGCAGGAGGAGGTCAGAAGAAACGAGCGCGCGGGCAAGGGCCACCCTGCGCCTCGTACCGCCGGAAAGAGCGGAAAACTCCGCGTCCGGGTCCAGTCCCAGGCTGTGCACGACGGCAAGGACATCGCCGTAACGCTCCCACACTTCGCCATGCCCCACGGAACGGTCAGGCTGCCCTCCGTCCGGGAGGCCGGCCTTTCCTGAAGCCGCCCCGTGCGCTGCTGCCAGCATCCTTCCTTCTTCGCCAAGGGCACCGGCAGCCACGGAAAAGACAGTCCCCTGCCAATGTTCCGGCACAGCCTGCTGGACGTAGCCCATGCGGAGCCCCGGCTGGATGTAAAGCTCCCCGGAATCCAGGGGCAGGCGCCCTGCCAGCACAGAAAGCAGCGAGGATTTGCCCACTCCGTTGCGTCCCACGATGCAGAGCCTCTCGCCTTCTTCCACGAACAGGCTCGCATCGTCCAGGATGCACTTGCTGCCCAGCGTCAGGCAGCCACCGCGTATCGCAAGCAAAGCCATCATGCCCTCCCGTTGTGCGCCGTCAATGGGCTTCTCCCCAGTTCGATCCGATGCCGGCGTCCGCCACCAGGGGCACGGACAGCTCCACCCCCCAGGACGCCGTGTCCGTCATCAGGGCAGAAAGCCGGCCGGCAGCCTGGGGAGCGTTTTCCTGCGGGACTTCCACGATGAGTTCGTCATGGACCTGCAGCAAAAGCCGCGCACCCAGATCCTTGAGCAGAGGATCCCCATGCACGGCCAGCATGGCGAACTTGATCAGATCCGCCGCGGACCCCTGGATGAGGGTGTTCACCGCCTGGCGCTCGGCCAGAGCGCGCGCCTGCCCGCTTTGCGAACGCATGTCGGGGAGGGGCCGGCGCCTCCCGGAAAGCGTGGTCACGAATCCGTCCCTGCGGGCAGCTTCCTCCACGGCGTCGAAAAATGCCTTGATGCGGGCAAAACGTGAAAAATAGCGTTCGATGAACATCCTGGCCTCGGCAAGAGGGATGCCCAGGTCCTGTCCCAGCTTGCGCGCCCCCATGCCGTAGATCAGCCCGAAATTGATGGTCTTGGCCCTGCGCCGTTCATCCGGCCCCACCTGGGAAGGATCCATGTCATGCAGCAGTGCGGCCGTGCGCCTGTGGATGTCCTCTCCGCTGCGGAAGGCGGCGATGAGCGTTGGGTCCTGGGAATAATGGGCAAGCACCCGCAGTTCGACCTGGGAGTAGTCCGCCGAGACCAGCTTCATGCCCGGTCCGGCGGTGAAGCAGGAACGCATGCGCCTTCCCATGCCTCCCCGCACCGGGATGTTCTGGAGGTTCGGGTTGCTGGAGGAAAGCCTCCCCGTGGCTGTGGCCGTCTGGTTGAATGTGGTATGGATGCGCCCCCGGGCGTCTGCCAGCCTGGGGAGCGGCTCCAGGTAGGTGGAGCGCATCTTCTCCAGCTTGCGGAATTCCAGCAGGCTGTCCACGACGGGATGCTCGCCGGACAGCTTCTCCAGCACGGACTGGGCGGTGGATGCCTGCCCGCCCCTGGTGGACCCGGCATGGGCAAGCCCCAGCCTGGTGAACAGGACCTCGCCGATCTGCTGTGCAGACCGGATGTTGAATTCACCGCCGGCTTCGGCATATATGCGCTGCGTCAGCCTGTTGAGCTCTGCCTGCACTTCATCCAGAAAGCCTTTCAGCGCCTGTGCATCGATGGTGATCCCTGCGTCCTCCATATCGGCCAGCACGGGGATGAGCGGCATCTCCATGCCCGTCAGCAGGGGAAAAAGCCCTGCGCGGCGCAAGAGAGCAGACTGTTCCCGGAACAGTGCCAATGCCATGGCCGCGGGCCTTTCGAGCGGGAGCCCGCTCTTTTCGGCATAGCGCGCAGAGATCTTCGGCCAGCTGTAGTCCCTGTCTTCCGGGTCCAGGAGGTATGCGGCAAGCCCCATGTCAAAGCAGTGCGTTATGTCGAGCGAACGCCATGCCGGATGCTCGTGCATGAGGGACTTCAGATCCGGAACGATGACCTGTTCCGCCTGCGCCAGCCAGTCCGCAAGATCCAGGACATCGCCTTTGTAGACCATGTCTTCGCAGTCCTGTCCATCGATGGCGATGCAAAGCCCCTGCTCCTGGAAACGGCCGGAAGGCGCCGGCGTGACGGCGGCAAGCCTGCCCGCGCAAGAGGGCAGGCCGGAGGCTTCCGGCACGGCACGGAGGGGAGGAAGGGCAGGTGACGGATCCAGCAGGGACAGAAGCCCGCCCTGGACGAACGCAGCCTGTTCTTTTTTTGCAGGAAGGGGCTCCGATGCCGGTGCAAGGGCAACGATGCCCTGGCGGATGAGGCTGTCCAGCTCACGCAGGAGGGAAGACATCTCGTACTGGCGGAAAAACATGCGGGCCGAGGCTCCGTCCAGGGGGCTGACAGCAAGCTCGCCGAGGCTCTTCGGGCAAAGATCCGTGCGCAGGCGGGTCAGCTCACGGTAAAGGAACATGGCTTCTTCGCTGCCGGCCAGCTTTTTGCGCACGGCAGGAGGGACCTGGTCCATGCGGTCGCGCAGGTCCTCCAGGTCCTTGAATTCACGGAAGATCTTTTCCGCGGTCTTCTCCCCTATGCCGCGCACGCCGGGGACATTGTCGGTGGCATCGCCGATAAGCGCCTGGACATCGGCCCACTGGGACGGCTCGAGCCCCGTTTCGGTGCGGAAGGAATCCAGCGTGACGACCTTTTCCTCCCTGGAAGCAGGATCCCACATGAATACGCCGGGAGCCAGGCACTGGCGCAGATCCTTATCCACCCCGACGATCACGACGGGGCGCTCTGCGCCATGCCGGGCCGCCAGGCTGGCGATGCAGTCGTCTGCTTCGCAGCCTTCGGAAACGACCACTTCCATCCCAAGGACGCGGACCAGTTCCTTAAGCGGCTCTATCTGGGCTACGAGCCCTTCCGGTGCGGGCGGGCGGTTTGCCTTGTATGCCGGGAAGATGTCATGCCTGAAGTGCGTTCCGTGACCGTCAAGGATGAACGCGAAGTGCTTTGGGCGCTCCTCACGGAGGATCTTCAGCAGCACCCGACCCACGATGTACAGGGCCCCCGTGGGAAAGCCATCGGAACGGGTCATGTTGGCATTGGCAAAAAAACCGCGGAAGAGGAATGCGTTGCCGTCCATGACGTACAGCGGATCGCCCTCCAGCCCGAGACGCTGTTTCAATGACATGACCTGCCTCCTTCGCGCGCTCCGGCGCCATGCTTCCTATAAAAACGGGGGCGTTGCCGCCCCCATCGGGATATACTGCGCGGGGCGCGGGCGCCCTGTGCGCCCTACAGACCGATCGCGACCTTGGTCGCCACGGCGATCTGGTAGAGGATCTGGGAAATGCCCTTGCCGAGCTCAAGATTCTTGGTGTCGACGCGCGGCATGACAAGGATGCGGTCCCCGGGATGGATGCCCATCTCCTGTGCCAGCCCCACTTCGCCATTCATCCTAGCCACGAGGATGTTCTTCTTGTCGGCGCGGTCGGTCAGCCCGCCCGCGCCCTTGATGTAGTCATCCGTCGACATGCCCTTGTCGAAAGTGACGGCCTTGGGCAGCATGACCTCGCCGGAGACCTGGACGACATCGCTCTTTTGCGGGATGACGACCACGTCGCCGTCCTCCAGCAGGAGGTCGTTCACCTTGCCGTTGCGGCAGACGACGACGACGCCGTCCGGAGTGAGCGATGCTGCGCGGTGCACGAAATCCTGGACGAGCTCGGCCTCGCGCACGCGTATCTGCGCCTCCTCCGCCGTGGATGACGTCGCCGTGAGCGTCGATTGCTCGAGCCTGTGCAGCGCATCGGAAAGGATGGCCTTCTGCTGCTCGGCGACGCTGTGCCTGCGCACGTAGACCGAACCGGTAGCGGCTATGGCGGGATCGACTTGCACATAGGCCAGCAGCGAACGCAGCGACGTGCTGTTCTTCACGGGGAAGCGGGATTCTCCCTGTATGGCGCCGGTGACCGCCGTCATGATGGTGCGGCCCCTCGCATCGGCGACGAACTCCACACTGTCGCCGTCGAACAGGCGCATCTGCGTAAAGGCCGAGAGCGGCACATACTGATGGAAAGACTTTCCTCCGCGCATCCCTGAAACGCTCACATGCGTCGCATGCGAAAGCGGCCGTCCGTATTTGATGAGCTGCGCTCCTGAGGCGGTGCCGCTGAATTCATACCGGGCTTCCTGGCGGATCATGCCGAAGGCCGCAACGCTCGGACCGCGCTCGCCCACGAGGATCACGTCGCCGTCCTTCAGGCGGATGGAGGGCATGTTGCCATTGAGCGCGAAATCGTAAAGGTCGAGCGAAGCGACCAGGCTGCCCCTGCGCTTGACCTGCACCTTGCGGAACGAGCCGCGGTTGGGCGTGATGCCGCCGGCCCTGTCAAGGAAAGACATGACGGAATCCATCGGACCGCCCGCATAGCGCCCGGGCTGGTTCACGAACCCTGTGACATAGACGGCAACGGGCTGCGAACTGAGCAGGTTGACATAGATGTTCACGTTGCTGGTGAACACCGAGGCAAGCCTGCCGGCCACTGCACTCTGGAGGGAGGCCTGGCGCAGGCCGGCCACCTGCACGGGGCCTATCTCCGGCAGGAAAACATTGCCCTGCTGGTCCACCGAAAGGACATCATCATACGTTTTTGCGCCCCAGACGCGGACGGCGATGCGGTCTCCGGGCATGATGATGTAATCGCCTGTCATCCCGTCGCTGTAGGTGCCGGCAAAATTCCCGTGGAACAGGTT